>NZ_CP107036.1:4800000-5150618 GCF_029542085.1 Sphingobacterium sp. ML3W | reverse complement strand
GTAACCAAACGCCAATACCCATTCACCAACATTGACATTATCCGAATTACCCATTTTTACAACCGGAAGACCTTTGCCTGCAACTTTCAATAATGCAATATCCGTATTGGGATCACGTCCGATCAATTTTGCTTCAAATGTACGTTTGTCTGTCAGTACCACCTCGATCTTATCCGCATCCTCCACCACGTGGTTATTGGTAACGATGTAACCGTCATCCGAAATAATAACACCTGATCCCGATGCCTGAACTGGTTGTGCCTGCATCTGACGGCGTCCACCACCCTGCGGCATACCGAAAAATTCTTCAAACATATCAAAAGGAGATCCCTGCGATTGTTGGGAACCCTTTCTACTATATGTTGTCTTAATATGTACCACACCTGGAGCTACCGCAGCAGAAGCTTGTGTAAAATCAGGATTACCTGTGGAAGACATCACACCTGTAGGATTATTGGCAAAATAAACTTTCTGTTTCTCTTCGAAAGACATGCCATCTAATTTCTTATTCTCAATAAGCTTGTAACCACCTAATGCTACTGCTCCACCGAAAACAGCTGTTAATAGCGTTAAACCGACCTTATTCATAAACTTATCTATATTTTAAATTGTCTTAATATAAGCTGATAATTTTTGCTCTTAAAATTACCGATTTTATTCGGATATGTTCAAATGTAATACCATTTCAAGGCCTTCGGAAAATCCGACACGTTAAAAAATGTTAATTGCTAGACAAATGCAATAATTTTAACAAATCTTAACTTTCTGCCGGATTTTTGTAACAAAAAAACGTATTTTTGTTACTACAAATCAACATAATGGCATCGAAAGTAAGATTTTCAAAATATCAAGGAGCGGGAAATGATTTCATTTTAGTGGACAATCGCAACAATTCATTTAACCGTGCAGATGAAGCACTGGTCAAAAGCCTTTGTGACCGCAGATTTGGTATTGGTGCAGATGGGCTTATGCTGCTCCAAAACAAAGAAAATTACGACTTTGAGATGATCTATTACAATGCAGATGGACGCGAGGGCAGCATGTGTGGCAATGGCGGACGTTGTATCGTGGCATTTGCACATGACTTAGGGATTATCACTGACAAAACTGCCTTTTTGGCAGTAGACGGTATACATCATGCTTCCTTATCACCCGAGCTCGTCAATCTACAAATGATTGATGTCAGCGAATTTGGTCGCGACGACGATGCTTACATCTTGCAGACCGGCTCCCCCCATTATGTTTCCTTCGTTACAAACCTGAAAGAGAAAAATGTTTTCCAGGACGGCTTTTCGATCCGCAACAATGCGACCTATGCCAAAGAAGGTATCAACGTCAATTTTATAGAAAAAGAAGAAGATGGTTATTTCCTCCGCACATTTGAGCGTGGTGTAGAAGACGAAACTTATGCCTGTGGCACAGGTGCTACTGC
This sequence comes from Sphingobacterium sp. ML3W, assembly GCF_029542085.1. Taxonomy (NCBI): domain Bacteria; kingdom Pseudomonadati; phylum Bacteroidota; class Sphingobacteriia; order Sphingobacteriales; family Sphingobacteriaceae; genus Sphingobacterium; species Sphingobacterium sp. ML3W. The sequence goes on along the minus strand of NZ_CP107036.1, from coordinate 5,149,186 downwards.
AGCAGCGATGGCTGTGGCGCTACAAGCAGATCTTCAAGGCGATATCAATATTCCAATTCGCGTATTGGGCGGCCAACTCTATGTCTCCTTTCATAAAGACGGACACAATTTTACAGATGTCTTCCTCAAAGGCCCAGCACAATTTGTTTTTGAAGGCATTTTTTAATCATTAGATAGAGATATTGCCCATTGATACGTTCAAGTGTATAAATAGGCTCTCTATATTTACCTGAACTTTTATACACAACTTCAGCTAGCTATATTTTTTTAATTTTCGTCCGGCAAATTGTGATTAATGGTATATTTTATTGTATATTAGATACCTTTATTTACAAGGTCCGCTATTTTTAATGCAACAGTCAAAGTCATTTCCAGTATATAAAATCGTTTATTCTATCTGTGAGCATCCCTATCTTGGCTATCTCATTGAGCCACACATGGTCAAACTCAATCCCAATGGGACTTACTCATTACGATATCAACGTATATTTAGCAATACTGTAGATGCCTATGCTGCAGAATTGGATGAGGTAGACTACAAGCTCATTCGACTGCTCGACGATATCGAACAGACCAACCTCATCAAAAAGTACTATAAAAAAGCAATTAGACCTGTAGACTTTTTCTCTAAAGTTTTTGACAAAAAACTCTATGACCTGTTACGCCCAAAGATTGATGAAAAGATGATTCAATTCTTTGAGTCTATCGGAGATAAACCTCTTTTCATGATGAGTAAAGATGGTTATCCAGCAGATCAGGAAATTAAACGCGCAACATCAGCGGCCTCTATCTTATTTCACTTTCGCCGAACCGAAGAAGAAACACGTTACTTCCCAACTATAAAGTACGAAAACCAGCGCTTGGAGTTTATGTTTAAAAATGCCATTGTATTAACCAATGCACAGGCATGGCTAATTTTAAACAATACACTATACTATTTTGATCAGGCCCTGGAAGGAAAAAAATTGAGTCCCTTTCTCAATAAACGATACATTTCTGTTGGAAGAAGTACCGAAAAAAAATATTTTGAAACTTTTGTCTGTGGATTGATCGAACGCTACCATGTTTATGCCGAGGGTTTTGAAATACAGACACATCAACACCAAGCAATCCCTTTACTTCATTTGATCTACGTTGAAGATGGAGCTTCGCAATTACAGCTGCAATTCAAATATGGTCCCCACACATTCACCGCAGGGGCGGAAAATAAAGTGACCGTCCGAATGGAGTATAATGAGGAGAAGGACCAGTATATCTTCCATCGGGTCAAACGATCTTTACAATGGGAGGAACAACAGCAGGAGAATCTTAAAGCCCTGGGCCTTGAGGATCTGGATCGCCAACTTGGATTACTAGCGCCATCTATTCAATCCGGAAAACGCATTTCAATATTTGATTGGATAAATAATCATCAGGAACAAATAAAGACCCTGGGATTTCAAATTATACAAAACAGTGAACAAAAACGCTTTTTCATCGGACATACCTCATTGGACATCGCTATTGATGAGGATAATGACTGGTTCGATATCAGCGCTATCGCTAAATTCGGCCCCTACGAAATTCCTTTTATTCAGTTAAGAAATCATATTCTAAACAATATCAAAGAATTTACCCTGCCAAATGGTGAAATCGCCATGATCCCCGAAGAATGGTTTGCACAATACAATCACCTCTTTCAGTTTTCTGCCGACAGACATGAGCTTAAATTAAACAAAGTTCATATCGGCCTTCTCTTTGAGATCAGCGAACACACCAAATTGGTTTTCAATCGTAAATTGCAAAATCTTGCTACATTCGAAGAAATTGAAGATATTCCGGAGCCAAAGCACTTCAAAGGTAATCTCCGGCCTTATCAGAAAGCAGGATATAACTGGTTCAACTTTCTGAAACAATATAAATTTGGGGGCTGTCTCGCAGATGACATGGGATTGGGTAAAACCATACAAACCTTAGCCTTATTGCAACAACAAAAAGAACAGATTGTCGATCAGCAGGAAATACATACATCACTCCTGGTATTGCCGACCTCACTTGTTTACAACTGGCAGAAAGAAGCACATCAATTTGCTCCCCAGCTCAAAATCCATCTGCACACGGGAAACAATCGCATCAAAGATGCCTCACTGTTCTCCAAATACGATCTAATTATCACCACCTACGGCATTGCACGTATTGATGAAGATATATTGAATAGCTTCTATTTTAATTATATCATCTTGGATGAAAGCCAGAATATTAAAAATCCGACATCAAAATCCTTTAAGGCCATAAAAAGTCTGAAGAGCAAAAATAAACTGGCTTTAAGCGGAACACCCGTAGAAAACTCTGTTTCTGATCTTTGGGCACAAATGCACTTTACCAATCCCGGTTTATTGGGAAGTTACACCTACTTTCAAAAAGAGTTTGTACAGCCCATTGAAAAGAAAAAGGATGAAGAAAAAGCGCAACGCCTTCAGGCGATTGTCAAACCTTTCATTCTAAGACGTACAAAAGATCAGGTCGCAAAGGAACTGCCGCCCAAAACAGAACAAGTGCTCTATTGTGAAATGACCGATAAACAATCGGAACTTTATGAGAAGGTCAAATCTGAGTATCGCAATGCCATTCTTGATGGACAATTAGACAACAAACCAAAATCAACGCAGATTGCACTATTACAGGGACTGACCAAACTTCGCCAGCTCGCCAATCACCCTAGAATGGTCGACGAGGACTTTTTGGGTGATTCGGGAAAATTTGACGCCGTCATTGAGACCCTTGAAATGGTGATGCAACGAGGAAATAAGGTTCTTATTTTCTCCCAGTTTGTCAAACAGCTCAATATCTTCAGGCAATATTTTGATAAGAAAGGGACAAACTATGCCTACCTGGATGGAGGCACCAAAAACCGCGATGAAGCGGTGAGTCAATTCCGCAAAAACAATAACACCAAATTGTTCTTAATATCGATCAAAGCTGGTGGTGTAGGGCTCAACCTGATTGAAGCGGATTATGTCTTTATACTAGATCCATGGTGGAATCCTGCGGTAGAACAACAAGCCGTTGACCGTTCACATCGTATTGGACAGACACGGAATGTATTTATCTATAAATTTATCAGTAAGGACACCGTAGAGGAGAAAATATTGGCGCTACAGAACCGCAAGAAATCCATTGCACAAAGCCTCATTACAACAGAAGAAAGTTTTATAAAATCACTTTCTCAGGAAGATTTGCACGAGCTTTTGGCATAATCTAAAGCAATCAATTCTTGTATTCATTAATTTTCGACATATAAACCGAAGGACGAATACCCGTTACACGCGTAAAGATGTTACTGAAAGATGATAATTCGTTGTAGCCAATCCGCATAGCGATTTCTAGGATAGAATAGGTATTTTCAGCCATCAGCTCCAAAGCTTTTGCAATGCGTATAGCTCTTAAAAACCGGATATAGCTGATGCCCATGTCTTCCTTAAAAAGTCGTGAAAGGGATCTACTGCTCATTCCAAACTGCGCCGCCACTTGTTCGATAGTAAAGGCTTGATCAATATGCATGTTTAAATATCGAGCGATACGCCGAAGCTTTTCGCTTTTAGGATAAGGATGTTGCATAGGAAATGCATCTATCGGCCGACTCATCTCCGGAATAATAGCCATCATCGCCCTGAGTAAACAATACCTTGAATAGCTGGTCTTTCTACTGATCCCCCCTTCCCAATTCTTCGCAAACAAAAACATCTCACGCATCAGGTCATTGCTTAAAAATATATTGGGATCCAACAGAACCGGGTGAACTCCCTCCTGTTCTTTAAAGTAAAAGCTATACAAGTGAATATGAGAACTGGAACTTTCCAGATGATATGCAGTATTGGCGGGAATCCACATGTAAAACCGCCCCGGCAAATACCAATGTTTCGTGGCAGTAAATATATGTATGATACCACCATCCGCATAAAGTAAACGTGCTTTCCGATGTATATATTCACGGGAATCAATCCGATCTACATGTGTATGACACACATAAAAGTCGTATTGATCGTCATCAATAGCCCCTAGTTGTTCCTGCTCCATAATTTAAAATTACATTTTTTTGCAATCTGGCGCAAATGAACAAATATCCGTCCGACTATACAAAACTAACTCCCATCTACAGCAGTATCTTTGTACACAGTTTCACTCCTTGCTTACGAGAAGTATCCTATAGAGCGCATCAGGGCAGTCTCGATTCAAGAACAATTTGTCATCTTATTTTGGAAATTGCTGGTTGAAACCTTAGATGCAAATCACCCATACCTTAACGGGTAGATCATCTGGAGAATGGATGAAAAAGCAATTAAATATTCATAAAAACAATAATGGGTAAAGAAGAAAATAAAGATAAAACAAAGGGATTTAATAAAGTTTTAGTTGTATTTGCCGCGATCTTACTGCTTGTAGGGATCGGCATTTTGGGTAGACATCTACTATTTACTAGTCAGCACGTAACGACAAACGATGCACAGATAGATCAGTATGTTACACCAGTTGCAAGTCGAATAGCGGGCTTTGTGAAAGAAGTCAGATTTGAAGAAAATCAATATGTACATCGTGGTGACACCTTATTGCTCATCGATGCCAGCGAGTATCAGACCAAAGTAGATATGGCGAATGCCGAACTTCGAAGTAGTCAGCGGAATGCCGAAGTGTTTGTCAAAAGCACAAATGTCACCGCCAATAGTATTTCTGTCCAAAAAGCAAAATTAGAAGCTGCCAAAGTGAGTGTATGGCAAACGGAACAAGATTATAGACGATTTAAAAATTTGTTTGAAGCAGATGCTGTGGCCAAACAACAATACGATAACGCCAAGGCTGTATATGAAATTTCTTTGGCGCAACTCAATGCCATACAGGAAGAATACAACGCTGCACAATTAAATACAAGCAAAGAAAAAGCCAACGAGCTACCTGCCAGAGCAAATATTGATATCAAAAAAGCTGCAAAAAACAATGCTGAGGTCATCCTTTCCTATACGATAGTGACTGCACCTTACGACGGTTTTGTTGGGAAAAGAACAATCCAACCCGGACAATTTGTTAAAGAAGGACAAACTTTAGTCAATGTTGTCAGCGAAGAGAAATGGATAAATGCGAATTTTAGAGAGACCCAACTAGCGAATCTCGCCGAAGGTACCGAGGTGAATATACAAGTAGATGCCTTTCCAAATTTACATCTCAAAGGCATCATTCATTCTTTTTCTCCAGCCTCGGGGTCTAAATTTTCGGCCATACCTCAGGATAACGCAACCGGAAACTTCGTTAAAATCGAACAGCGCATACCGATCAAAATTATATTCTCTCCACAGCAGGATCTAACAAAACTACGTGCTGGAATGAATGTTGTGGTTCATGCAGCCCACCAATCTTAATTATTCATGAGTTCAAACACATCTTTATATTATAAGTGGGTGCCCGAATGGATTAAACTTCCTATGATGATTTTGGCCATGTTTCCGCATCTTATGTTAATGTCCCTTTTTCATTCCAATACAGCTTTTACAGCTTCCACATTAGCGATCGAAATAGAAGATATTCAGTATTTTCTTTCGTTGATGTATGGTGCTATTGTCGTAGCGCTATTGATATTTCAACGGCTATTTGCCTTCTTTCGGGTAAGGACATATATCCTGCTGACCTGTACAGTATCCATCCTTATTTTATTAGCCATTTCTATGACCAGAGATTCCTTCCTCATTGCCGTGCTCCGAGTGATTGAGGGTATTTTCTGTGTACTTGAAGGCGCCTGTTTTCTTCCCTTGCTGATGATGCAGATCAGACATTCCAAAAGCCGTACCATTGCCTATTTCTTCTTGTATACTTTTATGCTAACAGGCGGAACAATAACAACATCCCTCTTAAAAGAAAGTATTATGGATTATGGTTGGGAAGATATGATCCATGTTGTGCTCTATTGGCATTTGATGGTCGTTGCGATTGCTTTGCTTCTCTTGAATAATAACAGATTAAGCCGAAAATTTCCACTTTATCAATTGGATCTGGCCAGCTGTCTCTTTCTACTGCTTTCGTTAAGCTGTGGTGCATATGTATTGATCTATGGCCGTAAATATTATTGGTTCGAACATAACACAATCACAATTAATCTCGCACTTTTCCTAATTTTCGGGGCGCTTTTTGTGATCAAACAATATCTCGTAAGACGACCACTGTTTCATTTTGAAATTTTGAGTTATAAGAACGTTATTTTTGGCGTTATCCTATTTTTTCTATTTTATCTGATCCGGAGCAGTCTCAATAATGTCTACACTGTCATGTCCAATGTTTGGCGGTGGCCCTGGCATTACATTATCGACATCCAATACATTAATGTATTGGGGACCATAGTGGGAGTAGGTGGCTCAGGCATACTGTTATTGCGCGATGTATCACCGAAATACATTTTCGGACTGGGGTTCCTGCTGTTGACAACATCCTGCTTTTTGTTTGTCCCCACGTTCTATCCCGATACCACAGTTTGGGTTATTGGCCTACCACTATTTATTCAGGGAATCGGACAAGGCTGGCTCTTTACGCCACTTGTGATCTATATTATAACAGGGGTTGCTCCACATCATGCGGGCAATGCAGGTTTAATGGGCACGTCCGTTAGATTCTGGAGTACCAATATTGGTTTTGCGCTGATTCAGAACATCACTTACACCTTAAATCAAAAACATTTCATCCAGATCGAACAGCACTTAAATACGGAGAATCCGATCACAGTCGCCTATTGGAGTGCTTTGGTCGAAAAATACGTGGGGACATCCAGTGATCAATTGGCAACTAATCTCGCCAGCAAAAGTCTACATGCAACACTTAGTCAACAGGCATCTCTGATCAGTAATATGGAGATATTTACCTATCTAGGGATATTGGGGGCATTCATCACGCTGATCATTTTTCTATTTGCCCCGGCTAAAGCACTGTTCATGCGATTGAGGATTCCATACCTATAAAAAAAGCTGTTGCAACCTATTGCAACAGCTTTTTTTCTTATATATTAGTGTTTAAGCGTCAAATTCTTGAAGTGCTTTCTTTATACGTTCAATGACTTCGCCTTGACCAAGTAACTCAACAATTTGGAATACATCAGGGCCAAATTTACCGCCTACCAGCATAATCCGGAATGGCATCATCAATTCCCCCATCTTCATTCCCGAATTTTGAATTGCTTCTTTAAAGAATGACTCAAGCTCCGCCGCTTTCCATTCCGTAAATCTTTCAAATGATGTCATCATATTTTCAAAGAATACTGTCTTTTCAACAGACCATTTTGGTTTTACCGCATTCAGGTCGTATTCAACGGGTTGTACAAAAAAGAAAGAAGCTTGGGTCCAGAAATCCTCAACAAAGGTTAAACGCTCTTTGACGGCTGTCAGGACACGGTTTACATAACTCTCCTCAGCTGCTACCTGATGGTGAGTCAATACATCCTTGATCTGAGGCAATAAAGAATCGCTTGAAGAACGTTTAATCCATTCGTGATTGAACCATTTTGCCTTCTCAAAATCAAATTTTGCTCCAGCTTTGCTGATGCGATCGACACTGAATTTCTGGGTTAACTCCTCCAAAGAGAATAGTTCTTGTTCTGTACCATCATTCCAGCCCAATACACCAAGCATATTGACAAAAGCTTCTGGCAAGAATCCCATCTCACGGAACCCTTTGGTTGTATCGCCAGACTTGGCATCCGTCCAATTCATGGCATATACAGGGAATCCTAGACGGTCTCCATCACGTTTACTTAATTTTCCATTACCATCAGGCTTAAGGATTAACGGGAGATGTGCCCATTGTGGCATACTATCCGCCCATCCCAGGTATTCCCACAATAGAATATGAATCGGCGCAGAAGGCAACCATTCTTCACCACGGAAAACATGCGAGATCTCCATCGCCTTATCATCCACAACCACGGCTAAGTGATATGTTGGCATTCCATCTGCTTTAAGCAAAACCTTATCATCGACAAGATTGGTATCAAAAGCGACTTTCCCACGGATCATATCTGTGAAAGACAACGTTTCATCCGTTGGAATCTTTATTCGGATTGTATGCGGTGTTCCCGCCTCCAATAATTGTTGAGTTTCGGTCTCACTCAGGCTCAAAGAATTACGCAATTTCAACCTATTTTCATGGCTATAGCGGAAGTTAGGTTGTAGCTTCCGTTGCTCTTCCAATTCCTCTGCTGTATCAAACGCATAATAAGCGTAACCATTCGCGATCAACTGTTCAGCATATTTGCGGTAAGACGGTTTTCGTTCACTTTGACGGTAAGGGCCATATTGACCACCTTGCAACGGACTTTCATCTGGAGTCAGGCCACACCAAGCTAAACATTCGTTGATATACTCCTCGGCTCCTGGGACAAAACGAGTTTGATCCGTATCCTCGACACGTAAAATAAAATCTCCCTGATGCTGACGTGCATAGAGAAAATTAAACAAAGCTGTACGTACGCCTCCAAGGTGCAGACCACCAGTAGGACTCGGTGCAAATCGCACTCTTACTCTTCTTTCTGAACTCATGCCGCAAAATTACCACAAAATTTTTGATTTGGATAACAGGATAACTTCTAAGGTGAAATAAAAGTGCAGAAAACAGACATTTATTCATTAATTTGCAATAGAGTACACAAATAAGGAATCATGAAACCCTCTCAGATAAGCCAACAACGCTGGAAATTTATTTTACTCATCTTTGCGGCAATCATTGCCATCGCATCATTGGTTTACACCAATTACCTTGTCCGAAATCTTGCCCACGCCGAACGTTCAAAAGCCGAAGTATGGGCCATGAGCACCAAAAATATTATGACCATGCCAGATGTCGACGATGAATTCATTACATTCATCTATGCTGTCAGGGATAGCTTAAATTTGCCGGCAATTATTACAGACGATAAAAACGATATTATTTTCTGGCGCAATCTGGATTCCACCAAGACCAATATTAAGCCGATCCATGACGACAGTGTTACAAACAACCTGGATTATGACCCCGCTTATTTCCAGAAACAGCTTGCCTTTATGAAGAAGAGTCATCCCCCCATTACCTTGGAATTGGAAAATGGTCAAAAATGGCATGTTTACTACAAAGATTCCTGGTTTTTGCAACAATTGCGTGTATTCCCCTATGTCCAACTATCGCTGATCGCCCTCTTCCTTATTATTGCTTATACAGTTTTCAATTCTATTCGAAAATCCGAGCAGAATCTAGTCTGGGTGGGACTGACAAAAGAAGCCGCCCATCAGCTGGGCACCCCGATATCTTCATTAATGGGCTGGCTGGAGCTTATTCGGATCAAATTTGACGCCGAAGAAGACGATACGCTCAATGAAATGGAAAACGATATTAAAAGATTAGAAATCGTGGCTGATCGTTTTTCGAAAATAGGGTCAACCCCCGTCTTAACCAATCACAACCTCTATAAGGTCATCAAAAATTACATGGATTATTTCCGAATACGGACCAGCAACAAGATCATATTCGAATTACATGGAGATACACATGTGGAGGCCAAACTTAATATTCCACTCTTCGATTGGATCATTGAAAATTTATTAAAAAACGGGGTAAATGCTATTGGTACAGAGGGAAAGATAACTGTTAATATTTCAGAAAATATTGCGAAAGAAGAAATTTTTATAGACATTAGTGATACGGGCAAAGGAATTCCAAGGTTAAATTTTGAATCTGTCTTCCAGCCAGGTTTTACAACACGCAAAAGAGGTTGGGGACTTGGCCTGAGCCTAACCAAACGAATGGTACGATATCATCAAGGACAAATCTTTGTTAAAGAATCTGAAATAGGTAAAGGAACAACATTTCGAATAATCTTAAAAAGCAACTTAAAATATGAAGCCACTCAAATCTGACGAATATCCGGCAGTATACGCGCCCTATATTGAGACTGTAGTCGATAACGTATTAGATGCATTGGAAGAACAGACGCTCTCCTTTCCTGCATTTCTGGATGCTATTCCAGAAGAAAGAGGCAATTTCAAATATGCCGAAGATAAATGGACAATCAAAGAGGTCGTCGGACATGTTATCGACAATGAGCGTATCATGGCCTACCGTGCTTTACGTTTTTCGCGCAACGATCTCAAAGAGCTCGCAGGGTATGACCAGGACTACCTTATTCAATATTCCCGTTACAATGACCGTACTTTGGAAAGTCTAAGTAAGGAATTTACTTACCTACGCAAAGCCAACTTAATGTTGTTCAACAGCTTTAACGACGCAGAATTAGAACGCAAGGGCATGGCCTCAGAGCGGCTCACGAGTGTCAAAGCATTATTGTATGTGATTGCCGGGCACCTCAATCATCACCGCATTATCATTCAAGAACGTTATTTAAATTCAGACGATGTCAAAAATTTGGTTTCAGCCTTACAACATTGAGGAAATAAATGTCTTTTTCAATAAATACCTCTCGGGTTTATTGGAAATCAAGGCAACCGAAATAGATGATAACAGTATTACAGCAACCATGCCGGTCACAGATAATGTGAAACAACCCCATGGCATTCTGCATGGTGGCGCCTCAGTAGTCCTGGCAGAATCTTTAGGGAGTATTGCGTCCAATTTGGTGGTTGACCCCGACAAATACCGGGGGGTAGGACTCGAAGTGAACGCAAATCACATCCGCCCGGTAAGTAGTGGAGTTATCACAGCAAAATGTAGCCCGATACATATTGGTCGGTCAACCCACATCTGGGAGATAAAAATGTACGATCGCTTCAATAAATTGAATTGTATCTCAAGACTTACAGTAGCTATTGTACCAAAGTAAACCGCAGTCTGCTAACTCGATTTATCAATCCCATGTAATTCGAAATCAACAATATTTGCAACTAAAGAAGGATAATTTTCACAATTTATTCTTCTTTTTTTTGCCAAATAATTATCAAAATACCCCTTTATTTATTTCCGATATTCAAGAAAATTAAGTAGTCTTGTAAGATGGATATTTTAAAAATCAACAAAAATAGCATGCAATCGTTTGTCTAAAGCTGTTTTTTTGACTGGTTTCCAATCCGTGAACGATAACTTAACTAAATATAATTAAAAAAATGACCACTAATCCTAATTCGGGTAAAACAGCGATAGTCCCTATGCTTATTTGCTGTGCATTATTTTTTATTCTGGGGTATATCACCTGGGCCAATGGGGCATTGATTCCATTTGTACGATTGGCATTTAATTTGGAGACAGATACGCAAGCGTTTTTAATCCTTTTTGCATCGTATATCGCCTATTTTTTCCTTGCATTGCCGAGTTCATGGATTTTAGGTAAAATAGGTTTTAAAAATGGCCTTGTTGCGAGTTTGGTCTTAATTATTATTGGTGCGCTTATTATTATTCCGGCCGCATCAAACCTAAGCTATCAGCTCTTCCTTGTTGCAATCTTTGTTCAAGCTTCAGGTATGGCACTATTGCAGACCGCGATCAATCCATACCTCAGTATCATCGGACCAATAGAAAGTGCAGCCCAACGGATCTCTATTGTAGGGATTTTCAATAAAACAGCAGGTATGATTGTACCAGTGGTTTTGGGAAGCATTCTATTAAAAGATTACGACAATATTTCCAGCAAAATCAAAGAACTTAAAGCTGGTGCAGAGCACGATGCTTTACTAGCTGAATTATCGGAGAGACTTCACGGTCCCTATATTGGTGTAGCCATTGGTGTTGCGATTCTAGCTATTGTCGTATTCGCCGTAAAAATGCCAGAGGTGGATGTTAATAAGGAAGAAGAAACAACAGATGAAGCTGCTGTAACAATCACAAAAAAGACAAGTATATTCCAATTTCCACATCTATTTTTAGGATTTCTCGCTATTTTCTTCTGTGTAGCAGTGGAAGTGATGGCGGGTGACATCATCGGAACTTATGGACGATTATTGTCATTACCCCCATTTTTTGTTAAATATGGTACAACTTTCACGCTTGTCTGCATGCTTGTTGGTTATTTTATTGGTATTATTTCTATTCCAAAATTTGTATCGCAACAGACAGCTTTGCGTATTTGTACAATTGTCGGAATTACATTCACTGCAATTTCTGCATTTTCTACAGGTCTTACGTCCTATATCTTTGTTGCCTTATTAGGTATCGCAAATGCATTGATGTGGCCAGCTATTTTCCCACTAGGAATTAAAGGACTGGGACGATTTACAAAAACAGGATCTGGTATTATGATTATGGGTATTGCCGGAGGAGCAATATGGCCTTTGATTTATGGTTATCTGAAAGACACCTTACATGTTGATTTTCAACATGCATTTCTCTTTGCAATGGTTCCAGCGTACTTATATATCTTGTTCTTTGCTACGAAAGGACACAAAATCGGAAAAGAAAATTAATATCAAAACGAAATATTGGTATAACGAAAGGGCATCTAAAAAATAGATGCCCTTTTTTGTGAAATTCTTCCTATTTTTAAGTGATGAATCTTCGTTCGATTGTAACAGGGTTCATTCCACATGCCATGATGTAGAGTGCCTCATCCGAAATAAATGAGCCTCAACCATTAATTCGCAAAATTCTATATTCATAAATAATCGAGCAAACAAGCTCACAATGTAATTATCGAACAAATGAAAAAGAAATTCTTTGCCATTGCCTTTGCAGCAGCCCTGATGTTTACTGCAAATGAATCCTTTGCTCAGTTAAAACTACCTGCAGCAAGTAGTGCTCAAACAATCACACAGGGATTAGGGATTGAAAATGTAACTCTAAACTATAGTCGTCCAAGCATGAACGGCCGTAAGATTTTTGGTGAACTCGTACCTTACAATGAAGTATGGCGTACAGGTGCCAATACCAACACAACCTTAACATTTGAAGGCGATGTTAGCCTAAATGGACACAAACTCACTGCGGGAACCTATGCATTATTTACCATTCCTAATAAGAATGAATGGACTGTTATTATTAGCAAGAATACCAAGCAATGGGGTGCCTACACCTACAATCAATCTGAAGATGCATTTCGTTTCAATGTGAAACCGCAAAACTTGAGCTCTCCGGTCGAAACATTTACGATCTCTTTCGACAACGTTACACCGACAGATGCCGTATTAACTCTTGCATGGGAGAAAACAGCAATAAAAGTTGATCTTAAAGTCAATCAACAGGCAAAAATTATCGCTTCCATTGATGAAGCCATGAAAGGTGAGAAAAAACCTTATTTCGCCGCTGCCCAATATTATTTCAACAACAATCTGGATCAAAATAAAGCATTAACCTGGTTTGACGAAGCGGCCAAAGCACAGCCTAAGGCTGCCCACGTATTATACTGGAAAGCAAAAGCACAATTAAAAGCCGGCGATAAAAAAGGCGCTATAGAAACCGCGACGAAAGGAGTTGAGGTCGCTACTGAAGGTAAAAATAGCGAATACATCAAATTGAATACACAAATAATCAATGCTGCAAAAAAATAACGCATTGAAAACTCTATAACGAAAATGGGGGTATCCGACTTTTTGGATACCCCCATTTTTTGTTAATTTCTTTCCTATGCCTCTCCCCGCTCTTTTCGAATATCCAATGCGCAGACCCTCCTATTTACTTTTGCCCAACTTCATTTTTATAACTCATCTTTTAGCAGTTGTTCTAGTTCTTCGGGCGAAACATTCATGTTCACATTACCGTCCTTTGCGAAAGAGATTTCCCCAGTTTCCTCGGAGACAATGACCGCTATGGCATCGGAGATTTCGGTCACCCCAATTGCCGCACGGTGCCGCAAGCCAAATTGTAGTGGTAAATCCTCACTATCTGACAATGGCAGTACACAGGAAGCCGTCATAATCTTGAAATCGACAATCACGACCGCCCCATCATGCAGGGGGCTATTTTTATGAAATATACTCTCAATAAGACGTTTTGAAATATGTGCATCGATATACTCACCACTGCTCTGATAATATTCCTCATCAAAATATTTTGAGAAAACCAAAAGTGCCCCGGTTCGTGTACGCGACATACTTCTGCAGGCTTCCACAACCGGCCTTAAATCCTCCGTCAGGTCCTTCTGTATAGCTTTCTTATTCCCTAAAAAGGACCAGAAAACCTTTTTTCGCTTCATCGATATATTCTTACCCACATGAAGCAAAAAGCGTCTGATTTCCTGTTGGAATACCACAATAAGCGCAATGGATCCTACAGATATAAATCCACCAAATATTTCGGTCAATAGACGCATGTGCATCTGTTTGACAACGATATAGACCCCATAAAACAAGGCAACGCCGATCAAGATATTCACGGCAATGGTACCCCGAATCAGACTATAGATATAGTAGATAATAATCGCCACCAATATAATATCGATAACGTCCAATAGGCGAAAGCCACTAAACAAGCTATAATCGATTCCATCCATATATGCAAGTTAAAAAAAAATAGATATTATTCGTATTTTTACCGTATAACATACAGGAAAATGACTAGACTTTCAGTAAATATCAATAAAATTGCAACGCTCAGAAACTCCAGAGGGGGTAATAACCCCAATCTCGTAGCTGCTGCATTAGCCTGTGAACGTTTTGGGGCACAAGGCATCACTGTACACCCAAGGCCAGACGAAAGGCATATCCGCTATCAGGATGTATTTGACTTAAAAGCCGAAATTCAGACCGAACTCAATATCGAGGGTAATTGCCAGGAGCAGAAATTTATTGACCTTGTACTGGCCAACAAACCTGCTCAGGTAACCTTGGTTCCTGATACCGAAGGCCAGCTGACTTCCAATCACGGCTGGGACACCATCAAAAACAAAGCCTATCTACAGGATATGTGCCAATTGTTCAAAGATGCTGGCATCCGTGTATCAATCTTTGTAGATCCCGTGGAGGAAATGGTCGAAGCGGCAGCAGAAACGGGGACAGATCGGATAGAGTTATATACCGAAGGTTTTGCCAGCGAATATGGCTTTGATAAAGAAGCCGCCATCAGACCTTACTTCAAAGCCGCATTAAAAGCACGCGAGGTTGGCTTAGGTTTAAATGCAGGCCATGACCTAGATTTAAACAATCTCCAGTATTTCAATCAACATATACCTGAATTACTGGAAGTGAGCATTGGACATGCCTTGATTTCAGATGCCCTATACCTTGGACTTGAGGAAACAATCAAACGTTATTTGACCTGTCTAAAATAAACGATACGACGAAGGCTTGATGCCTTAAACAATAAATATTGCAAATAAAAAAGGCTTTCCTGTGGGAAAGCCCTTTTTTTGACTCACGTCCGCTATAAAAAGAAAATGATTTCTTCGTTATAGTGACTATTAGTGAATTCCTTTAAATATACGGTTCCAACGGATTTTAGTCAGTCCCGAACCTATTTCATCCCAGCTCATCCAGGTGAACAATGCTTTACCTACAATATGGTCTTCAGGCACAAATCCCCATCCTCTTGAATCCAGGGAATTGTGACGGTTATCTCCCATCATCCAGAAATAGTCCATTTTAAAGGTATAGTTATCCGCTTTAACATCGTTGATGTAGATACCATCGGTACGTTTCTCCAATTTGTTATTTTCATAAACGCGAATGGCGCGCTCATAGATTGGTAAGGTCTGAGCATTCAAAGCAACAGTCCAGCCTTTTTTCGGAATCAAGATAGGTCCAAAGTTATCAAAATCCCACTTATACTGAGGATCGTACGGATAAGCACCCTCACCAGCTGGACTTCTTCTGATTTCCTTTACATTTGACCATGACTTCACAAGTGCGACCTCATCATCTGTCATATACAGCTCATATACACCTGGTTGCTGATCAGATCCACCACCTTCGATACGTAATTCACGTAGACGTTCCATATCCAATGGCGTACCATCTGTCAACACATAATAATTCAACTGGCTTTCAGGCGGATCAAATCCCGGTTGATCATTGATAAAGAGCTTAGCATCCTTCATTGAAATCTTATCTCCGGGCAATCCGACGCACCGCTTGATATAATTTTCACGTTTATCTATTGGCCGGGCCTGAATGGTAAACTGCGAATTAACGGTCTGCCAGCCATAGGCTCTGACCAGGTCATAGTAACTTGCATTCTGGTTTTCCAAGGCTACTGTATCACCTGCAGGGAAATTAAAGACAACGACATCATTTCGTTCTATCTTTTGAAAGCCCGGCAATCGTTTGTAAGGCAACTCAATCAACTCAGAGTAAGCCTTTCCACCTGTTATTGGCATCGTATGATGCGCAAAAGGAAAAGCAATTGGCGTATTAGGCACACGAGGGCCATAATTCAATTTACTCACAAATAAGAAATCCCCAATCAATAAGGTACGTTCCATTGATCCTGTCGGGATCATATACGCCTCGATTAAAAATCCGCGGATAAGTGATGCCGCAACAGTTGCAAATACGATTGCATCAGCCCATTCACGCACCATAGATTTCTTATAAGGATATTTGATTTTATATTCCTTATAGGAGGCTTGTTCGATTTCCGCAAGCTTCTCTTCGGTCAATTCCACACCTTCCTGTGCAGCGGTCTTCAGGTTTTTAGCATACAAACCATTCAAGAAACGCACGTTAGTATCTTTTGCCCACATGGGCAACACGATAAATGGCACCAAAACAGCAGCAGCATTCTCCCAAAAGCGACGCTTGCCAAAACAATGGATAAAGTCGAGGTAAAGGTTATAGAAGACAAAAATATTGACTATTGGAATCAACAATAAGATCACCCACCAGGTTGGTCTTCCTGTTAATTTAGCCTGTATATATTGACTATAAAAAGGTACGATTGCTTCCCAGCCTTTTCTGCCAGCTTTAACAAACAATTGCCACAATCCATATCCCGCTATTGCCGTTAAAACCGCAAAGATAATTAACCACATAATCTATTAATTAGTACTATTTATTAAAATCAAAAATTTCAGTTACTTGATAGAATCCTTTCTTACCATTCAACCATTCGGCGGCTACGACAGCGCCCAACGCAAAGCCATCACGACTATGCGCAGTATGTTTAAATTCTATTTGATCCACTTCAGAACTGTACAGCACGGTATGTGTACCCGGAACTTCCTCAATCCGATGGCTCTCGATGAGAAGTTCTTGTGGTTTAGGAATAATTTCATCTTGCTCGCCCACAACAGTATTGACCCAGTTTGTTTTCACATCACTGTGATCCAAGATACCCTCTGCAATGGTAATCGCAGTACCACTAGGGGCATCTAATTTGTGGATATGGTGGATTTCTTCCACTTGAACATCATATTGTTTATAAGGTTGTAGGGCTTCCGCCAACATACGGTTGATATGAAAAAATACATTCACACCAATCGAATAATTTGAACCATATAAAATTGTTCCATCTGAGTCCAGACATTTTTCCCTGATACTTTCCAATTGATCATACCAGCCTGTTGTCCCCACTACAATTGGTACACCTGCTTCCAAACAGAGGTTCATATTATCCAAAGCAGCAGATGGCACACTAAAATCAATAGCTACATCAGCTCCCTTGATATCATCAACTGTCAGGCCGGGACGATTATTTTCATCCACAATTAAAAAAATCTGATGGCCCCTTTTCAGTGCATACCTTTCGATAATCTGCCCCATTTTGCCATATCCCAAGAGAATGATGTTCATATATCTAGAAAATAAAGTATAGTTTATTTTTAAAATTAAAAAATTCCATTGAAAAACAGACACAAAACCGTGATTAACAACGATTTTTTATTGAAAGTGTCCGTATTCAAAGACCAATAAGAACCCTATGTCGTCGGACATTGCACTTGCTGCAAGCTTCCGCGAGAGGTTTTTAATTGAATTTCATGGACAACTTTAATCCGACTGTAGGTTTAAAAGTAAACGATCCAGATGCGAGACTTGCATCCATTAATGTAGGTCCGATAGAAAAAGCTGTCTTTTTGGGTTTGTCATCACCGATACTCCAGCGATATTTTAGCATAGAATCAATATACGCTTCGGCAACGTTCAATCCATAGACGCCGAGCGTTAGCAGTACCATCAGATCCCTGTTTCGTCTTGCATTGTCCTTTGCCCGTATAATTGACTGATCTGGGATTCTTTCATAAAAAGGATCTACTGGTCGACCTTCCGCCCTATCTTGTAATACACCCAAAAGTTCTTTGTAATATTTATTATTGAAATCAAAAACGAGCACTGTAGTTGCCAATCCACCATAGATCACAGGCACTTTAATCCACCATACACCACCGTTGGTATACTGACCCCAGCCAGGGAGTACCAAAGAACGTTTCCAGGCCTGTTTATTCTTTGCTTCAATAGCTAAGCGGGTTGAATCTTTAAAAACGACCTTCTCCTTCGCTTTGGCCTCCTCCTTTTCACGCTTTTTACGCTCTTTCCGGGATTCCTTTTTAACAGTGTCCTGTGCTGATTTTGGTTTCAAACTTTCTGCTTTAACAGTTTGAACCTGTTTTTTTGGAATTGTATCGACAGTCTGCGCTTGTACGATCAGTACAGCAAATACGGCAAAAAGCAGACTTATTAATTTGGTCATATTACCAATCTAAAAGTTCAAGAATACGGCTCAGATCATCCTCCGATTCAAAAGGAATCTCAATCGCCCCCTTACCTTTGGTACTCTTCAAATTCAATTTGACTCTCGACGAAAATTTCGATGCCAAATCATCTTCAATTTTTTGCAGCTGAAATGACATCGCAGTTTTATCTTTGCCAGCTTTTTTCTTCCCACCTTTTTGGAGTTCGCGAACTAGCTCCTCGGCCTTTCTAACAGACAAGCCTTGATCGATAATCAATTTAAAGATATATAACTGTTTATCTACTTCTGGAATATTGATCAGTGCACGAGCGTGGCCCATGGTCAAGGCGCCATCCCGTATCGCCGCCTGAATGACAGGTGGAAGTTTCAATAGGCGGAGGTAGTTTGTCACTGTAGAACGGTTTTTACTGACACGTTCACCAAGTTCCTCTTGCTTTAGATTACATTCTTCGATCATACGCTGAAAGCTCAAAGCAACCTCAATGGCGTTTAAGTTTTCGCGTTGGATATTCTCGATCAATGCCATTTCCAGCATTTGCTGATCATTAGCAGTACGGATATAAGCTGGAATTTCTGTGATTCCCGCCAATCTTGAAGCACGAAGACGTCGCTCCCCTGAGATCAACTGATAGTTGCCATCCGAAATCTTACGTACTGTAATCGGTTGGATTAAACCCTGCAAAATAATGGATTCGGATAATTCTTGTAGGGCAACCGGATCAAATTCGGTACGAGGTTGAAATGGATTCACCGATATTTCTTCCACCCGGACATGGCTGATGCTGCCATTTTCTTTGTTTGTATGTACTGTAGAAGAAGTCACAAGCGGTGACTCCTCAACTTGCTGATTACTTTTAGCAGGAGCTTCTACACTATCGTTTAATAGCGCACCTAAACCTCTTCCCAGTCCTGTTTTACGCTGATGTGCTGCCATATTATGCGGTTACTGTTGTATTCATTTCATTAAGATGCCCGTTTTTCTGCAATATCTCACGCGCTAAATTCAAGTAGTTGATCGCTCCTTTACAAGAAGCATCGTGCATGATAACAGAAATACCGAAGCTAGGAGCTTCACTTAAACGGGTATTACGTTGAATGATGGTATCAAAAACTAAATCTGTAAAATGCGTTTTCACCTCTTCTACAACCTGATTAGAGAGTCTTAAACGAACATCATACATCGTCAATAAAATACCCTCAATCTCCAAGCTAGTATTTAAACGGTTTTGAACGATTTTAATTGTGTTCAGTAATTTACCAAGTCCTTCCAATGCAAAATATTCACATTGAACAGGTATGATGACCGAATCAGATGCTGACAGGGCATTAATGGTGATCAAACCCAAGGAAGGAGAGCAGTCAATGATAATAAAATCATAATCATTTTTCACCTGATCCAAGATTTTTTTCATCTTATACTCCCGTTCGTGCATATTGATCATTTCAATCTCAGCACCCACCAAGTCGATATGAGCAGGTAAAAGATCAAGATTTGGCGTTTCAGTTGACTGAATAGCGTCTCTTGGACTCAAATCATTGACCAAACATTCGTATATACTTTCATTGATCGTACGAGGGTCAAAACCAATCCCAGAAGTAGAGTTTGCTTGTGGATCCGCATCCACCAACAATGTTTTATATTCTAAAACCGCCAAACTAGCCGCCAAGTTAATTGACGTTGTGGTTTTTCCAACCCCACCCTTTTGGTTTGCGATTGCGATTATTTTTCCCATCTTGAATGAAAACCTTTCTTAATTAAAATGTCATTTTACACTACATTTCACTTTCCCGAAGATCAATTTGACCAAATATTTACGCTAAATTTAAATTAGCCTAACAAATTCAGCATATTTTGTACTTTTGATTGATCAAAGGCACATATCCTCAGGATGCTAAGATACAAAAAATCAAGATATGTATCCACTTTGAAATAGTGCTTTTTATAAGTATCAACAACACAATGATTTTAATAATATCCGGAACAAACCGTCCCAATAGTAAGACGTTAAAAATAGCAAAATGCTACCAACAGCTTCTTAATCGTAAATCCATTGAGAGTGAGATCTTTTCGCTATCAGATCTCCCCTCAAATATTTTAGAAACAGATCTTTACGGAAAAAGAAGTACCGCCTTTGAACCGATTCAGCAAAAGGTTAGTCAGGCCGATATGTTTATTTTCGTAGCGCCCGAATACAATGGAAGCATCCCTGGCGCACTCAAGCTTTTTATTGACTGCTGCACTTTTCCAATTAGTTTTTACCACAAAAAAGTTGCATTGGTTGGATTATCTTCTGGAAGATATGGCAACCTACGCGGGATAGATCATCTCACGGGAATATGCCACTACCTCAGAATGCATGTACTCCCCCTCAAGATATTTCTTCCCAATGTACAGCAGGAACTGAACGAAAACGGTGAATTATTTAAAGAAGATACCTTACAGTTTATCAACGAACAGATTGAGGAGATCATCCGGTTTTAAGCCCTCATGACGAAGATCAACCATAATTAAGTAGATCATCCCTTCCATTTTGGAAGAGATGATCATACGTTTTTGATAAGCAAGAAGCTAGCTTATCGGCAATTTTAAGAATACAGACAACAATTAGATAACCAGTGGAAAGACTGTCCCCAAAAATAAAAGTACCCGCTGAGAATCAACTATTTGAAAAGAGACTATCGGGGATACCAAATAAAAGAACATAAAAACGGGGCTGCCCAATTGGGCAGCCCCGTTTTTAGTTAAAGTAGAGAATCAAGAAAGGAGACAATAGTTTATCAACCAAAGTCCTAAAAACTATTGTCTCAAATCTCTTATCCTGATACTAATATCTAAAAAAACTAATAGCCAAATATTTCCTTTAAATCCAGTTTTTTCACCTCGCCCAATTTAGCAAGATCTTCTGGCTTGAGGCTATCTTCCTTCGCTACGATACAGTATACATAAGGCTTTTGACTCATCTCTTTCTTATGGAACATATTCAAATCAACATAAGTCAACTTGGGAGCTTGCTCATAAACAACTTTACGAATATCTGTTGTGTTACCCATACGTTGTGCACTTAAATAGCTACCTAGAATAGAAGCATTCTGTACACGCTCACTTGCAATAGATTTCTGCAAACTGACTTTCGCAATATCCAAACCTTTTGTACTTTCAGGAAGTACATCCAATAATTCATTCATACCCTTGATTGCCTCATTGAATTTATCGGCCTGTGTACCGACATAAGCACCCACTGTATAATGATTTTCTTTTTTATAAGGCTGGCCATAGAATGCATAAGTAGAGTAAGCCAACGCTTTCGATTCACGAATAGTTTGGAATACAATACTTCCCATACCACCACCAAAATAATTGTTGAACAATGACACTGTTGGTGTAAGTGGATTGGAATAAGCGTCAGATGTTCTATACCAGAATACTTCCGCTTGTTTCATATCAAAATTAGCAAACAATACCTGATTTTTATTGGTTGGCTGCTCCGCAAACACCAAGCTTTTTCCACCTTGCACATAGTCACCCGAACCTTGTTTTAATGGTTTTGCCTTCGCTACAAATTCACTGGCGCTCAATGGTCCAAAATAAAGTAATGTATGTTTCATATTCGCCAGATCATGTAATGCTTTTACAAGATCTTCCGCTTTCAATGCATCCAGTTCCGCATCTGTAAAAACATTATTGAATGGGTTTTTAGCACCGTATTTTGCATAAGATTTCAGTCCTTCCATAATCGCTCCCTTGTTTTCCTTTGCATTCGCTCTAGACTTCTTAAGGCGTGCAATATACATTCTGAATGCCTCTTGGTCAGCCACACAATTGCGCAACAGATCCTGAATTAAAGATTGCGTGGAGATAAAATTCGAATTCAAACCCGAAATTGAGACCAGTGTTTCTTCATTTCCCGCAGAGACGGAGAAATCAGATGCCAATTGATAAAAGTCTTTGCTGAATTGCTCACTGGATTTATCTTTAGTTCCCAAAAACTCCAGATAACCGGCCGCCAACGATAACAATTTATTACTCCATTTCCCTACATCAAAACGATAAGACAGGGAGAATAATTCATTGTCACTATTCTTCACAGCGAGTACCGGCAAACCATTTGCGGTAGCTTTCTGAACATCTTTATTGTAGTCTACCCACACCGGCTGAATCTTATCCTCTGGCATTGCCTCCACTTTTTTCAAGAAATCAGATTGATCGTCACGGTTTACAGTGACAGGTGTAATTTCCGGTTTCACTACCTTGACAACATTATTGTCTACCCCTTTACGTTTATAAACGACAACGTAGTTATTATCGTTCAAATATTTATTGGCAAAATTGACAATATCTTGTTTTGTAATCTTATTCAACCCATCCGAATAACTAACCACCGACGACCAGTCCTGACCCGATGTAAAAGCATCCATCAATGCTTCTGCACGATCGCCATAACTTTCATTCTGTTTGATCTCATCTTTTTTCGCGTTATTGACAATTGCTCCGATCAAATCATCAGAGAATTCACCTTTCCGCAGTTTATCCAGCTCTTTTAACAGCAACTGTTGTACTTCCTCTAGGCTCTGTCCTTGCCCTGGATTTCCCTGCAGAATCAATAGTGAATAATCCTTCAACACATACGGAAAGGCACCCGCGCCCAATAGCTTCTGATTCTTCACCAAATCCAGATCAATCAGACCTGCAGAACCGTTCGTCAAAATCTGACTCATCAGATTTAATAGCTGCGCATCCTTGGTTGCCGCACCCGGAAAACGGAATCCCATAAACATAAATTCCGCATCCGGCCCTTTTACCTCCCGAACAATTGGGCTTAAAATAGGCTTCTCAGGATCAAAAGTATACGGTGGCACCTCTTTTGGCTGCATAAAAGCAAAACTCTTATCCACCTTCTTCACAACTTCTGTAGGATCAAAATCACCGGACATGATCACCCCCATGTTGTTAGGCACATAATAGGTGTTAAAATATTCTCGGATAGCCTTTAATGATGGATTTTTTAGATGCTCTACTGTACCAATAGTGGTTTGCTTTCCATAGTTATTATTTGGGAAGGCTGCTTCAAACATTGCTTCAATAGCCCTACGGCTATCTTTATCCAATCCGATATTTTTTTCTTCATACACCGCTTCCAGCTCCGTATGGAATAGACGGAGTATCGGATTTCTAAAACGCTCGGCTTGTACAGCAAGATACTTATCCATTACATTGCTCGGAATCTGCTCCTGGTATACCGTTTGTTCAAACGAAGTAAATGCATTTGTACCTTCAGCACCCATGGATGCCATCAGTTTATCGTATTCATTAGCGATCGCATATTTGGCTGCTTCACCAGAGACACGGTCGATTTCCTTATATATCGCTTTCCGCTGCACCTCGTCAGTCGTACCGTTGTACTTTTCATAAAGTGCATCAATCTGATCCAGCAAAGGCTTTTCCTTCGCCCAATCTTTCGATCCAAATTTATCCGTACCCTTGAAGAGCATATGTTCCAGATAGTGCGCCAAACCTGTATGATCTTTTGGATCGGTTTTACTTCCGGCTTTTGTCGCGATGTAAGTTTGGATACGCGGTTCTTTTTTGGTTGGGCTTAGGATAACGGTTAGACCATTTTTGAGTTTGTAAAACCTTGAATGAGTAGGGTCATTGGTCACATACTTGTAGGTATACCCACCCTCAGAAGATTCTTTCCAGTCAAATTTGGCGTTTTGGGCAAACAAAGCACCCCCCGCTGTTGTTAGAGCAAACGTAACAGCAGTAATTTTAAATAGATTTTTAATCATATTTCCTTTTTCTTTTCAGCTCAAACTTAGATAAATTGCTGTGGATATGCAATATAATTAGGTAGATATAAAAACAATTTATTGCAAGCCACTACTGCTGCACTTTCTTCTTTGTAATTGAAATACGGCAATTTGTCATCTGTATTTCCCATATGCTGAATGAATATTGTTACAATGGTTTATCATTCTTATTTTTGCAAAAATTTTAAAAAACGCAAACGTTTTATTTCATGAGATCAAGCATACTTGTTTTTGTGATCTTCGCGCTTCTTTCCTTTCATACAAATGCGCAGGTCACTCCCAGAATAGAAAATCAGAAAGACACATCAAACAACCGTACTCCCGCAAAAACAAGGTTAATATTTCAACTTGAGCATGAAAGTGGTGGCGAACTCAAATTTAACGAACGTTCAAAGCAAACCCTGGAAGACTCCTATTACAGCGGTCTTAACTTCCGCATTGGCTTCCAAACACAATTTCAGGATTCGTTAAAAAGCATTTATAACGAAATATATAACTACCCCATTTACGGTGTCGGCATCTATAGCAGTACTTTTGGCCAAGAACACCTGGGCCAGCCCTTTGCATTTTATGGATTCGTAGCGATTCCTATAAAACCGAAAGTCAACAGCCGATGGAACTTCAACTACCGGATTGCATTGGGGCTTTCCGGCAGATTCAACCCTTACAACGAACAAGAAAACCCTTTTAACCTCCTTATTGGAAGCAAAAACAATGTATTTATCGATTTTGGGCTTCAGGCAAACTATCGATTAAGCCAGAAATTCCAGGTCGGTGCCGGTGTAGCGTTCCACCATTTCAGCAATGGTGCATTGGCTTTGCCAAACACAGGAATAAACCTACTTCCATTGAGCTTGTCTGTTTCTTATACGCCGACGAGCAAACCATTTGATTTCAGAAAACGTGCTGTCCCAAAAATGGAAGAAACGGAGGAACTACATTTCAACTATGCTTTTGGATTTAAACAGATCGATCGAGAGCATGATGGTCAATACTTCAAATCAACCCTAGGGGCCTATTATAGCAAACATTTCGGATACAAATGGCGTCTTGGCGCTGGAATGGACGCATTCTATTCAGCAAGTGGTAATGACGAGAACATTGCTGGTGATAAATCAGGTAAATTTTCAGCATTATTTTCCTATGGACCAGCCTTCTACATCGATCACGTGTTAAATTCAAGACTATATATCAATGGCAATGTCGGTGTATACTTACACCGTAATAAATTCAATGGTGAAAGTACACCCGTATATCTAAGAGCAGGTGTACGCTATAAAGTGTATAAAGATTTCTTTGCAGGAGTTTCCATTAAGGCTCATGGTGGTAAAGCAGACTTTATCGAATGGACAACAGGCTATGGCTTTAAGTTGGGTAAAAAACGGGGAAATCCAGGCAGTAATTAATAAATATTTAAAGCGTCTGCTGCTTCGACAGTAGAAAAAAACTAATGGGGCAAATAGAAACCCCTTTAAACAGCATAAAAAAAGCGTTCATAAGAACGCTTTTTTTATTGTGGGGATTACTGGGTTCGAACCAGTGACCCCTACCTTGTCGAGGTAGTGCTCTAAACCAGCTGAGCTAAACCCCCTAACGAAAAAAAAGCACCATTTAATGATGCTTTGTGGAGGCTACAGGATTCGAACCTGTGACCCTCTGCTTGTAAGGCAGATGCTCTGAACCAGCTGAGCTAAGCCTCCGTTTTGGATTGGTGGAGAATACTGGATTCGAACCAGTGACCCTCTGCTTGTAAGGCAGATGCTCTGAACCAGCTGAGCTAATTCTCCGACTTTGTATGGTGGAGGCTACAGGATTCGAACCTGTGACCCTCTGCTTGTAAGGCAGATGCTCTGAACCAGCTGAGCTAAGCCTCCATACTTTTTTAAAGAACGCCGTTCCCTAATTGCGTGTGCAAATATAGCTTAAAAATTCTATTCTCAAAATTATTTTCAAAGATTTTCTACATTTAAAACCGCAACAAGCTAAAAAACACCCACATAATTTTTACGGCAATTAATCGTAGAACTTCCACGAAATACCAAATCTAAAGTTGGCTGTATTCATTGGATAACGTCGCACAGTATAATAACCATTCGGGTAGAAATTCTGATTTAGGAAATTATAACTTAAAAACATATTGACCCGCTGTATATTGGCGGTAATCCATAAGTCCATAATCGGATAAGTAGAAAATTCTATCTGCTGATAAGCGTTATAAAACTGTCCTGTTCCTATCGAGTAATTTGGATTGGCATACGGAGTATTAAATTTGGCATCAATACCTATACTATAATCAATGACTTTATAAAAGAGATTGCTATAATAGAGACTATGCCAAGTATAAACCTCAGGAATAGCCAATACGCTCTGTTGATCAGTTTTTTGATAAACCACCAAGTTATCAAGTGTAAAGTGATTGAGTTTAAATTTCTGACCCACACTCACTTTCAATAAATTGGCGTTACCCAGTTGCGCGGGATTAATCCATTTATCCTTCCTACGGTCGTTTTGCGGATTCGGCAGCTCTTCAAAATAAGTATAGTTATTCATCAGAAAATACTCAACCTTTCCATTAAAACCCAATGTAGGGTTGCGATATTGAAAGGCCACATTTTGAATTTTGGTCTTTTTTAGCCCCAAATCATTCCAGTTACCATAAGTATAGTTCAGGTTCTCAAAAATCATTTCAGGAGATTTGTTCTGCGAATAGGCAGAAAGAGTCACCTTTCCGATTTTATCTCCCATGGAAATATCCGCCTTTGCTTCATAGAGGAAATCCCCTATATTATGGCCAAAAACAATCTGATTGGCTTTTAAGCTGAAATCTAACCGATCTGAAAATTTATAGCCTAGCTCACCCTTGACAATTCCATTTTGATAGAAACGATCAAATGTTGTACTATCTGGCAATTTCTTAAGTGGTTCAGGGTACGCGGCCTGATTGCTATAGTAACGCAATGAGTCTACCTGACTCTGCTCCACCCAGTTCATATCATGCTGAAAAGCAAGGTTCAGCTTAGCTTCATTTTTAAAAATTGATTTGCCACGCAGAAAGAAATTATACTCAAACTCATTGGAAACATTAGTGATCGCTGTTTTATCATTGTTCAGCGCAAATGCTTTATTATTGTAAGGCATTGCAGCAGCCCGGTCGTTCATGTTCTTGAAGAAGTTATAGGTCTGCCTTCTTATGCGGGTGTTATGCGCCATACTGTTTGTCGGATAGATCTGCATGGTCGGCTTTCCCTTATCGACAGTATCAATCCGACCGACATAGAGCGACTGACGCAAGAACAGCGAATTGTCCCACCATTTCGATCTCGGCACGGTCGCATTAGTAGCATCCTGAAATTTGACAGGAAACCGATCCGGAGACTGTTTATTTTCGGGAGCAAATGGACGGTCTTCAACAGTAGAGCCATTCTCCATT
This sequence comes from Sphingobacterium sp. ML3W, assembly GCF_029542085.1. Lineage (NCBI taxonomy): Bacteria > Pseudomonadati > Bacteroidota > Sphingobacteriia > Sphingobacteriales > Sphingobacteriaceae > Sphingobacterium > Sphingobacterium sp. ML3W. The sequence continues at coordinate 5,121,405 of NZ_CP107036.1, read as the reverse complement.
GCATCCAAGCGGTTGAAAACAGCGTTGATCAATAAATTATAACGGTTATTTTTAGACTCATACCACGATGCAATGGATGCCTTCAGATCCGAATAATTCTGATTAAGATAAAATCCATCTGTTTTCGTTGAATGAAAGTCAACATTCATATTCCATTGCGAATTGATATTCTGTGCTACCCGCGCCCTAAAGACCTGATCATTGAAAAAGAACCCTACTGCTGACAGTTCGGAATAACGCGCCCGAGCCCTAAAATATTGAACAGAATCCGGGTTCAACAAATAACGCTCCAAAGCAGTGAATCCAGACTGAAATCCAATTGTCTTTTTGGGTTGGAATAATAAGTCGCGAGTTGCAAGACCATACGACCCTAGATTCACACTGGGATTCCAGGGTGTGTTTTGGGGATTATAATATTGGTAATTATGGTGTGACGTATCTATTTGCCTTGTATAAGTTCCTTTTTTTAGCATATCCAATGTCGCATAACGGATATACTTTGCAGACAGGATAACCGAATCTTTTTTTCCATCTTCTTTGGCTCTCGCCGAATCCAACGCGCTGCTCCACTCCTCCTTGCTTTGCGCAATTACATCCATGGAACAAACAAGTAAGACACACAGTGCGGCTAAAACGCGTACGATCAACTTCATCTAAAATTGTATATAGTCTAAATTTACTGCAAAGCTATTAATTCTTTCAAAATTAATGTCATCTTAGGTTCCGCTTTCTCAGCGACAGCTACGATTTCCTGCAAAGACACAGGTTTTAACACATCGTGAAAGCCCTCATCCGTAACAACAGAGATTGCAAATACCGGAAGAGCCATATGATTGGCAACAATCACCTCTGGCACCGTACTCATGCCGACTACATCCCCACCTATAATTCGCATGAAGCGGTATTCAGCTTTTGTTTCCAGGTTTGGTCCCTGTGAGGAGACGTACACAACCTTTCGTGCTGTAATTCCGTTCTTTGCTGCAATTTCAAGTGCCTGTTCAATCATTACACGATTATACGGTTCACTCATATCCGGAAAACGAGGCCCAAATTCAGTCAGGTTTTGCCCACGCAATGGATTGTCGGGCAATAAATTGATATGATCTTCAATAATACCCAGATCTCCATTCCTGACATCTGGATTCAGGGATCCCGCTGCATTTGACACAAAGAGCTTTTTGACGCCCAGCACTTTCATGATCCGAATAGGAAAAGTAATCTGCTGCATATCATACCCCTCATAATAATGGAGTCTTCCTTGCATGGCAACTACATTCTTGCCATTTAATTTTCCAAAAATTAATTTACCGGAATGGAATTCTACTGTAGAGATGGGGAAATTAGGAATATTGGAATACATCAGCTGATATTCGATCTCAATCTCATCAACCAATTTACCTAAGCCAGTACCCAGGATGATACCGAATTCTGGAGTAAAATCTCCAATTTTTCTACGGATAAACTCCGTAGTCTCATTTATGCTATGATACATACGTACAAAAAAACTAAGTATCTCAAACTTAACTTAATTTTTTTGTACGTACAAATCAAATATCGCAGCTTAGTTATGCGAAAGCGCCTTTTCACTCGCCTTGCCAGGGGAACTGACCAAAAGCATCAAGAAAGTGATAAAACCATTGATGATAATCAGGTCCAGCCCGATAACATAAGGCGTATACACCTCAATCACATAGGTTTTCAGTAAATACAATATCGTTGGTGAAAGCACACAGATATAAGGCACCGCTTTGTCCCGAACAGCAGATTTTGTGAAGATTCCAAAAACAAACAATCCCAGCAATGGACCATAGGTGTAGCTTGCCGCAGTAAATATCGCATTCACCACCGAGTCGTCATTGATCAGCTTAAATACGAGTATCACCAATAGCATCACAATCGAAAAACCAAAATGAACATAATTACGCTGTTTGATGAGAGCGGGATCATTGGGATTTTCCTTTTTATTGAAGTTCAGGAAATCCACACAGAACGAAGTTGTCAATGCTGTAAGTGCACTATCGGTTGTTGCAAATGTCGCTGCAGTAAGCCCCATCATAAAGATGATCGCCGGAACAATAGCCAAGTGGTTCAACGCAATCTCCGGATAGAGGTAGTCGCGTGTCGCCAGTTGTGACACATCAATACCATTTTTTGCCGCATAGATATACAACAGGGCTCCCACCGCTAAAAAGAAAATATTGATCACCACAAATACACTTGTGAATGTAATCATATTCTTTTGTGCTTCTTTGATCGTTCCCATAGACAGATTCTTTTGCATCAGGTCCTGATCAAGTCCCGTCATAGCAATAGTCACAAAAATTCCACCCAAGAATTGCTTCCAAAAGTTTGCTTTACTGCCGACAAAATCATCCCAGAAGAAGATTTTGGAATAGCTGCTTTCTTTAACCGCTTCGAATGTATCTACGATCCCGAAGTCCAATCCCTTAGCCATAAAATAGATCGACAGAATAACGGCAGTCACTAAAAAGGTGGTCTGTAGGGTATCTGTGACAATAATCGTCTTTAAGCCACCCTTATTGGTATATAGCCAGATAAGCACCAGACAGATCACTACTGTAATCGCGAAAGGCACATTCCAGGCATCAAAAATAAAATGCTGTAGGACAATTGCAACCAGATATAAACGAAAGGCTGAACCAATGGTACGCGAAATCAGAAAAATAGCAGCACCGGTTTTATAAGTTGTATGCCCAAAACGTTCCTCCAGATAAGTATAGATGGAGGTCAGATTCATCCGGTAGTAAAGTGGCAGCAATACATAAGCAATGATGATAAAGCCAACAGCATTACCTAGCACAAATTGAAAATAGCTAAATTCTGAAGCGCCAACAGCACCGGGAACAGAAATAAAAGTTACACCGGAAAGCGCAGTACCGATCATCCCAAAGGCAACCATATACCATTTCGAATTTCGGTTAGCGACAAAGAAGGTAGAGTTGTCGGAAGATCCTTTTGAGGTGAAGTGTGCTACTGCGAGTAAAACCGCAAAATAGATCACAATAAAGGATAATAATATAACTGGTGACATAGTTTGTTTTTAATAGGTGATTTTGATGCTGATAATTTTAATGTGTTGCCTGATAGGCTTCAATCGCTTGCCTTACATTGCCAAATTGTTCCAACAAAGCTGCTGCATCCTCTTCAGTTGCCCCAGTCTGATCCATAATAATGCGTACCCCCCTACCAACCAATTTATGGTTTGACAACTGCATATCGACCATTTTATTTCCTTTAACACGGCCCAGCTGAATCATTACTGCTGTACTGAACATATTTAATACAAGTTTCTGTGCTGTACCAGACTTCATACGAGTAGACCCGGTCACAAACTCTGGCCCTACAATGACCTCAACAGGATATTGTGCAATTTCAGCAATCGGAGAACCGTCATTACAAACGATACAACCTGTTATCAGTCCTTTTTCGTTTGCAGTCTTCAAGCCACCAATGACGTAAGGCGTAGTACCCGAAGCAGCAATACCGATCACGACATCATTCTCATCAATATCATAAGCTTCCATATCCTTCCAGGCCTGCTCCAGATCATCCTCAGCAAATTCCACAGCCTTACGGATCGCCGTATCCCCACCAGCAATTAACCCAATGATCCACTCAAATGGCACACCATAAGTCGGAGGCAATTCAGACGCATCCAATACTCCCAATCGACCACTTGTACCAGCTCCGATATAAAATGTCCGACCACCCGCCTTCATTTTCTCTACCGTAACCTTAACCAATGCTTCGATCTGAGGAATAGAGCTTTCAACAGCTAGTGGCACAGATTTATCCTCGTTATTGATATTAGTCAATAATTCATGTACAGACATCTTGTCCAAATCCTGATAATTCGAATCTTTCTCCGTTGTATTAACCATTCTTAATATATATTGTATTTCTTAATTCAATAAACTAGGAATATCCACGATTTGATACCCCTTCTTTTTTAATATCTTAATTATATAATCCAAATGATGATATAGTTTATCTTTCCGTCTTTCGTCTGTCCCCATATGGATCAACACCATAAAACCATTCAGGCCGGATTTCATTTCTTGAGACCAAAGGCCTTCCAAAATTGCTGCAGAAGACAGATAACGTTTCCCCATTTCGGGATAGCTGTAATCCGCAGCGGTCCTTATTCCGGGTGTATAATTGATTGAAGACAACCCTATTTCTTTTGCCCATGCCACCGTCTGGCTATTATACCATTCATAAGAAGGAATATAATAATGTAGCTTACTTGTATCTACCTCAGAAAGTGCCAATTCAATCAGATTAGCCTTCAAATCCCGCAGGAACGAATCCCGGCTGACCTGCAACTTATCCCGACTCCCCCAATCGCTGATCAGAAGATGCTTATCTGAATGCCCCGACACCAAATGTCCGTCTTTCAACATCTGCCGGATATAAGGCTTGAATCTTGCGTTCCGTAGATAATCTCCTGTTAAGAAAAAATTCCCCTTCACGTGATGACGCCTCAAACTTTTCAAAACCACTGCTGTTCCCTCTGACAAATCATGCCCTGTAAAAAGTAAGGCCACTTTTTTCGTTGTAGAATCACCGCGGACAACCGCACCGAAGACATCCCTGATTACTTTTTTCCAACAGGCTCCTCCAATGCCTTTCCTTCTTTAGCCGCTAGCAAGTAGATCAATGAAGCTGTTCCATCCATGGTGGGTTCATTGGTACTGTAATCACCATAATCATCATGGTAAACAGCCAGGTCACTCTGAAAGTCCGCATAGCTATCAGGGTTATTCAGTTTAATACCGATCAGGTTACGGTAAGTAGATGCCATTATTGGACCATCTACTAGTCCGCCATCAATCGGGTGTTTACCCAAATAAGTAAAAGCAGAATGTGGATCAATTGGTGTATCGCCCCAAGATGGAAGACCATAGACCATACTTGTACCCCATGGATTAGCACCAAAGAGCCAATCGAAATTTGCCTGCTCCAGTTCATCAAACTGATTATCTCCTGTCAGCTCTTTATACCAAAGGCATTGCATTGCGAAAGAAGCTGTTAGATTGTTGCTGCACCAGATAAAAGGAACCCCTCTTAAAAATGCATTTTGCTCCGCACGTTTATTGACCTCTTCAATACCTTGTCTATAATATGAAACAATCTCCTCGCGATCCTGTCCTTTTATTTTTTTAGCCAATTCATAATGCCCCAGATTGATAAAAGGATACCACTGATAGTGCGCAGCAGTATCTGTTATCATCCAGGGTGTTATTTTTTCTTGTCTGGCATACTGCATAGCCTCTTCGGCAAACTTGTTTTTCTTTGTTACCGAAAGTCCCATTGCCGCTGCCAGCTGCATATCATCCACCCAATTGTCTTCGGCATAGATATAGGGCGATTTGACCGAAACCGTCTGTGTCACCCCAGGCTTTATATTTGCATACGCATAAGCTGTCTCTGCTTTCTGAGACAACAGCCTTGCATATTTTTTATCATCCTTCCCAAAAAGCATAGATCCCAAACGGAAAGCGCTACTCAATTTCCCTGCTGTAGAACTTGTTCCGGTAGTGTTATTCATAAACTTGCCCCTTTGTTGCGGCTCGCCATCTATAAAATACACCGGGCGTTCAAATCCACGACCATAATAAGGATCCTCCTTGGGCATACGCATACTTGCATGATCCCGATCATCCGCAATCTGATTATACATCTGATTCGCCTTTGGATGCATCTTCAGCAACCAGTCCAGTCCCCATTTAGCTTCATCCAATATATCGGCACGACCGTTCTTCCCATCCAGACCATTTGCCTGCTTTTGGTCAGCAAACACCTTCGGAAAGTCCCGATAAGCCGCCAGCAGATGGAATGTTGCATTTGCCGACGTAGTCGCGTATTGCAAATAATCAGAAGCATCATGCCAACCTCCCCCAGCATCAATATGTGAACTATCGGCTACACCGACTTTACCGGCATACAATGTAAACCCATCGTGCGTATGACAACTATCCTTTAAAAAGGGATTAAATAATGTCCGTTGTTGACGCATATACCGCAATACAAAGTCCGCTGCACCCTTATAGACATCGCGGGCTATCCTAAAATGAGGAGATTTGATTTCTCCTACCTGGATAAAAAAACTTCCCGTATCCTGTAAAGCCGAGAAATCGAATCGAAAACTCTGCACAAAAGGGCCGTAAACACCATAATCTTTCCCTACGGGATGAGCATACACTGATTTACCTGTCTTTGCATCTTTAACCTCAAAAGAACGAAGCTGCCTGATTGATTTCCCGCCCCATACCGCGACTTTTTTACCTGCCGGTGTATAGCCTAATTGGTTTATTCGAATCCAAGCATTTTGCTGTGCTTCCGCAAAGTTACAAACAAAACATGCAAAAACAAGCAAAAAAGCTTGACGTAAATTTAAGAAGTTTAGACATTCTTTTATCATAATAAGGCATTTATTTTTAATAAAATCAACTCAAACGGTTGTTTAAAACCTCAAAGAAACTATTTTACCGTCCATCGTACTTGCAACCACCTCATTACTAACGCTTACCACGACAGGATTGACCATGCCATTGGAAATTTTATATTGCCACATTATATCGCCTGTTTTTGCATCAACAGCCGAAAGCAAACCCGAATGACTCGGCACAAACACCAATTTACGATTTGTTTTTATCGCCGAAGGCGTCAATTCATAAGGCAATTTTAGTTTTGCTTTCCAAATTACGTCCATTTTCTCACCTGAAGAAGAAATCCCCAGCAAATCGCCATCCATTGTCTTCACGTAAACCTGTTTTTTATTTACTCCCAATCCCATAGATTCCCGCACACGTATGGTGTCTTTCTTTTCTCGCCAGACCACAGTCCCATTCTTTGCGTCTAATGCAGTCATAAACCGATCCGGTGCAACAACAAATACGCGATTATTTACCCCAACAGGATTGCAGGCGGCAGCCGAAAACATCCGATTGGCGTGGCCATTGTTCCATTCCCAGGATAGTTTTCCAGTTTTGGCATCCAATGCATAAAATCCATTTCCCCACGAACCGAAGATGATATTGCCCAAATAATACGTTGGCAAAGTCGATACAAACCCTTTGACCTGATCAAAACTCCATCTTAATTTACCAGTCTTTATATCCAAGGCTCTGAATTTACCATCCGAACCGCCGATAAAAGCGACACCATCATGCAGCAGCGGCGAACCCAATACTGCCTTATCTGTCTGTACCTTCCAGAGTAGTTTTCCATTTTCCGCATTGACAGCATATATAAAGTGATCCGAAGAACCGGCTACAACAATACCCTTCCAAACTGCTGGCGTGGAGTACACTTTCCCTCCGGTCCGAAAAGACCACAGTTTTTTGCCGGATTTAAGGTCCAGGGCAAAGATATCACCCGCGGTATTAGAGGTAACAACCTTGTTTTTATAGATTGTCAACCCTGCACCAATATCACTTGCATCTTCAAAAGTCCAGTTCACACGGACAGCACCTTCATACTTCTCATTGACCGCATAACTCGGCCGTGGATAAGTTGTAGTTTCGCGGTCATAGCGATGGTCAAACAAAGGTACTTCTAACCAAGGTTTTTCTTGTGTACCAATCCCTGGATTACGCTCTTGATAAGTCGCTTTTCCATCACCAATGGTTACAATATTATAGCCACCGACAGCTTTATTTGCACGTAGGTTGGATCGGCCCATCACACCCGGAATCCCTTCCCAGTCATAGGCCTTGTTAGCATGTCCATGCCCACAGAAAGCCAATTGAACATTACGTGTTTTAACGCGCTTCAATGCATCAAACCAATTGTTCAGCGAGGAATCCTGTGGATAATGGTTAATATAAATTAATGGTGTTTGCCTGTCAGGGTTCGCAGCAAAGATAGAATCCATCCACACCAGATTTTCACGTGGTATCTGCCCTGGGCTCATGCGCATATTCGGACCAGAGTTTGTTCCAATAAATTCATAGCCCTTATGTTTAAAGAAAAAAGTCTCACCACCAAAAACAGTACGAAAGGTATTGGCTCCGTTTTCAGACCAGTTTCCATCGTGGTTACCCGGAATTACATACCAAGGCAACTGCAGACTATCCAAAATCCGCTTTGCCAATTTCAGTTCCTGATCAGCCCCAAATTCAGTAATATCTCCTGAGAGTATAACAAAATCGATGTCTTTCAATGTATTAAGATCCTTTACAGTACGTTGCAGATCTTCCTCCCCTGTTGCACCACCGACATGTGTATCCGTGACATGGGCAAATTTAAATGACTGCGCAAAGGACACATTGATAATGCACAATAATGCAATAATTAAGGCTTTAAGCTTCGGTTTCATGGATAAAGTTTTCTTAAAAATAGCGTTTTTATGCGTAAACATAAAATATAAATGCGTTTTTATGCATGATATTTTTGATACAAAAACATATTACCTATTTCTTTTCCAATGGGATTTACAAAAAAGCCTTGTCTAATTCTTAGACAAGGCTTAATAGTATTAAGAATCGAATTACCAGCCCTTTGTTTGGGTCAGTTTATAACCGCGCTGCTCATATTCGACCATTTGCGCCTGGCCGACAGGAGCCAGATAATTCTTATCCATAATCGCATTTCTGTTTGAAGCATTTTGTACAACAATAAAACCAACCATTTCAGCAGCATTTGACCCATTGTACGTTACAATAGTACCATCCACCTTTCTAACTTTGGTAACATTAATATAATTTGCCTTCAAAAAATCTGGGGCTTGTTTTGCCACATCAACCCAGATACCCGTAAAGTAGTCGGTATTTTTAGAAAAATCCATATAACTCAACTTCTTCCATCTTCTAAGATCCATTAAACGTGAATACTCAAAAACAAACTCCATGCGACGTTCACGACGAATCTCCCACATCAAGGGTGATACATCTCCATCACGCAAAGGATCATTCGCAATGGCCCCTAATTGAAGCGCTGCCGTTTTCTTCACTCCTCTTGCTACTGCTATTTCATCCAAAGGTCTGCTACGAATCGCATTAATTGACTTATCTATATCCGATTGGCCAACAGCAGCTCCTCCGAAGAATTCAGCCAAAATCTGCTTCGCCTCCAACCAGTTCAACACGACTTCCGCATATCGGATAACAGGAGCATCAGAAGTATTTGTATTGGAATTCCATTTTGAATAATCCGGATTTGCACTTGGAATTTTATACCCATTTCGCGCAACATACTTGGTTCCATAAACAAAAGTAGAGGCCTTCGAGTTTAGATCAGTATCAAATGAAGCCTCAAACCGAGGATCGCGCGTTTTTGCTAAATTTACAAGGGAAAAATCTGAGGCATTTTCCACAGTAGATGAAGCATATGGCTTGGCATCAACACAAATAAACTCCTTGATCAGCTTCAAGTTTGGAGCTGCCGCCTGTGCCTCTATACCATTTTGATAAGAACCGATTGCGTGAAACACATTGACGGAAGCATCATACTTACGATAAAGAATAACCTCCTTGTTACTATTCAAGTCTTGCGAAGAAAACAAGCTTTTAAAATCTGAACCAAAAGAAAATTTACCAGAATTCATCACAATCTCAGCAGCACTTTGCGCCAATTCCAAATATTTTTTTGCTTTAGCCTGATCCAAACCGTGGTATTTTTGCCAAGATCCTTCAAATAACATAAGACGGGAAATAAAAGAAGCTGCCACGTATTTATTCAAGACATTTACCCCATCATCATTACGCATATTTTGTAGCACAAATACAAAGTCATCATACACATGATCCATTACTTCGCCACGATTCGTACGATCTTTATACTGAGTATCGAAATCAGCCGCAGGTATTTCTTTCTCAAAATAAGGCACATCACCAAACACAGAAACCAAGCGCGCATATTCAAATCCTTTGAAAAAACGAGCCACGGCAGTCCAATGATTGTACTGCTCTGGTGTTAAATTAGGCTTAGCGATATTATCTAGACGGTCCAAGAAAATATTAGACTTACGTACCCAGGAAAAATTCCAGGTTGGCCCTGCATAACCACTCAACCAATCTCCAGCTTCAGCAACAGAATATCTCGAATCTGGAATAGAGTTTTCAAAACTAGTCTGCTGACCACTAAAAGTCAAATCATCAGAAAAGGTATACCCCCTAACAGGTGTGTAATCCGTTGTATAGGAACTATTATAACCATTGAAATACTGCGTATAAAATCCATTCGCAAACAGCCTGAGATCATTTTCATCCCTCCAGTAAAGACCTTGTCCGTCTGTAATTTTATCCAGAGCCGGGCGGTCCAACAAGCTGTTACAGCCTGTCAACCCCATGGAAACCCCTAATAATATATATAAAAATTTTGCTTTTATTTTCATGATAATTTCAATTAGAATGTTAATTGAACACCCACAGATGCTGATTTAAAAGTTGGCGTTCCAACCCCCGTGCGACCGCCGTTGTAATTATTTTTTAACACATCAACAAACATATTTACACCGTCCACAGCCTCCGGGTCGATTGGTAACCCCTTCAACTTATCCCAGGTAAAGAAATTTTCCAACGCAGTGTAAACTCTCAGGTTACTGATACCGATTCGTTTTAATGTACCTGCCGGAACCGTATAACCGAGCGTCAGATTCTTCACCCGCAGATAAGACATATCTAGCAAATAACGGCTTTGAACCTGCATATTGTTGATATCGTTTGTTCCAGCATTATTAAAAGGAGCCGGATAAAATGCATCTGTACGATCTTTAGTCCAGTAGTTTGAAGACATTACCGCAGGCATAGCTCCATCTGAAGAATTAAAGCCCGCTTGAGCTAAGAAACCTGTCCCCCACACCTGTCTACTACCTACACCCTGAAAGAATGCCGAAACATCAAACCCTTTAAAATCAGCTCCCAATCTAAAACCATACTCATATCGCGGAGTTGAATTACCAATAACTTTCAAATCACCATGGTCCGCCAATGTTTTCTTGCCATTATCGATCTTACCGTCTCCGTTCAGGTCCTTGAATTTAACATCACCTGGGCCAAAACGGAATGTAGCGGAATTTTGCACCCAGCTTTGGTAAGCTCCATTCGGATCCGACAACTTATTCATTGTCTTACCATCTATAACCGCGGTAACTAACTCATTTCCATTATAGACGAAATCGCTATTTTGATATAAACGATCTGTTTCATATCCCCAAATCTCGCCATAAGTCTTACCACTATAGTTTTCAGTAACAATCGTTGTTGTTCCATATTCCGTGATAACAGACTTCGCATCAGAAATATTAGCTCGCAAGTTGATACCTAAGCCATTCTCAAATCGATGATTATAATCGACAGCAAACTCCCATCCACGAGTACGCAATGCTCCAAAATTGCCCATCGGGGCTTTAGAACCAAATGTTGGCGCTACGCCCTCCATTGGCACAATCATGTTCTTTGTATCCCGCTGATACCAATCAAACACAAAACCCAGTTTATTTTTAAAGAAACGCGCATCAAAACCAACATCTAATGTCGCAATATCTTGCCAACCTATAGCAGATAAAACCGCCGCCGGCGTTCCGACAAACCAACTCCTATCACCCGCATTGCCTATCCATGTAGATTGCGAGTTTTCCATAAAACTTGTATATAACGCATTGGAAACAGATTGATCACCAATACTACCCCAAGACCCCCGGATTTTCAGTTGGTTCATAAAATCACTAGACCAATCCATAAAAGACTCTTGCGACACTACCCATCCCGCGGACACCGATGGATACCACTTCCATCTTAAATTTGTCGGGAATTTTGAAGACCCATCTCTACGCAAATTAGCCTCAAAAAGATATTTATCTTTATAAGCATAATTCACCCGGCCGAAGAAACCGATTTGTGATTCCCAAAATTTCGCACCCGATCCAGTCACAGTTCCTGAACCAAATGTCAATTGAGGATTCTTAATATCTAGTAATTTGGTAACCTGAGTCCAAGAATTTTCTGTTTTCTCCGCAATACGGTTTAGACCTAACATAAATTTAAAATCATGACCACCATCAAGATTTAAATTATACGTCGTAAAAGCGTTGATCGTATGACGTAGAATATTTGAATTATCCCTGCGATAATGATCCGGATTAGCTCCGGATGCCGTATATGTAAAATAGTCTAAATCATATGCTGGCACAGCACCTGTAGCTGAAGCATCCACATAGTTACCCGAACCATCCACATATCTCTGATTGCCAGCAGCATCTAATTTTTTCACTGGAGCGCCCCATGAATTACCAGCAGTAAAGCGAGTTCCCGGCTGGTTCCATAGCATCTCTTGATTTGACAATGTATAATCAAAATCAAGCTTCCAGTTTTCCATAAAGTTTACTGTAGCACCGGCATTAAAATTCATGTAATTTTTCACTTGGCTGGCAACATTCGCCGCCCCAGTCTCATAGGCCGGACTACGGATCGGATCGCCGTCACCATCATTTCCGTATGGATACAATGAACTCCATCGGTACATATAAAGCCACGGATCGGCTGTAGTTGAATTTGTTGCATAAGGATACTGCTTATTCGTACGTGAATAGATAGCACCCGCTCGCGCTGTAATATACTTATTCAACTCACTTGTAACCCTTACTGATGCATTATAACGCGAGAATTGATCTGTATTTGTTTTTAACATACCGGACTGATCAAGCATGCCCAACCCTACATTATAACCTGTTTTACCAGTCTTTCCAGACAACGAAAGATTATGCTGTTGCGTCGGAGCCCATTCACGAATCATATAATCAAACGGATCATAAGTCCGAACACCGTATTTATATCCAGTAGCAGGATCAAAATACCAATCACGCTCATATAAGGTGGGATCGTCTTTACCAATAGAACTGCCATACTTATCCTGCCATTCGACAGCTCTCTTATAGCTCTCTTCGTTGATTTTATAGAAAGCCCCAACAAAATTATTTCCTTCTCGCTTCCCAGCATCTAACGAATATCTCAACGCATCCACCGTTCCCATTTCGTATTTCTTGAATGGGTTCTGAAAAGAGAAATTATTGGAATAACTGATTGTATTGCTTTCCGTTTTAGCCCCCTGCTTAGTCGTTATCAGAACAACACCAAATGCCGCCTTAGCACCATAAATAGATGAAGCGGCAGCATCTTTTAAAACAGTTATTGACTCAATATCATCGGGATTGACAACATTGATACTTGGGATTTCAACATTATCCAACAGGATCAATGGGTTACTAGATCCATTAATAGACCCTATTTGTCCCCGAATTTTAATTGTTGGATCAGAACCAACCTCGCCATTAGGTATAGTAACACTCAAACCAGGCGTACTCCCTTGCATCGCACGACCGGCATCAGCAATTGGTCGCCCCTGCATCGTTTCTTTAATATTAATAGAAGCAACAGCCCCTGTCAAATTACCTTTCTTTTGTGTACCATAACCAACAACAACAACCTCTTCCAAGGATTGATTGTCATCAAGCAACGTCACATTAAGCGTATTTGAAGTCACAGTGACATCCTGTGAAATATACCCTATGGATGAAAAACGTAATTTACTCCCCACAGCAGCTGTAATCTTGAAATGCCCCTGTGCATCGGTTTTAGTAGAAACACTTCCGCCAACGACAGAAATGCTTACATCTGAGACTGGGCCTTTTCCATCCGTTACAGTACCTTGCACCGTATTTTGAACCGAATTCTTCGATGAAGCGCGAAGCAGAGCACCTCTCAAGTTAGCACTGCTCAAAACGCCTTCCTTCTTTACGAAAGAATAGGATTCAGAAGGAAAACTCAATCCAAGAGCAACAGAAAATAGTACAAATTTTCTCATTGATTATAGAGTTTTAAAAATAAATGATTCTAGTTAGTATTGTTTATTCGTTAGTATTGTTCGCAATAAGCTATTCAAAATCGCTGTACAACAGGTACTTTTTGCGCATTTGCTTGTAAACCTTCAAGTCTGCAGCCCAAGATGCCCGAATCTGTCCCTCGGACTCTCCTGCTATAATTTGTTTGCGCAATTGATCTGTCCCGGCTAGCTTATCAAAAAATTCTGGTCTAGCAAAAAACGTAGTCTTATCCGGTGTCTTGTTATAAAAATCCAGCAAGTATTTTAGTGTAAATTTTTGTTTATCAGGATTCAGGTTACGTAGGTCGACACCATAATTCATAGCGCCTTTCCCCTCCACATGCTTCGACATACCATGACGTTCACCCGGAGTAAATGTAAAAGATCCATAAACAGGATTTGTATATCCCAATACCTGAAAAGGCCAGTCCGTACCGCGACCTACCGAAATATCTGTTCCCTCAAACAAACACAATGAGAGATATAAGCGCACAGAAAGCTGATTAGGTATGCTTGGCGATGGAATAACAGGCAGATCATACATCTTCTTATGATCCCAATTTTGCACTTTCACAACCTGCACATCAGCCTGACGCCCGTTCTCCAGCCATTTTTCTCCATTGATCATCTGTGCGAGTTCACCAATGGTTAATCCATGAATCATGGCAATTTTATGCCACGAAACATCTGACTTAAATTTATCATCATGGCGAACAGGCCCATCTACTTGATCACCATTTGGATTAGGTCGATCCAACACAATCAGTTTTTTATTATGCTTTGCACATAATTCCATGACACGGTGCAAAGAAGTAATATACGTATAGAAACGCGCACCAACATCCTGCAGGTCAAAAATCATAACATCAATGGAATTGACAATAGAATCTTGTTTTTTATTACCACCATATAAAGTAAATAGCGGTAAGCCCGTTTTCTGATCGACATCGTTACCGAACTTCTCGCCACGCTCGACGTTACCTCGAAAACCATGTTCCGGAGCAAAGGCAAATTTCAGATCGACCTTATTTTCAAGCAAAACATCCACTAAATGTCTTTTGTCACCCCCCACAATTGAAGTCTGATTTCCCATAATCCCAACCTTCTTACCTTTTAACTGCGGCAGATACAGCGGCAACTGGTCAGCCCCCGGAGTAATAACAGCACTGGCCATTTCTCCTACTGACCCCACATCACTCTTTTTGTTCACCTGTACCGACCTTAAGGGATGACCACAAGAGATAAAGGAGAAAATAGACACCGCAACGGTTAATTTTAACAAGGTATATTTCATCATAAATAGACTATTAGACCATGCATAAAATGCAGTTTTATGCATGAATAATTGAAAATCAGAATAAAAGTAAGTAGTTTTTTTCGTTTTATAAATGAAAAGTGTTAAAAAACGCAAAATAAAGTAAGTGCCCACTAAGTATTTAGTTCACCTCAAGCATTTTAATAATAGGCATTTCTTTTACAAAAAACAAATAAAAATACACTAAAGACACATATAAAGACTTTTAAATACCATCTATTAAAACAACTCACCATAAATCAAAATAAATTTAAAAACACTCACAATAAAGCATAATAATGCAACACAAAACTAGACACTATTAAATTTTTAATGCAATAAAAAAGTCGGAAAGGAACCTTTCCGACTTTAGTCATATCAACATATTTCAAAATCCGTTATTTCGTTTTCACGAAACCAATACCGTTTATTGTATTAACCATATTTAGCGGAGGCTTATTTACAACATCCCATACAGTTTGTCCATTTGGATCCTGCGAAAGCTTTCGCTGAGTCATTACACTCGTTCCACCACTATTCACGACAAAGGCATCATAAGCACCAATCGCTTTCATCACCCATGCTAAATCATTAAAAGTAATACCGACCGAAAAACTGCTATTTATTCCATCCACAACAACAGCATACAAGGTAGATTTATTGGACGAGAGCCCAAGAGCAGTATTAGCTTGCACTACAGCTGATGTCGATTTTATAACAGCCCCTCTATACTGCAACCACTCCGTTCCTGAGATCAAACCTTTGAATCTATTAACATCATAAGGTTCAAATTCAAACTGAACTGTATCAAAGCAATTCCCAATATAGGGTTTACCATCGAACTGAACAGCAAAGAAAGGTTGCGTCTTTTGTTTTCCTGAGGTGGTCGAGATATTGATTTTCCTACCATTTTTTATATAAGAAAAGGTCGTAGCAGAAGCCCCATTGATTGCAGCAAGAACCTCTCCACCCGACGACACTTCGTTATATTTAGCCATATCAGAAATCGGCTGTGCTACATACAGATGATCATCGAACGAACTCATCACATAGGGCACAATCTTTTTGTTGAGATCTATTTCAAGTATTTGAATGCTCGTTGGTTGATTGAGCTTATTGAGAAATCGAATGTGAGTCCGCGTTAACCCATCCGCTAATTGAATCGTAGAATCCATTTGAAAGACCTTAACAACATCAGCCTGATCAATAATCCGCTGTGTAATTTGTTCAATTTTATTATCCGGAGGGATAACATCTTCTGGCACAAGCTCTTCTTTTTTGTCATCAAATTTAGGATAATCATCCCGTTTCTTACAGGAAACAAAAGAGATCAAAAACAAGACAAACATCAAGCTCATCTTAATTCGGCAATATAATATGTTCTTTTTCATAATTATCGGACTAAGAAAAATGACAGATAAGGCTTCATAATCGCTGTCGTAAATCCATTATACCCTAACGCATACACAGTATAGGACCTTCTATCAAGAACAGCACCAGCATTCGAATAAAACGCAATAACCGAGGCATTTGTAACCGGAGCACCAGCAGGTCGGATCTTCCAGGTCCTCGTCGCAATACGATTCAATTCAAAATAAGGACTACTCTCGAGATATTTGATATTTTTTGCAACCAAAGAATCTTGGGTTGGCTCAGTAGCAGTTGCCGCCGCCCCATAATACAAATCTACCGCAGGAACATTAGGCATCAGATTCGTGAATCGATAACGAGCCTGCGTAGAGTCAGGCCGGGATAAATCTTCTTCATTCAAAATCATTTTGGTATTACTAGCTGTATCGGTCACATGCAATGTATACCTTTTCCCTGCTTCGAAATTCACCTGGGTTTCATACAGAACTATTGAGTCCCTACCATCATCCACACGATAGGGAAGTCCCACCTGAACCTTAATATTACCAGCCTTATATTTCAAAAAATCAGGCCGAGAATCCCCTCTTGTATTATAACCACCACCCGGAAATGGCTCTCGACCCCTGATTAGTGAAGTAACCCGTTGTCCATCAAATTTAACATACATATAGCGATCATCAGGATAAATTGAAGCCATATTTATTTTAACGATAACATCACTACTATCCAAGAACTCTACTTGACCAAAGTCTTGAATAGATTTTTTACAAGCAACCATTCCAAATGCCGCTAGTCCAAAAAATATAGTTTTATATAAAAATCTCATAATATTCAATCTATTTTCATCAATTCTCAGCAGTAACAAACCAGGTTGGTTTAGTAATATATTCAGGTTCCAATGCGCCCCAACGATCCAATTCTTTTTCATTCCAGACATACTCTGAATTATAACGCGGCCTCACCCTGTAACAATAATCATTATAAGTAAGCTGACTGCCACTTAATGGAATATACTGTCTAAATACGTCTGGACTGTAACGATATTTCCTAAGGTCACACCATTGCTCCAGGCCACCCCACCCCCATTGAACAATATATTTCTGTCCCATAATATCAGCCAAAGTCAAGTCCGCGGCAGATTTTGCAACTTCCCCTCCTTCCAGATAAGCCTTCATATCATTCAGCGAAATCGCAACTTCTTTATTATCTATATACTTATTCACAAAGTTCATATGTGCCACAATTCCTTTTTGATAAGCATCATATGCACCAGATTTATCTCCTTTAACAAACAAGGCTTCGGCTTTCACTAATTGCAATTGCGCATGTGTCATTAAGGGAAAATCGACCGTATTTCTAAAGATAAATTTCCCCTGATAGGTATTGTTCACAAATTCTCCAAGAATATTTGGCACGGTACTATTCGTAACATTTGGCTCCCCTCCGATATAAATACTATCCCTCACATTATTTATCATCAGCATGCGGGACAAACGAGGATCAGTAGATGATTTTGGATTTTCAATTGGCGTACCACGAAGCCCCCCTGTAAGATAACTGACAATAGGTTTTCCTGCACGGTTATAATAGGAAGTTGTATAGATCCCAAACAAAGCACTTACAACATTCGCATTCGCGGACTTATCTCCAGTAAATTTGATCCCTGCATCATCAGAGATAGATTGAAAGGACAGGTCAACAAATTTTGCCACAGAATCAGCATACTTACTTTTAAAATCCTGCTTATTGACCAAATGAATATATTGTATCGCTTTCAAACCATAAACAAAACGCCGCCACTGCTCCATATTACCCCGATATAAATTATCTCCTTTTATAGAATTCAATGAAGCACTATAATCTATCGGGCTCTTTTTATCGAGGTATAACAATGCTGAATCACACCATTGCCTTACTTTCGCATAAACCTCCGGCTGATCATTGTACTTGAACGAAAGTTGGTTTGAGCGAAATGCCTCATCTAGGATAACCGGCCCATGATAATCTGTTAGAGATTGGTACCCCCAAGCTTTTATCGCATAACCAATCGCCGCATACTCATATTTTTCATTTTCCAGCGCATCTTTTATCATGCGTTCCAGATTCAAACCCAGATCAAAATATACCATACGCCACATGACACCCCCAACATCGCTTCTTTCCGGAAAACCATGTTTTTCCCAAATTTTGGAAGAAACATCACTACTCCCGCCAAGAATAGTCTGATTAAACTTATTCATCTGACGCTGATCTTGCGAATATCCACTAGCCATCTGCGCTATAATAGGCGCTAATAACAACTCAGCTTTCACCAACTGTGGATTAGACGGATTTTCATTTATATCCAAGTATTTTCTGCAACCACTCATCACCATGAGTACTGCAACAACGATTATATAGAAACGTTTCCGCATCTCTTTTTCCTCCTATAATTTTAAAGTAAGACCAAAGTTAAAACCCCTAGGTTTCGCCATGTTCCCAAAGTCGATACCATAACCACCAATACCGCCTAAGCCAGGGGTATTCATATTACTTTCAGGATCTAATCCTGTATAATTTGTAAACAAAAAAACATCAGTAGCTGTAAAAAACACACTCAGACCAGCTTGCGCCCCAATTTTTCGGGTCAGATGTTTCGGCAAATTATACCTCAACGTAACATCACGTAAACGCAATGTATAGATATCCTTTTCTATAAACATCTGAGGCTCTGTATTAACCGTATAATACCCAGAAGAAGAATAAGGAGTCACAGCAATCCTATTTATAGTCGGATTTTCGGTATTCTGCAAACCATCCTCCAGTACCCCCGCAATCACCCTTGGTTCCTCCCTATTTAGTGTTTTAGAAGACATCCCATTGATATACAATCTATAATCCAAACCATTCAGTACATCTCCACCTTTCCGCCAGTCCCACAAAAATGTAAGGTAAAAATCTTTATAGGTCAATTTATTGACTATTCCAAGCGTAAAATCAGGGATTCGATCTCCAATAGGATAATAACGGTCCGTACCTGCTATTGGCAATCCTGTCTGCGCATTGATCAAAACATCTCCACGATCATTTCTTTTGAATCGGGTACCCGTCAACGTACCAATACTATATCCAGGAACCACTCCAGACCGAACGCCACCCAATACTTGTGTATCTGATTCGTAAAGCTCTGGAAGATCCTCCGCAAGCGACAGCACCTTACCTTTATATTGTGTAAAGTTGAAGGTTAGATCCCAATTAAGATTATCCCTTCTGATCGGATTAATCGTTGTCTGCAATTCCGCACCATAAGTTTTCACCTCACCTCCATTCATCATTCGCAGTACAAATCCAGAACCATAACTCAATCTAGGCATAATAATCTGGCCGGTACTTAAGCGATTAAAATAGCTAAAATCAAAGGTTAACCTCCTATCCAACAACGCCAGCTCTAAACCTGTTTCAAAATCCCTCGTTTTTTCTGCCTTCAAATTAGGGTTCCCACCATTAACTCCATAAGCAAACCCACCCCCTGTCGTATTCTTTGGTTCAAAATTTGAGAGTGTATAGTAACTCTTATATGGTGCTTTTCCTGTAGTACCTACTGAAATCCGATACTTTCCATTGGTCATCCAAGAAACCTTGTCCTTGAAAAAATCCAGATCAGTAAAATTAAAAGCCAATGAAGCAGAAGGATAGGCAAAATATGGATTATTAGGCATCATACGCGAGGCCGCATCCAAACGGCCCGTCAAATTCAGGTAGACCATATCGTTTAAATATCCAAATCCGGTCTGCGCCATAAATCCTACTGTTCGAAAATTTGCTGCAGCACTCCTTACGAGCCTTGAACTTGGAAATGTATTATTAATACTATAAAAATCCGGATCATAGAAATCCTCGCCATATTGTGAATTTGTCAAGAAATCATAGTCTTTAAATTCAGCACCTAGATTTGCACGAAAAGAAAAATCCTTTGATAAATTCTTTTTTACATTTGCCATGAACGACCCCGAAAGAATACGTCCGTTTACAGTGTATTCATTGATAGAACCATTTCTCATAGCAGTACTAGAACCAGAACCCGAAAAAGATTGTGGATGATACACACTCTGTCCTAATGTATTTGAAAAATCGACACCAATAATCCCATTCAGACTCAACCAGCTGTTTGCACGATAGGAGATATTGGAGGTCGCGAGCACACGATTAACGAGGTCATACGCTGTATTCCGATAAACATCCCAAAAAGGATTATCTCTTTCATTAAAAATATCGGAATTATGAAGCACCCGATTGCCCTTATCATCTATCCAGTCGCGTACGTCAAAAATCGGATTAAAGCTCATCAATGTCATTAGATAGCCAGAAGCCCCCCTTCTAACCTTATCATTTTTTGAATAAACATAATTCAATGAGGTATTGAATTCTAATTTATCTCCAAACTTAGCCGTACTATTTAACCGCGTTGAAAAACGTCTATACAAGGTATTGGGTACTACACCAGTATTGTTATTATATTCATTTGACCAGCGATAAGTTACTTTTTCAGTTCCACCCTCAAAAGCCAAACTATGTTTTTGATTATAACCAGTGGTAAAGAAATTTTTTACATTATCTTCATAAATATGAACACCTTCAGGATAGCGCGGACCAAGTGCAGTCAACGCTGTTCCATCATAGGAACCATTCAACCCTTGCGCATACACATACTGCCTTTCAGGAAATTTATTAACGCTTTCAACACGCCCCGAGAAGGTATAGTTCGTAGTGAACTTGCCTGCTTTTCCTTTTTTTGTGGTAATTAAAATTGCGCCACCAGCACCTTGACTACCAAACTGAGCTGTAGCTTCAGGCCCCTTCAAAACTGTATAGGTCTCGATATCATCTGGATTGATATCCATAGCTCTATTGGAATAATCCAAACTCTGGTTAGCTCCATTACTTGCAAGATCATTCTCATTTATAGTAGAATTATTTATCGGTATCCCATCTACAACAATGAGCGCATTATTATCCCCTGATATAGATGCAAATCCTCTAAGTACAATTTGCGCGGAAGCACCAGGCAAACCACTTGTACTATTAATAGATAAACCTGGGACACGACCTTGGAGGCCTTGAAAAAAGGATTCCCGCTGTGTATCCGACACATCGTCACCAGAAACGATTGGCGTTGAATACCCTAAGGACTTTCTATCCCTCTTGATACCATAGGCAGTCACGATGACCTCGTCTATTGCCGCGCTGTTATCAGAGAGAACAACATTAATTACTGATCGACCCTGGATATTTTCTTCAGCAGACGTATAGCCTACAGATCGAAAAATCAATGTCGCACCGTCACTTACCGTAATTTTGTAAGCACCGATAGAACTGGTTGCAGTTTGCGTGTTCTTTCCTTTTTCTAGAACAGTAACGCCTTTTAACGCTTCACCTTTTGTATCAGTTACTTTACCTGTAATGACTTTTTGGGAAAAAGCAGTACAGTACATACATAGTAAGCTCATTAGCAAGAGCAGACTTCTTTTCATACTTAAACAATTTAATTCGTTAACTAGGTTTTATAACTTTAAAACTTCCCTACATAGCAAGTAGCAACGAAGGCGAAATTTCTCAAATCCTCAATTATTTACAAAATGAATATCAGGCAAAATATTGGTTTATATATTTCTTTAATCAAATATAGCATAAAAACGCATATATTAAAACAAAAAATAGTTTTAAAACGCACAATAACGAAAAAAGCCGAATAAACAGGATTTATTCGGCTTAATAACGTAAAAAATAACCTAAGGCATTTTATTTAGCTTCAGATCAACTAAACGCCCTCTCAGCGCATGCATAAATTTATCCCCCGGATCATCTTTACCAGTGATGTATTTAGGATCGGTTTCCTTCCACCACGAAGTCTTTTTAAAGCGTTGATATTCATGATGCCCGATCACGTATTCAATAGCATATTTTTTGCTAAGATAACGGATCAGTTCTTCATTTGCGTTCAACTGTGCGTCAGTCAAAGGATTCTGGCGGCTACCTATATTTTCGATACCGATTGCACAATAATTGAGACCAATGGTATGCCTAGCAAAGATAGTATCTGGCAGAAATTGATAGATTGTTCCGTCACGGTCGATTACAAATTGAGAAGATACATTCAAAGGACTCGCCTTGGTCAGCTCAGGTCTGCCTGGCAATTTCACAGGATTAAAGGTGTTGAATGTTGCTTTTACACTATTGTTAGCTGTCCAATGCACGACAACCATTTTAGGCTGTATTGTCGGTGCAGCTTGACTTAGCCCATGTCTATTTTTCAGATAATCCAAAGACAGCTGTACACGCTCTTGATTCCAGGTAATAGGCTTTTGAACAATCTTGGGTGATTGGGCAAAAAGAAAAAATGGAAATGCTGTGAAGAAAAATTTAATAAAGTATTTCATCGAAAAAAGTATTAGATAAAGAAAGCCGCAATTGCGGCTTTCAAATTTAAACTATTCTTTAGTATCCCACCAAACCGGAAATGACCATATATCGTCATTCAACGCATTTGGATGAGATGCTTTTAAATTATCGGAATTATAGTTGATCTCATGCGAAACTTGACGCACTCTTCTGAACTGCTTTCCTTGCGGTATTTTTAGCTGTGCGGCAGCAGTCACTGTATACTCATAAGGAACAGCCCAGCCCGGATATACCGAATTGCTGAAATCGTAGCGACGCATATCATTCCAGTTTTGCTGCGAGAACGAAAGTGCGATAAATTTTTGCGTCATAATTTTAGCCAGTGTAATATTTCCAGCCGTACCAATGCCATTGTTTAGGAAATTATCAATCTTGACCTGCGCCATTGGCGATTTACTCACGTTAATATTTCCATAAGAATTAAGCTTCATATTCATTAAATCTATATGTGCTTTAATTCCATCTTTATAGGCATTAAAAGCTCCTGCTCTGTCGCCTTTGTTAAATAGCACTTCTGCCTTTATAAAGCACATTTCAGGATAGGCAACCAGATGGGTAGGCGCATCCGGACGTGAATAAAAAGTACCTGAAGCAGCTATCGTTCCACTATTTTCATCTGGAGAATCCTTCCATCTATAAATATCAGACTTATCTTTATCGTACCCCTTAGAACTACTTTTAATTGAAACATAAACTGTATCACCCCATCTTGCTGTATTTGCTGAATTTATATACCAAGAATGCGGCGCCACTTTACGTCCGTTACTTTCTATTTCGACATCTTTTACGTTAAAAGATGATGCTATAGGGCCTGATTCCATTCGGATTTTCGATTGCACATCAACACCCTTAGACCGGATCATCTTTTTTGGATAACCGTACTCTGCCCAAGGCAATAATTTGTCCGCCCGCGGATCCTCCACACCTTTATTGTCAAAATTGGTCAATAAATTTTCATACCACTTAGTAACCAAGATATTGGTATTCATACCCGCATTATTAAAAACGATAGATGTTTTTACAGGATCTGCAAATAGGATATCCCCGATATTATCAGTAGCATCATCCATATGGGCAATTACGGTGCTTTCTCCAACCGAAGTAGCAGCCTTACTTAACGCTGCCAACACATCATCTGGCTTGTATAAAGCGCTCTTTTTCGACAAGTTATTTAACCACCTTGCTTTTAGCCCATAACACATTTTCAACCATTTACCGACATCACCACCATTCCAGCTATCACCAGCTGACAAAGGTGCCGCAGTACCCGGCTGAGCCATATTAAAAAATTCAATGGCTTTATCAATATCAGCAAGACAACCTTCGAAGATTACTTTTCCACCATCAAACTTTGGTGTTATAATGGTACCCAAGGCCTCCGTATATGGCATCTCTCCATACCAATCCGTCATCAGCATAAAACCCATTGCGCGGATAGCGTGCAATGCACCAAGATAATGATAAGCCTTGTCTGCCGTAGCCTTATCTTCCATATCTTTAAAATTGGCCCCTGCTCCGACAAAGAAAAACTGATAGGGCGTGGTCGACATACCTGCCGCAGGATTCCAGCCAGCAATCATACTGTTTGATGCAGTACTGTTGACAAATGTCAGTTGCTGTGTCACAAAACCCGCGCGTGTTCCCGCTGTCCCTTGTGCATACATATAATAATGCTGTATCCAAGCCAAACGACTTTGAACCGAAGCAACGGTACTTGAAGGCGTATTGGGATCTATATTGATATCCAACCAATTTTTACTACAGGACGAAAATAAAGTTAGAACCAACAGAAATGAGACTATTCTCTTATATTTATTCATGACTTTTCTATCTTAAAATCTAAAATTTAAACCAAACATAACACCCGCGGTACTCGGTACGCCATTGTAATCAATACCGACCGAACTGGATCCCGTTACGCCAGATCCCGCAGCAGAAGCTTCCGGGTCGAGACCTTTATAATTAGTCAGCAACCAGAGGTTAGTGCCAGTCAAGGTCGCTGTAAGACCTTTAACCACTTTGGAAACACCGGCATTCTTCAGGACACCATCCGAAAAGTTATAGGACATCGAGATATTCCGCAAGCGTAACCAGTTGGTCTTCACCATAAAGTTCGCACTTTCACGCGCATAGAAATCACTCCAATAATCTTGAATAATCTTCCGTCCACTTGTTGACACCCCTTTAATATCATACATTTGATCTGCTAAAAATGTAAATGTTTTATCTTCGTACACCGGTGCATCATTTGTTCCACCATTACGGATCGCACCATTTAACACCAACTGATCACGATCCTCAGTTCGTTTACTCATCCCCCCGACCGTCATCGCATAATCTGTACCGTTATAGATATCGCCACCTATACGAAAATCAAACAGAAAGGACAGATTAAAATTCTTATAAGTCAAACTGTTATTGAATCCACCGGTCAATTTAGGCTCACGATTTCCAATATTATAGGTTACCTGGTTATCACTAGTCGGCATACCGGTATTGGCATCCAGAACAACTTTTCCATCCGCTGTGCGCGTCCATTGCGAACCTGAAATCCCCATAAAATTCCCTCCGTTAAAGGATGCAGCTTTTGCATTTCCGACCTGCACATCGGTGACATACAGAATATTGACACCCGCAAGTAAATTATCTACTGTCCCTTTATTTTTGGACATATTCAATGTCGACTCCCAAACAAAGTCGTTCTTCACAATCGGTTTACCAGTTAAGGACAACTCCATTCCTTTATTGTAGATATCTCCACCGTTGACCGAGATGAAAATATAACCTGTAGACTGTCCCAAACGTGGAGACAGAATCTGGTTATAGGAATTATTAGTATAGTAGGCATAATCCACACCCAATCGCCCTTTAAAGAAACGCAATTCAGCACCGACCTCAAACGAACCTGTTGTTTCAGGTTTCAAAAACGGATTACCTTTCTGCCAGTTATTTCCCGCACCTACAATTCCGCCTAAATATTCAACAGGCTTCCAGAGATAGGTATTGGTCACATACGGATTTGCATCTTTACCCACGCGAGCCCAGGAAGCTCTCAGTTTCCCAAAATCCAACCAATCTGGACGACTGTCTTTCATGAGTTCGGTAAACACGAAGCTACCCCCGATAGATGGATAAAAATAAGATCTATTATCCACTGGCAGTGTTGAAGTCCAGTCATTTCTTCCAGTGACATTCAAAAACAACATATTTTTATAGGAGGCCCTTAACTCACCATACAGACCAAACAGCCGTTTTTTTGTATTGTTCACCGCAAACTGTTTATTCGCCGCAGCAATATTTTCGAAACTATAAAAATTGTCTACCTCAAAATGATAGCCCATCCGGCGGTTTGTTGTGGTCTTGGTTTGCTCAGAGAAAAAACCTACTAAAGCCCCTAGATCAAAATCACCCACCTTTTTATTGAAATTGGACATGATATTGGAAGACCAATAGTTGTATTTGAAATCACTTTCTGACATCATGCCCTTTTGCCATGGTTTTTTGATAGCGCCATTTTCGCCAATAATAGTTGAGTTCTTTGTAAGATAACTGTCCATACCTACACGATAGGTCAGGCTCCACCAATCGAAAATAGGCATCATTGCATTGATACTACCTGTAATACGCTCCGTATTATCCCCCAAAATATTTCGGTTAATTGTCCAATACGGATTTTCTATGTCATCTTCTAGCTGTTGACGCCCTTCGAACATACGATATTTTGTACCATCATCATTGAGGTATTTCTTCATATTATCACTACGGGACCAACTGTATAGGGATTCCATTGCACCGGCTCCACCAGAGCCCCATAGACCAGCAGAGGTTAAAGTCTTGTCTGTATTCGCAAGCGAATACCCGACATTAGCACCCACAGTCAACTTACCAAATTTTTGATCACCATTAAAGCGGAATGTGGTTTTATCAAAGCTTGTATTTGGAACGATCCCTTTTTGGTCAAAGCGAGAACCAGACAAATAGAAGGATCCATTTTTACTTCCCCCCGATAAATTAACCGTATTATCAAATACCGTTGAATGCTGAAAAAAATCTTTCACGTTGTTATACACGACATCATTATTTCCAAATTTTTCACCCCAAGATTGAGTTGTATAATCATCCAATACGCCTGCACTATTGTAATAGCCACGTTTATATTTCCCTTGTTGCTCCGGCAACCGATTAACCCAATTATTTGAAAATCTACTTGAAAAACCGATTTCAGTGCGACCTTCCTGCCCTTTTTTTGTAGTAATGATAATAGCCCCTGCTGCTGCTCTCGATCCATATAGTGCCGCTGCTGCCGGACCCTTTAATACGGATACATTATCGATATCTTCAGGATTAATATCCATAACACGATTACTATTAGAAGTAGATGTAGCCTGAGCTCCATCGAAAGCACTATTCCCACCGATTACTGTAGAGTTATCATATATTACACCATCTACGACAAATAAAGGTTGATTGTCTCGCTCCAATGAAGTACCACCCCTTAAAATAATTTGTGCACCCGCACCCGCCGAACCAGAAGCTTGCGTTACATTAACCCCAGCAATCTTTCCTGCTAAAGAATTAACAACGTTGGCGGTCTTATTCTTCATCAATTCATCTGACTTGATATCCTGAACAGCATAACCTAAGGCTCTCTTCTCCTTTTTTATCCCCATTGCCGTGACAACAACCTCTTCTAAGGCTTCTTCGCTCCCCGAAAGAGCGATGTTAATGGTAGCATCTGATCCCACAAGCTGCTGCCGTTCTTTCGAACCCACAGCCCTAAAAATCAAAATATCTCCGGGCTCGGCTTTAATTGTGAAACTTCCATCTGGATTGGTTTGCGTATTGATAGGTTTACCTTTGATGCTTACTGTAACATTTGCCATAGACCCACCATCTGAGGCATTTGTTACCTTACCTGTTACCGTTTTGGTTTGAGCCCATAAACTGGTAGATAGCATCACTCCTGAACAGAATAAGAGCAATTTTTTATTCATGGTATTTAGTTAGTTGTTAATAACTGATCATAACGGGAGGTTCCAGCCCGAGGTTTACACCAATTATAATACAATACTATAAAAAGGAGTTTAGTTATGCAAGTTTATGCGCAAGTATTTGAAAAAGAAATAAAAATAAACGAACTATCGCACACATCGACACGCATAAAACTAATTTAGAAGCATCAAAAACACACAAAAACGCAAAATATAGCAAAAAAAAATACAAAACAACCCTAATAACCTATTTAAAACTCTATATTTATATGAAATAAAACCACAATAGATAAGCTATTGTATTTAAAATCTGACTTTATGATAAAACACTTACTAAACCGCAAAGTGCCTTATCGTTATTATGCGCTTTTAATGATGCTCGGAACAAGCTCCATGGCATTTGCGCAGCAAAAAAATTACACGATCAAAGGCAAAGTCACCGATTCCCGTACCGGGCAATCCGTTCCCGGAACAACTATCAAACTCAAAGGGACTAACCAATCCGTGAGCACCAATGCCAATGGAGAGTTTACATTAACCACATCCATCAATCCTGGAAAGTATGATCTCGTGTTATCCAATGTAGGGTATGCTCCGACCACGACCAGTATCGAACTGGGAAACCAGACAACCCTTACCCTTGCTCCGAGTCTTCAGGAAGATTTAGTACGGATGAATGAAGTAATTGTTATTGGTAACGCTGTTGGAACAAGCCGTAAAGTCCTAGGCAACGCGGTATCGACCGTCAATGCCAAAGATATCGCCAATAGTAATGCGACATCCATTGACCAGGCTTTAACGGGAAAAGTAGCTGGAGCGCAAATCTCTCAAAACTCCGGAAACCCAGCTGGCGGTATTAGCGTACAGTTGCGCGGGCCTAGTTCCATCGTTGGGAGTGGCAGTCCACTGTATATCGTAGATGGAGTCATTGTTAATAATTCCTCTGCAGAATTGCTAGATTTAGGTGGCTATAGTCAGAATAGATTGGTCGATATCAATCCCGCTGACATTGAAAACATCGAGATTATTAAGGGGGCAGCTGCCGCCGCGATCTATGGATCTCGGGCCAGCAATGGTGTAGTGCAGATTACAACAAAAAAGGGGAAAGAAGGAAAACCCACTTTTACCTTCAGCACAAGCCTCAAAACTTCTTCTTTACGAAAGAAGCTACCTTACAATACCTACGGCAAAACATTTGTCAATACAACGGCCACTGATCTGACGCAAACTGATGTTACAAGATACGACTATCAGGACAAAATCTTCCAGACCGGCATTGGTACAGACAATAATATCTCTATGTCTGGAGGTACAGCAGGCACAAAATACTATATCAGTGGTACTTACCTCAATAACCAGGGAATTATTAAGAATACGGATTTTACCCGTGGTGGACTCCGCGCTCGTCTGGATCAAGATCTCAATTCTTGGCTAAAACTTGGTGCGGGGATGAATTATGTGTATAGTCATTCCAATGAAATGCCCAATGGTGGCATGACCGAGGCCTATGGTGCATTAACCGGGTTTATCTTCAGCAATAATTTTATTAATCCCGAAAGAGACCAAAACGGAAAATACCCTTCCACAACACCGGTCAATGTTGTTAAACGGACAAACCCACTGGATGCAATCAATAACTTTAAATTTGCGCAACGCACAAGCCGCTTTATTGGAAATTTATCGCTACAGGCCAAACCGCTAGAGGGCCTAACATTGAATTATATCTTGGGATTTGATAATGCCAATTCCCTTGGCACAGCCTACATCCCACCAGGGAACACAACACCATCCTACGAGCAGGGCTACGCACAGCGTGCAGACATCAGCACCTTCATGCTGAACAACGATTTTAACGTCTCTTACCAGACAAAGATCGGTGAATGGCTGGAATCGACTTCCGGTGCTGGTCTAACTTTTCAAACTGAAAAAAATATGTCGACCAACATGAAGGCTACACAAATGGGATACGGCGGTGAAACAGTGAATAATGGCGTCGTTGTACCGACAGAACTCCGCTCCGATATGAATATTTTCGGTGCATTCTTCCAACAGACTTTTGGGATTAAGGAAAAACTTTATTTGACTGGTGCTATTCGCTATGATATGTCCTCTGTTTTCGGAAGCGAGAATCGTAGCCAATTCTATCCAAAGGTAAGCGGAAGCTATGTCTTATCCAATGAACAATTCTGGAAGAATTCGGCCATCAATAATGTTCTCTCAAGCTTCAAGATCCGGGCTTCTTATGGACAATCTGGAAACCTTACCGCATTGAGTCCCTTCAGTAGATACACCAACTATTCGCCGCTGAACACTGGCGGTATTAATGGGATTATTCCCACAGACCTCATGGGCAATGAGGGTGTAAAACCCGAACGCCAGGAAGAGTTCGAAGTAGGTACAGACCTCAGCATGTTCCATGATCGTTTAGGACTAGAATTTTCCTATTATCGAAAAAATGTCAAAGACCTCCTTATGAACATCAACCTGACACCTTCCACAGGTTATATGTCCCAATACGCCAACATTGGAACAATGACCAATCGGGGAATGGAACTCTTATTACGAGGTGTCCCTGTCCTAAAAGAAAACTTCAAATGGAATATTACGGCTGTTTACTCCCATAACAAAAACGTGGTCAATAATGTCCCAGGGGGAATATTGATGTATTCTGCAGGATTCGGGCAAGTTGCAGCAGTCAACGGATCCCCCTTGGGAGCCTTCTACGCGACTTACTTCGCTCGCAATACGGATGGATCCATTTATCACAATGCGGCTGGCCTTCCGACAACAGCCAAAGTCGGAAAAGACAACAATGGTGTCCCTACAGGCGCCACACTTAAAAAGGTCATTGGCGACCCTAATCCGGACTGGACTGGATCCTTGATCAATGAAATCAATGTTGGGTCAAAATGGACTTTTAGAGCTCAATTGGATGCCGTCGTCGGACAGGATGTCTTTAATTTCACCAGACGCGTCGGTGACCGTGACCTATATGGTGGCCTTGCAGGCTATGAACCAGAACTGAGAGGTGAGGTTCCTAAAGGTACTTCAGCAGCATTATTCTCCATTATGGAAAACTGGATTGAAAAAGGATCCTTTGTCAAAGTAAGAGAAGTGTCAGCATCTTACAATTGGGCACGTCCAAACTCAAAGATTAAAAATATCCGTTTTTCTCTAGCTGGCCGCAATTTATTCTCTTTCGACAATTATAGCGGTTGGGATCCTGAAGTAAATGCAGCCGGACAAAACAGCGCTGTTCGCGGTTTTGACTTCGTCGAAGTCCCACTGCCAAGACAGGTTATTGCAGGAGTTAATCTGACATTTTAATTTAACAATATAGGAAAACCAGGATGTTTAGATACCCTCGGATCGTTGAATGAATAAAACTATTCGCAGGTATCATATCATCCTTAAAAAATATTTCAATGAAAAAGATTTTCAACTATAAATTATTCCTATTTGCAGCACTGGCCATGAGTCTTAACAGCTGTAAAATGGATGTCCCAAATATAAATCAACCAAGTGGAAGTGCTGTCCCAACAACTCGGGAAGGGATCATTGCCATTAGCGCGGGTTTACAGATGTACTATTCGACAAATGGGATAGCCGCAACTTATTTTTACCCCGCGGTCACAGCACGTGAGCTCAAAGGCGTTGCCACATTTACCAACACGTTAGAACTTGAAGCCGGTGGCACCGAATTACCCACTGCAAACGGAAATATTCTCACATTATGGTCCAGTATGCAAAAACTACTTGGTATGAGTGAAAGTGTACTGAACAATGCTTCATCCATCAGCACCTTAACTGGCGGAACACTATCTGGCACATTGGCAAATGCCCACTTATACAGAGCAATAGCACTTGGCGCACTGGCAACAAGTTTTGAGAAAGCTAATACACAGACTCAAAAGGATGGCAAAGTGACCTTCGTTGATAGACAAGCTGTTCTTGCGGAAGCAATCAAATCCTTGAACACGGCAATTGCCCTGGTGCAACAAACGCCCATATCATCGGAATTTACATCGACGGTAACCGGCTCAACCATTAACTTGCTGAATTGCCTACACGCTTTCAATGCCCGCTTCAATCTCATGGCCGGAAATTACCAACAGGCCTACAACGAAGCTAACCTTGTTGATTTAACGAAGAAAAGTACGTTCACCTACACAGCAATAAGTGTTAACCCGCTTTGGAATCAAACCAGTATTTTGAAATATTACGTCGTTAGGGAAAACTTAGGCCTCCCGACAAGTCTATTTGAAACTGGCGATAAACGTCTTGACTTCTACACTAAACTTAATGGCACAACACTCCAGCTTAAAGGTTTTTCCGAGACACAGAATGGAGAAGTTCCCGTTTACTTACCCGACGAAATGAAACTGATCAAAGCCGAAGCCTTATTACGCAACAACGGTTCGTTGACCGAGGCACGCGATCTAATCAATGAAGTTCGTACTCAAACGGCTAGCGATCTATTCAATGTCAATGCAGGGCTGCCAGCTTATACTGGAGCCATCAACAAAAATGATCTACTGCTCGAAGTCTATAAACAACGTTGCGCAGAATTATTTATGTCAGGCTTACGACTGGAAGATAGCAGACGGTTTGGTCGTCCTGCACCACCACAAAATACAACAGAACGCAACCGGAATTTCTATCCTTACCCGGATCAGGAACGAATCGGTAATCCGAATACACCTGCAGATCCAGAAATCTAAAAAAATAATGGGCTATCACAACGATGGCCCACTATTTTTTTAATGCAATCTTGACATCATAATGCGCACTGATATAAGCCTGTTGCTCTAGGGAGTCCCGCTCCAGATCATGAATCGCACGATCACGTTCTTTATCCACCTCCATCTTTACCACACAGCGATAAAATCGAAACACATCCTTCTCATTCTCCAAAATCAATCGAGGTACCCGTGCTGGTTTACCCGTTTCATCTTTAGCGACCATGGTAAAGTAAGAGGAGTTGCAATGTTTTGTTTCACCCGTTTGGATATTCATAGCCTCCACTCGAATGCCCACCTCCATAGACGAATTGCCCACGTAATTAACAGACGCTATTAAGGTCACAAGTTCTCCCACCTCTATTGGTTTCAAAAAATCAACCTTACCAACAGAAGCCGTCACACAATAATGTGCTGAAAACTTAGAGGCCACCGCAAAGGCTATTTGATCCATCAAGGACAAAATATAGCCTCCATGGATCTTTCCTCCAAAATTGGCATTGGATGGTAACATCAACTGTGAAATTCGGATCACCGAATCACTAACGGTTTTATATATCTCTTCCATATCCCTAAATTTACCCCAGACAGATTGAAATTCAAAACAAAATCACTGTGTTCCAGCAAATCCCACTATTTCTGATCAAAAAAAGACAAATCATCCCCGATCAACCGAAATGCAATGGAATGAATATCCGAATATGAAGTCTTCACCATGCACAAACAGAAAAGGGGGCTATCTGAATCATTTCAGATAGCCCCCTTTGAAATCATATAAAAATGTCGCTATTTTACTTTTTCAGCAATATAAGGACTTTCATTGCTCAAACGGTCAATCGCCTTAACCGCAACATATTGCAATTTTTTATTATTCAATGTCGTCGGCACATCTTTCGTTGTTACGCCTGGTTCTAGGATCTCATACGTCCATTGACCACCATAGTTTAGGTATAACACCCATTTTGCCACCTGGTCAACTTGTTGATGCTGCCATTTCAAGAAAATATTATTTCCCTGTGGTGTCAGCAATAAGCTCGGTTTCAACAACGGGTTCGCATTGAGCCATGGTGTTGTTGGCACCAAAGCTTTAGTTTGATAAGGTCCATCTACAAGCGCCTGCGTCATTGCCGGATTTTTTGTTAGACCAGCCAAGCTCCAATGGATAACACCATCGCGATTATCTGGCAAAATATTCCGTGCCGCAACAACCTGATTGACAATCTCCTGTACATATTCCGGGCCACGTCTCCCAACAGTATTGATACCCGGCCAAAGGTGACGGCCCATTGTATTTTCACTTTCCCACCATTTCAACAAAGCCGTATAGCTTTGTTTTGCCGGCTGGATAGGCCAATAAAGCTGTGGTGCAAAATAATCGATCCAGCCTTTGTTCAACCACAGTTTAGCATCAGCATATAACATATCGTATTGACTTGACCCTTGTATTCCCGCAGGATAACCCGGCTTCCAGATCCCAAAAGGACTGATCCCAAATTTCACAAAGTTTTTTTCCTTTTTAATATCCTTATAGATGCGTTCGATAAAGGTATTCACACTGTTTCTTCTAAAATCACCACGCGACAGCGTACCACCATTACGTTTAAACTCGTTATAGCTATCCGAATCTGGAAAGTCCTGTCCACCATTGTATTCAGCATAAGGATAGAAATAGTCATCAAAATGAACCCCATCAATATCATAGCGCTTAACAATATCCATGACCACACGCGCAGCATGATCCTGTGTTGACTGTTTTGATGGATCAAACCAGTAATAGCCCTGTTTTAATTTCACAACAGATTCAGGCATCTTGCGTGCCATTGAAGCCGAAGTCACCGCACCACCGGCGGTATGGTGCGCACGATAAGGGTTTAACCAAACATGAAGTTCGATTCCCCGTTTGTGTGCCTGTTCAACCCAAAATTCAAGTGGATCATAATAGGGTGATGGCGCCTGACCTTCAGTTCCTGTCAAAAAATAAGACCAAGGTTCAAGATCACTTTTATAAAAAGCATCCGCCGAAGGGCGTACCTGAAAAACAACCGCATTAAAATTATTGTTCTTTAAAAAATCTAAAATACCAATCGCTTCCTGCTGTTGCTCAGCAGTACTGAGGTAATTTTTGCTCGGCCAGTTGATATTCGCAACAGAAGCAACCCAGGCAGCGCGAAACTCGCGTGGCACAGCTGGAAGTTCAACAACGATATCCTTCTTCTTTTCAACAGCAGGCTGTTCTTTAGTCTCTTTAGTCTCGATTGTATTTTTCATCCGCTCTCTTTTTGGAACCGAAGGTGGATCTTTTTTTACAATTTCAACATTGGTATTCGTATTAACAGGTTCTTCCTTCTTATTTTTCTTGGATGAACAAGAAGACAAAAGAAAGGCTGCCGTAGCTAAAAATAATAAGGAACGTTTCATTAAGCGATAAAGTATAGTGTTTTTTTTCAAAATAACCCCCAAAACTAAGCTAAATTTCAATAGAAAAGAAATTTAGCGTTCTTTCATCCTTCTTAAAAATATATTTCTATCAGATGAAAATACACATCATATAAGTCAATTTCAGATTACAACGTAATCTTCTCGAATAGGATCATCAATAGCGCAGTTCCCCCTTAAAGATCACATGTTCCAACTTGAAATCATCCGTAAACACGATGACATTGGCCATACTTTCCGCATTTAGGTTTCCGATATCGCTTCTTCCTAGCAGATTCGCCGGATAGGTTGTCGACATCCGGATCGCTTCGTCCAACGGAATCCCAACTTGCTGTACACAGTTTCTGATTCCTTCAAATAGGGAAATTGCTGCCCCCGAAATTGTACCATCCGGCAAGGCGTAATAACCGTCATTCAACACGTGCTGATAGATCCCCTTATTGCATGCTGCAACAGCGTCAGTAATCATAAATAAACGATCGCCCATTTGCTTTTTAGCAATTTTCACAGCTTCGAAGCTGACGTGATGTCCATCTACAATAATACTCGCATAGGCTTTGTGATGGTTAAAAATAGCACCGACCAAACCCACCTCGCGATGGTGTAATGGTGACATGGCGTTGAACAGATGTGTGCTTGTCGGAATTCCCGCATCGTAGCCATGTATCCCTTCGGCAAAAGTAGCATTACTATGCCCTGCGCTCAACAACAACTGATACGTTTGCAAATACCTCAGCACTTCATCCGAAATACATTCAGGAGCAATCGTCATCATCTTGACAACGTGAGTTCCCTGGAGCAGATCTTCGATCCGTTCTTTCGTCGGTGTTATAATCAGTTCTTCAGGATGAGCACCTCTTTTTTTTGCATTCAAAAACGGACCTTCCAGATGCAGCCCCAAAAAAGCATCATGATGGTAGTCCTCAGCAATACGAATGGCCTCTTTAAATACCGGAATAGTATTCGTCGCCAAAGTCATCATATAAGAAGTTGTCCCCTTATCAATCAATCCATTGGAGATCCGTTCCAATGACGCGAGGCTGAGTTCAGCAGAATAAAGATCCGAACCATCGCCATATAACTGCAGATCGACCAATCCAGCACAGATATTGGCGCCTTTGACGTCAAGAGACTGATATCCTGCTGGGATATCCTTATCATCGACCGTCCCGACTATTACCCCACCACCCAAGAGCAATGCCTTCTTCTCTAAAATTTCATTGCCGGTATAGATCCTACCGCCTACTAATGCTGTTTTCTTCATCAAAATAATTTTTATATTTTTCCTTTCCGACACTTCAAATGGGATACATTTCACGCTGAATATATTGACTTAAAATCCTCCCGAAAAGCTTCCGATATGAAATTCGCTGTAACAATTCGCACTGTAACATCTGTATATCCCTTTCAGTCTTTCCTGTCCTCGTATGATCAACAGCAAATTTTACACAGCATGCTTCTATTACTAAAGTTAGTATTTGTCTTCACGCTATCCCAAAGTTTTTACTTTTTAATTTTAACTTTTTAATTTACTGTCGTAACTTAGTTCCATGTACTTTTTCAGAAAGCGCAACGCCGATCGCCCCACAAATGGCAGCATTAAAGCCATGCATATCATTAATGCAACGGCTGTTATTGTCTTTTTATTGGGGTTGATCTATAAAATATTTTTTTCATCCTAAACAAGCGACCATGTCAAAAAAAGAGATCTTCAATACAGACAAAGCTCCTGCGGCAATAGGCCCCTACAACCAAGCGATTAAAGCCGGTAATACCCTTTATGTTTCCGGACAGATTCCACTTGTTCCTGAAACAATGGAGCTGATCTCATCGGGCGTAAAAGATGAAGCGCACCAGGTATTGAAAAATGTCGAAGCCATTTTAACACATGCTGGTTATACATTTCAGGATGTCGTCAAGGCCTCCATCTTTTTAAGCGACATGGGCAACTTTAGCCTTGTTAATGACGTTTATGCAGAATATTTCAAGGAAGCCCAACCTGCACGTGAGTGCGTGGCAGTGAAGACATTACCGAAGAATGTCAATGTCGAGATTTCGGTAATCGCCTGGAAAGATTAATCCGTGGAAAATAACAACGAAACTGTAAGCCGCGGAAAATATCTTTTCGCGGCTTTTTTGGCTCCCTTTATTTGGGGCTTTATGTCCATTCCCGTTCGGTGGATACGGGAATATCCTGCAGAGGACATTCTATATTTTAGGATCGTAACAGCCTTAGCAGTGCTCTGGCTCTATCTCCTATTATTCCAAAGAAAGACACTGCGTACAGATATTCAAAAATTCAAAGACCTCCCGCGAAACCGTAAAATTCAACAGATCGGTCTCACTATTCTCGCGTCCCTATTGATCTTCGGGAATTGGTTTACCTATATCTATGCCGTCAACCACATCAGCATCCAATCCGCAGCATTGGCCTATCTGACCTGCCCATTGATCACCGCAGCAGCAGCTTATTTTATCTTAAAAGAAGAACTGCGTCCCTTGCAGAAACTGGCTTTGCTCATTGCATTTGGTAGTGTTTGTCTACTGGCCAAGGGTTCATTGAATGATGTTATATGGGCCGCGACCATCGCGACCTGTTATGCCTTCTACCTTATCGTACAGCGTATATCGACAGGCTTCAACAAACTCAACCAATTGGTCCTCCAATTGAGTATATGTGCACTATTCGTTATCCCCAAGCTGATCTATAATCACCATGACATCCCTACCGAACCTATCTTTTGGGGCACCATAATACTGATTGCTGTTGTATTCACGATTATCCCACTTTTCTTGAGTATGTATGCACTAATTGGCATTTCCTCAACAACGACAGGCGTGTTATTATACATCAACCCAATCATTGCCTTCACGTTGGCAGCGACGTATTTTCAGGAACCAGTCCCTTTTGTCAAGTATGTCGCTTATGGCATTATACTAATAGCGATAGTGCTTTTCAATAGCAGCAATTTCCGGCAGATCGGAAAAAATTAGGCTAGGCTTCCTAGAACTATACTTCATTTACTGACGAAAGGCTTCAACTATAAAATTTGGGAGCCTTTCAGTATTTAACATGTCCCCACAAAGATACATTTTTGGCAAAGCACAAAAAATTACAAAACAACACGAAACTAAAAATCAACTAGTTAACGCGATCCACTCTACATTTGTATCAATTTTGTTTCTTAAAATTTTTGATTTTTAATCAACAGTAGTAAATTAGTATTAATTAAAGGAAATCACACTTTCCCCCATTCCTATCAATTGGGATATTGAATAACATACAATAATCACTTATTTTGCTCTCCAGCTCTATTCAATACCATTCCCCTAACCAACATGCTAAATGGAATTAGCCCATTACCGTGGAAAATAACTTCTGTTGTGAAAATATGTATATAAAAAACTGAATATAACACATATACTACATGAATAACAAATTATACACTACACTGAAGATGTTGAGTATTGTTCCGACAATGCTTTTTTCAGCATCTTTACTACATGCGCAAAGCAGCCAAGTGAAAGGAACGGTTGTCGATGCAAAATCAAAAACTCCACTCGTGGGCGCCACCATTAAAGTATTGGGAACGTCAACAGCAAGTTCCACAGACAGTAAGGGAACATTTCAGATCAATGTAGACGATAAAAATCGTGTCCTGAATATCAGCACGATTGGCTACGAAAATAAGACGATTACACTTGGTCCAGGAGAAACAACAGTTACAATAAGCCTAGATGAGCAGACGCAACAGCTTGAAAGTGTTGTAGTCACGGCGCTGGGTATCAGCCGCGCACAGAAATCACTGACCTACTCTACACAACAGGTTAGTGGAGATGAACTGAACAAGGTAAAAAGCACCAACTTGGCCAATAACCTGAATGGTAAAGTAGCGGGGGTTAATATAGCATCCAGCTCCTCAGGCCCAGGTGGTTCCGCAAAAGTCGTTTTACGTGGTAACAAATCTGCCTCCGGCAATAACCAAGTACTTTATGTTGTCGATGGTGTACCGATCAATAACCAAACCTTAGCCAACCAACCAGATAATGTTTTCGGTGGTCAGCGCGATGGCGGAGATCCAATATCACTTATCAATCCAGAAGATGTAGAAAATATCTCCGTATTAAAAGGGGCTTCAGCTGCAGCATTATATGGTAGTCAGGCCGCCAATGGTGTGATTTTGATTACAACCAAATCTGGAAAGCAAGGACGTACGACCATTAACTTTTCATCAAGTGCCCAAATCGAACAAGCTGTATCAACACCGAAGTTCCAGAGCCAATATGGCCAAGGTTCTAAAGGCAAAAACAGTGGTACGAGTGTATTTAGTTGGGGTGATAAAACGAATGGTGCTAACTACGATAATGTTGGCGAATTCTTCCGTACGGGGAGTAATTTCACAAATTCACTAACGCTATCTGGTGGTAATGAGAAAAATCAAACCTACTTTTCTTATGCCAATACCCTTGCAAAGGGAATACTACCAGAAAATGACCTGATGCGCCACAACTTCAACCTCAAAGAGAGTGCAACATTCTTTGATGATAAATTAACGGTTGAAGCGAGTGCAAACTACATTACACAAAAATTGGATAATGCACCTACTTCGGGCTTCTACTACAGTCCTTTAGTCGGCCTTTATCTTTTACCTCGCAGTTTGAATATTGCAGATTATAAAAATTACGAAAAATTTAATCCAAGTCGTAGTCTCAATGAGCAGAATTGGTTTACACTTTCGGATGATGAAACTACACAACAAAATCCCTGGTGGATTGCAAACCGGAATTCGACAAGATCTACCAGAAATCGCTTATTGTTGAACGGAAGTGCAAAATACAAAATTGCACCATGGATCAGCGTGCAGGCACGTGGTAGTGTAGACCGGACGAGTGAAGTTTGGGATAGAAAAGCGTATGCAGGAACCCAAAAAATTCTTGCCCGCGAAAATGGTGCATATAGCTACACAAATACCACCATTACACAGCAGTATGGTGATGTCGTTGCTAATATGAACTTTAATGTTAGCGACAAATTGCAGATCACAGGATTGGTCGGTACAAGTATCACTGATTGGAAAACAGAAGGAACAGATTTCACAACAGGAAAAGACGGCTTGAAGGTTCCTAATCAATTCTTTATCCAAAATACAACTACACCTGTCACTTCCACATTATCTGCCAACCGCAGACAATTACAGTCGGTGTTTGCCTCGGCAAATTTAGCCTATGATAATTGGATCTATTTGGATCTGACGGCTCGTAATGACTGGTCGAGTACACTGGCTTTCACTGGTACAAAATCCTTTTTCTACCCTTCAGCAGGTCTGGGTATCGTACTGAATGACAAGTTGAACCTACCTGAATTTGTCAATATGGCCAAGATCCGCGGTTCTTATGCAGTCGTGGGTAATGACTTGCCTCCTTATACAGCCCTATTGACAAATACGGTAAATCCTTATGCCGTACTAACCGTTAATGATATCGCTTTTTTGAAAACTTTAAAACCGGAAAAGACGAAGTCATTGGAAATCGGTACAGAATGGCGTATGTGGAATAATCGTCTGAATGTCGATGTGACCTACTACAAAACCAATACAACAAATCAGTTCTTTAAGGTAGCAGCAAGTCACGCTTCACTGAACAAACAATATGCGATCAATGCCGGAAATATCCAAAATCAGGGTGTAGAAGCATTGGTTTCATTGGATGCCATCAAGAATGATAATTTTACTTGGACCACAAGTGTAAACTTCACCTACAACAAAAACAAGATTATCGAACTTGCGGATGCTGTACCTGAATTTAACCTGACCGGAGAAGGTAGAAATAACTTTGCTTCCAAATTGGAAGTTGGGGGATCTTTTGGTGATATCTATGGACAGGATTTTGTCCGCGATAACCAAGGCCGTATCCTAATTTCTGCGGACGGAATTCCGCAAAAAAACAACGTCTATACTAAACTTGGAAATTCCAATCCAATTTGGCAGATGGGCTGGAACAACAGCTTTAACTATAAGAACTTCAATTTAAGCTTCCTTATCGATGGCAAGTTCAACTATGACGTCATGTCGGTCACACAATCTTTACTTGACGGTTATGGTGTATCGAAAGTAACTGGCGATGCGCGTGCGAATGGTGGTGTGATCGTCAATGGTGTAACACCAGATGGTAAAGCAGTCACAAAAGTGGATGCAGAGCAATGGTACACATCAACTGCCGGTATGGGGCCTGTGAGTAGTCAATATATCTATGACGGAACTGTAGTGAGATTGCGCGAGCTAACCTTTGGCTATGATTTTAACATTAAAGATAGCTTCTTCAAAAAACTTCGTGTCAATGCTGTCGGAAGAAACCTATTCTATATCTCGAAAAAGGCACCTTTCGATCCTGAAGTGACCATGTCTACGGGCAACGCACTAAGTGGTGTTGATATCTTTATGATGCCAGCAACACGTAACTATGGTCTAACATTAAACGCAACGTTCTAACAGAAATACAATGAAATTTACAATAAAAAATATATCCAAGTTCTCTCTTGCTCTTTTAATTTTAGGAGGCTCTATGACTAGCTGCACCAAAAATTTTGAAGAGTACAACAAAAACAATATTGGCGTTACAGATGAGGACTTAAAAGGAGACGGACAAGATCTTGTCATTTTCCTTCGGAACGCTCAAATGTCCATTTATAATTTTTCAGGTGCCGGCGATCCAAACTCATACCAGGTACAACAGAATTTGAATGCGGATGTTTATTCAGGCTTCTTCATGTCGCCAACACCGTTCAATAGTGGACAGAACAACCTCAATTATGCTATGGTAAATGGCTGGAATGGCGAACCTTTCCAAGTATTATACCTCAATGTCATCAAGGCGATCGATAAATTGAAAAAAAATGGTCTTGCGGAAACATACCCAGCATTATGGGGGTCCGCGCTAGTCATCAAAGTGGAAGCAGCAAGCCGGGTTA
Source organism: Sphingobacterium sp. ML3W (assembly GCF_029542085.1). NCBI lineage: Bacteria > Pseudomonadati > Bacteroidota > Sphingobacteriia > Sphingobacteriales > Sphingobacteriaceae > Sphingobacterium > Sphingobacterium sp. ML3W. Next base: position 5,079,324 of record NZ_CP107036.1, on the reverse strand, counting down.
CGGATATCTATGGTCCCATCCCCTACAGTCAGGTAGGTACATCCAATACAATCCCTTATGACAAACAGTCGGACGTGTACGATAGCTTTTTTAAAGAACTTGATGAAGCTGTAACGGTATTGAAGGCCTATAAAGCAGATAGTCCAATGGCGGCAAAAATCGACCAGATTGATTTGGTTTTTCCAAATACAGATAATCAGGTAAGATTTAAAAATTGGTTGAAAATTGCCAATTCCCTGCGCTTACGTCTTGCGATGCGTTTGGTTAAAGTTGACCCGCAGTTAGCAAAAACACAAGCAGAAAAAGCATTGGATCCAGCAAATGGTGGTGTTTTGGAAAGCAATTCCGATAATTTCAAGGTTACCGTACCTACTGACGGAACCTATAGCAATCCACTTTGGTTTATTGCCAAAAACTGGGCCGATACGCGTATCAATGCAACACTTTCGTCTTACATGGTCGGATTGAAAGATCCCCGGATCTCAAAATACATGTCCCCCGTTTCAAATGATCCTACACTGACAGCAGTTGCAGGTCAGTACATTGGTATTCGTACGGGTGCAGAGGGTATTGAAAAAGACAAATATCAAAAACTTTCAGCACTGAATACAGAAGGTACCACACCAACCTTCACCGCCAGTACGGCCCCCATTCTAATGACAGCTGCAGAAGTTTACTTCTTACGGGCCGAAGCAGCTTTAAGAGGCTGGAACAATGTCGGTGGAACAGCACAGTCGCTTTATGAGAAGGGCGTGGAGACTTCATTCGCACAGTGGGGTGTCAGCTCCGGTTTGAGTGCATACTTAAATGACAATACAAGCAAAGCGGCGGCCTATAAGGATCCATTCAATGCGGAAAACAACGCAGTTTCACCTAGTGCACTAACCATAAAGTGGAACGATGCGGCTACAAATGAGGAAAAACTAGAACGTATCATTACCCAAAAATGGTTGGCAATCTTCCCGGAAGGACAAGAGGCATGGAGTGAATTCCGTCGTACCGGATATCCACGTTTATTTCCAGTAGTTGTCAATAACAGCGGCGGACTGATCGACACAAAAATACAGATACGTCGTTTGCCGTTCCCACAGAACGAATACAATACCAACAAAGCTGAAGTACAAAACGCAATATCACTTTTGGGTGGCCCCGATAATGGCGGCACTCGCCTTTGGTGGGATGTTGCGAAAGGAAATTTCTAAAAAGAATTCCCTTCAATATTAAAAAAGCGGCTTAATCTTGTGATTAAGCCGCTTTTTTAATATTGCGCTGATCCTATTTGCACCTAGCCCATCGTTCCGTCCTACGGTCCGGCACAAGCCACAGTTTCTAAAAAATCACGGCCATGAGAAATTTTCGATTCTCACTGTAGCACCTACACAAAATTGTCCGTTCAGTCAAAAAACCAAATACGCTATTATGAAAAATCTGTCCGTCCTAGGTATTACCTCCCTGCTCGCTTGTACTATGCTATTTGTTGTTTGTAAATCCGAATCCCATCTTGACAACCCCTATAAAGAAAAAACCGAAAAGGAATTGGAAACACTTTCAAATGAAAAATACAGTAAAATTATAGCGCTAGCCAGCCCAAAAGAATGTTCCAATGCCGATGACTGGAAAATAATAGATATCCAGACCGTATGTGGCACCAGTCATATCCCCTACCACCGTTCCGTTGATAAGACCATCTTACAAAACATGATCAATGATTATAATAAGTTGATGGAAATATACCAGCCCATGATGGCGCCAAGAATCAATTGCATTCCCTATCGAAAACCACTAGATGTCATCTGTAAAGAAGAGAAAGCTACAATTAAGTACGAATAAACTGATTCCAAACATAAGCATTAAACAGATTAAAAACTTAAAAGTACCAAAAGCCCAATGTAACCCTTAAAATGAAACCATCAAGATGTATTCAAACGCACAATCGATCAAACAAAAAGCATTAGCATCTTGAATACCGTTTAAAATATATAGTCGAGACAACCGAGCATACGAGCGCACGAAGTAAATCTGATGGTTCAATAACTTTTAAAAAACCAAATTATAAACTGATGAAAAAAATAATATTTACAATCCCAATTATTGGGTTTCTACTATTTCTAGCTTGTTCGAAAGACAGTTCTAAATCATATGATTATTGGTCTGAGCTAGCTAGTAAAAAAGCGGAGGAGATAAGCACCCTCATCCAATCTGTTCCCTGCAAAAATATTGAGGAATTTGAAATTATACAACGCCCCTACTATACCTATTACCTAGTACATTCGTCACTGAAAAGCCAATTCGAAAAATTGCAGCAAGAACTGGATTATTTGCAAGATGAACGGAATAAAGCGGCTGAACGCGAAGGTAAAATTTTCTATGAAACACAACTGATGTCGATGCCGGTCCCCGACCCACCCCTGGGGAAAGTCTGTGACAACGGGAAAGCAATGCTCCGCTTTGCACATAACCTTTCCCTCGAAGAAGTCAACGTGGAATTGCCTAAAAGATATAAAGAGCTTCAAGAATTCTATAAAGACGTTGTCTGCAGCAATCCAAACGATTGGCAAAGTCATTTTTTACGAACAGGCTGCTGCATGGAGGGAATTGCCGTACATAAAACCATTCGGTCCAATGAGATGATAGAAAAAATTCAACTATACAATCGTCTCACCGAAAGAAAACTCAGCCTAGAAAAAACAACCTGTCAGGGGGGATGTCCAAATATGGCAAGGCCAGTTCAATGCAGGGATGGCAAGCCATTTGTAGAAGTATTTAAATCGTAAAAATTAAATTTTTCGTATTTTAGCCATTCGAGAAGAATGGCTGAATTAAGTTTAATTACCCCAATAGAATACCTCAAAGGTGTAGGTCCCCAAAAGGCAGATGTACTCAAGAAAGAGTTACAGGTATTTACCATTGGGGACCTGTTGACCCAATATCCTTTCCGTTATATCGACCGCACAGAATTCCACAAGATACGGAAGCTGCACCCCGATATGATGGCGGCACAGGTTTTGGGGCGGCTGGTTTCACTACAGCTCGTGGGTGAGAAAAGAACCAAACGCCTCGTCGGCTCATTCAAGGACGAAACCGGCTCCATGGAACTTGTCTGGTTCCAGTCCATTCCCTGGCTCCAAAAGTCCCTGAAAGTAGGTTCGGCTTATATCATTTATGGCAAGCCCAGCGAATTTAATGGGCAGCTCTCTATCACCCATCCTGAAATGGACCTGTACAATCCGCAGGTCAAACAGGCGGGTAACATGAGCTTACAGCCAGTCTATTCCTCCACGGAGAAACTCAAAAAATTCAATTTGGACACCAAAGGCATCCAACGTTTGCAGCAGGCAGCATTAGAGACGGTATTTCGGAGTATCGGTGAAACGATCCCCCAGGAAATAATGGCAAAACACCAACTGGTTTCTCACCAGCAGGCGCTAGCGTCCATTCACTTCCCAAGCAACCAAAAGGAATTGAACCAGGCCATCAAAAGGATCAAATTTGAAGAGCTGTTTTTCATCCAGCTCAAACTGCTCAACAACAAACAACTGAACACGCAGAAATTCAGAGGCCAGCGCTTCAATAAAGTAGGCGAAAAGTTCAACACTTTTTTCAATGAACGACTTCCATTCCCGTTGACGGGTGCACAGAAACGCGTTGTTAAAGAAATCCGTATCGACACCAATACTGGCGCGCAGATGAACCGTCTCGTGCAAGGTGATGTGGGTTCCGGTAAAACGGTCGTTGCCCTGATGAGTATGCTGCTCGCAGTTGACAACGGCTTCCAAGCCTGTATGATGGCACCTACCGAGATCTTGGCCACACAGCATTATCATGGACTCAAACAGCTTGTCGGTGATGATCTCGTCAGCATCAAACTGCTCACAGGGTCAACCGGCACCAAAGAACGTCGGCTGATACATCAGGCGCTTGAAGAGGGAACACTCGACATCCTGATCGGCACCCATGCACTCATTGAGGATAAAGTGCAATTTAAAAATCTTGGTTTTGTTGTCATTGATGAACAGCACCGTTTTGGTGTGGAACAGCGGGCTAAACTCTGGCGCAAAAATGTCATTCCACCGCATATGCTGGTCATGACAGCGACTCCTATTCCAAGGACGCTGGCGATGACCATGTATGGTGACCTTGATATTTCGGTGATCGACGAACTTCCCGCCGGACGTAAACCGATTAAAACCGTGCATTTCTTTGAAAGCTCCCGTCTGCGGATGTTTGGTTTTATGCGCGAGGAAATCGCCAAAGGCAGACAGGTCTATCTGGTCTATCCCCTGATCAAAGAAAGTGAAAAACTGGACTTGATTTATTTAGAAGCAGGGCTGGAGAATTTACAGCGCGAATTTCCCCTTCCGCAATATAAAATCAGTATTGTTCACGGCAAGATGCCCGTAAAAGATAAGGATTTTGAGATGCAGCGTTTTGTGAAGCATGAAACTCAGATCATGGTGGCAACAACCGTAATTGAAGTCGGTGTCAATGTGCCTAATGCCTCTGTCATGGTCATTGAAAACTCCGAACGGTTTGGCCTCTCCCAACTCCATCAATTGCGGGGGCGTGTAGGCCGTGGAGCCGAACAGTCCTTTTGTATCCTGATGTCGGGAAATAAGCTCAGCAAGGAAGGCCGTCTCCGGCTGGACACCATGGTGCGCACCAATGACGGCTTTGAGATCGCCGAAGTTGACTTGGAATTACGCGGCCCCGGTGACATCTCCGGCACACAACAATCTGGCGTCCTTGACCTTAAGATGGCCAATCTAGCGACAGACCAGGCCTTATTGACCGAGTGTAGAAACACCGTGATTGCCATATTCAAAGAAGATCCTACGCTTCAGAGCGAGAAAAATCAGTTACTTCGAAGCTTTTTGGCACGGAAATCAGATGGTATTGCCTGGGACAAAATATCCTGATCATCAGCCAATCAGCACTGGCGCACTTAAATTCAAAAAAAGAAACGCTATATATTCGGCACAAACCAGATGATGACACCTTCAGTGCCCACGAGAATGCTCCATAAGCTGAGCATTCAATAAACTATTTGACGCGATTCAGCGCCCAATAAATCCAAATAGTCTACCAACGGCTTTCCTCAGAAATGCCCAAGTCAGCATAAACCTTTTCGAGTGAGGTTTCATTCCCCTGAGAAATGGTGACCAAAAGTAAGGTAAACAGATCGTCATAAATCACTTATACAAAAATCCAGTGATCAATTCATTTGTATATAAAATCAAAATTATTTAATTTTGCATCATTATGATCATGATATAAAAAATATCCCCTTCTTTTACTAGGCAAAAGATGGCGACTGACCGCTTACTTATTTTGAGTTGCCCCTGGTAAGCAAACCACAAAAAACTTATTGGTTTTTCTTAAATTCACCTTTTTCAAAACAAAAATTAAAAGTGGAAGTATGATAAGAGGCAGACGATCGCTATGAACTCATAGTTGAACGCGCTCCATACGCTACAATATACTTAATAGTACAAAATGGCCAGAATTAAAATACACGATACAGCAATAAAACCCGAAACAGCCGTCTTGGTCAGTGTGATCACTCAAGGCGTGACTGAAACAAAAGCAAGGGAATACCTGGAAGAACTTGAATTTCTCGTACAAACAGCCGGCGGAGAGACCAAAGGCATGTTTACGCAGAAGTTAGCTTTTCCGGATAGGGCGACCTTTGTCGGTAGCGGAAAACTTGAAGAGATCAAAGCCTATGTCGAAGCCGAAGAGATCGACATTGTTGTCTTTGACGATGAGTTATCCCCATCCCAACTGCGTAACATCGAGAAAGAACTCCAACGCAAAATCTTGGACCGTTCCAATCTGATCCTGGATATCTTTGCCCGACATGCGAAAACTGCACAGGCAAAAACCCAGGTGGAACTGGCACAATTGCAATACCTACTACCACGATTGACCCGCTTGTGGACTCACTTGGAGCGCCAACGCGGGGGTATCGGTATGCGTGGTCCCGGTGAGTCGCAGATCGAAACCGATAGACGGATTATCTTGGACAAAATTTCGTTGTTCAAGGAAAGACTGAGAACGATCGACAAGCAGAATGAAACCCAGCGCAAAAATCGTGGCGAGATGATCCGCGTAGCTCTGGTAGGTTATACGAACGTTGGTAAATCAACGATCATGAATATGATCTCCAAATCTGATGTATTGATCGAAAACAAACTCTTCGCAACGCTTGACACCACGGTACGTAAGGTCGTTATCGACAACCTTCCGTTCCTGCTGTCCGATACGGTAGGTTTTATTCGCAAATTACCGCATCACTTGGTGGAATGTTTCAAATCTACATTAGATGAAGTCAGAGAAGCAGATGTGCTGATCCACGTGGTGGATATCTCACACCCCAACTTTGAAGACCACATTCAGGCGGTAAATGAAACATTGGAAGATCTGAAAGCTTTAGATAAGCCCGTTATTACAGTGTTCAACAAAATCGATCTGTACAAACCGGCTGTTGAAGAAGGACACGATGGTGAAGAGGTAGAAATTACATTGGACGATTTCCGCAATTCATGGATGGCGAAAAACTCAGATCCGGCGATCTTCCTGTCTGCAACAAACAAGACAAATATCGAAGAGTTCAAACAGACACTTTACGATATTATCGTGAAGATGCACAATGAACGTTATCCATACAACAACCTGTTGTATTAATTTGACAAACATGACGGCGGATCGTTACTGACGATCCGTCTTCTTAAAAAAATAAGCAATGAATAAAGTGGTGCAGTTCCAAGATTGGGGACTTGTAGACTATCAGGAAGCCTGGGACAGACAAGAGTCCATCTTCAAGGGCGTATTAGACGTCAAACATGACAATCGGGTCAATGCGACAACGACAGACACGCCAAACTACCTGATTTTCACAGCCCACCCCCATGTCTATACCTTAGGAAAAAGCGGACACGAAGAATACCTGCTGCTGGATGAAAAAGGCCTGGAAGAAAAAGAAGCGAAGTTCTATAAGATCAACCGTGGCGGTGATATCACCTACCATGGACCTGGTCAGATTGTAGGATATCCGATTCTGGATCTCGACAACTTCTTTACCGATATTCACCTTTATTTAAGAACATTGGAGGAAGCCATCATCCTGACCTGTGCCGATTATGGTGTTCACGCGGGGAGATATCCAGGGTTTACAGGTGTTTGGATTGAACCGGACAAGCCTACGGCCCGCAAGATCTGCGCGATGGGTGTGCGTGCCTCACGCTGGGTAACCATGCATGGCTTTGCGTTTAACGTCAATACAGACCTGGATTATTTCAGCAATATCATCCCCTGTGGTATAGACGACAAAGACGTGACCTCATTGAAGCGGGAACTTGGTCAAGAAGTCGATATGGATGAAGTGAAGGAAAAACTTCGCGGACACATTGCCAGACTTTTTGAAATGGAAGTAATCTAGCATTAGAAATCATAGAAACGAACAAGGACCTGCTCAACACAGGTCCTTGTTTGATTATGCTATCCTTAAAAACAGGAAATCCCTGTAGAATACATTTCTTTATTTAGCGCCTTACTCTGGTCGGCTAACAATAATACATACAGTCATAGCTAAACAGTTTACCATCTTTAAACGTGATGATCAGTTGGCCTGCGTCGCCATTTTGAAAACGGTACACATGTGGTTCTTCGACCATATTCGTAGAGATCATATCACCAAAATGATTGACAAAATCCCTTTCGTCATAGTTGGCATCCATACGTTGATCCCCTAGTGCTAAGATCTCACCGTCCGTAAAATATAGTTTATAAACCGTTCCGACGATCTTCTTTTTATAATTTTCCTCAAATGCCACAATCATATTCGGGGTTTTATAAAAGTAACGCGGTTCCCAGCCACATTCGGGCATATCCGGTATCTCAGCAACACGTTGCATCTTCAATTGATTCATCTGAGCATCCTTGATTTCTCCGTCCACGAGCGACAGCCCTTTCCAGATAAAATGCAAGTTCAGCGCCTTCATTTTCTTTTCATAGGCTTCAAAGTCAGGTTTTTTATCCAGTTTACTGGCCAGCAGCAATTCAAAATCAATATCGACTTTCGGATTTTCCACCCCGTAGGTGGTATAAGATTCCTTCCAATAGGAAAAGGCCTGTTTTAAGTTTTTCTCCTCCCGCCAAGCCAGCTCCCGCAATCTTCCTACCTGAACCAGTTCTTTCTCCTGATCCTTACCTTTTACCGCCAAATAATCTTTCAGTACTTTATCGTAGGTCAGGACGGAGCCTAAAAATTTCAATTGAACATATTCAGGATTCTCATGAAAATGATCACCGATATACACCCAACCGTCGGTATATAAAGGGACATAATCAATGCACAGCAACTCATTGAGCGGTGCGCGGCGCACAGCGGTGCTTGTCGTTGAAGGTGATTTACGGACACGTAGTTCGGACACCTGCACATAATAGTGTGGGCACTGATACCCCTCGACACCCCGATAAAAATACTTGGCGGGCTCACCAGCAGATTTTTTCCCGTCCATGAATTTCTTCAGCGGTTGTCGGTCGATAAAGCCAATATCACCGTTGCTGACCTGCACCTTATACTGCATATTGGTCGAGTCGAGCAGATAAATCGGTGCTTCGGTACTAAATACCCCCAAAGGATCATTGTTATTTCCGGACTCCCGATAGAGATAGCCCCACTTGGATGTATAAACAGGCCGTTCACCCGCTGGCTGCGCCATGCTTCGGTTCACAAAACAACTGTATAGGATACAGCACAGGAGTAATACTTTTCTAAACATATAGCTTTATTTCTTTAAATAGCGATGCAGATATCCATCAAAGTCGCCTAAATCCGTTGAAACCCATCCCTAAGGGTAGCTCAATATTTTTAGCTTAACAATAGCATCCCTGATACTTAACAAAAATAGGCAAAAAGGAGGCCAAGGAAATCGCTATAATCAGCTATTTCGTAAACGAAGAGCAGATCTGTTCCTATTTCAATAACTAAGTGGCCTTACTAATGAAAAATAGTTTTCGCATCTTTGCATCAAGGCATAAGTTTCACAATCCCAATTTTAACAATGAAACATGATGACAACAGCAGTATTTCCATTTGAGCACGCGTCTAGTTCTTCGGAAACAAAAAAAAATTGCTGTTTTAAAAGCTCTCGGGGTAAAGAATATCTCCGTTGAAGAAAAAGAACTCTCATCGGAACTAACACAGTATCTCGCCCAGCGCTTACTTCCGATTCAGCAGCACAACCTGTCCCTCCAAAGCAGAAATTGTCTTTTCCTGCGCTTTGATCGTCTGCTCAAGTGCGGCGACCAATTGTTTGGAAACTGACGAACCTTCGGAACTTGCAGCAGCAATCTGTGGTTCAGGGCTAACGGTTTCCGCGCTACGCATCATTTTACCTTCACCCATTAATAGCCAAGCAGGACTAATATCTGGATGGCGGGTCAATATTGCAATCATTGCATCCGAACTCAGCGCTGTATTTTTCTGACCGCCCTTAAAATTGGCATAGGAAAGCCCCACATCTTTAAAAAATTCAGTTTTACTGATGCCCTTTCTTTCAGCGATCAGCAATACGCGTTCTTTTACGTTCACAATTATTCTACTTTTAAGACGCTATTATTTTAAACCAAACCACAAACCAAGTTTTCCGTTTGTATCGGAGTTTATCTTCACAAAAAAAAGGCTCACTAGTTCCTGTTGACTCCAAGCGATTGAATAACTTATCCCCATGAAAATAATAATCAATTGCCTTTCTGCCGATGATAATCTATTTATTCCGCAGCGATTCAATCTCGCGCTCCAACGACAATAATAATCGCTCTAATGATATAATTGTCTTTTCCTGAGATTTAATAGTGATATTTTGTGACAAAATTAATTGCTTTAACGCATGAATCTCCCCATTAGTGATTCTTTCCAAATCAGGTGTTAGATACGTCTCTTCATCCTCCTTAGCTAAAACAGGCTTAAGCATTTCTCCTTCCCCCTTTAATAACCATTCTGAGGAGTATTTGGGATATTTTTCGACAATACTAATCAGCCATTTAGCCTGAACATCTGTATTATTGCTTAGTGCACGTGTAAATACGCCTCTACTGGCCCCAATAGCCGATTCAAACGCTGTTACACTTAATCCCTCCCTATCAGCAATAACCTTAATTCTCGTTAAAAAAGAACTCATAATCAATAATTATCAATATATAATTTGTTTTATCGAAAATTAGTGTTTAAATTAGCTTTGTCATTGATAATTATAAACACAGTACTTAACCAAAAAACATTCCTAGCATGAAAAATACGCAAAAGAAACTAAAAGCGAAACATTTTCGCTATTTAAGCAAGGAGTATATTGAAGATCCGCTGAAATATCTCAACGCCTTTTTTGAGCAAGAGACATCCATTCGTTATCTCCTGATGGATATAAACCTGCTCATCAATGCCGCTTCAAGCCTGAAAATGAACTATCCACATGCGAATTCAGGCTACAACACAAAAAAAATAATTGAGCTAGTAGAAATAACATACGTGATTTTCAAAAAATGTAATTTGAAAAAGTTGAAAAATCCCTTGGATTTTATTCAATGTGATTCTGACTATTGGAATTATGTTTCAGGAGAATGTCTCAGTGTAAATGATATTGAATCGCCGGAAGATGAGATCAGCCGATTTTTCTCGTATCAATCATTATGGCAATGGTACGAAACGCTAGATGAAATCTGGATAAATATTTGCGATAGAAATGGTGATTTTCTAGGAAATGAGGGGAATAAAATCCTTGCCGTTAGAGAATTATTACAAAGATTAGCTATATCTCTGCATAAAATATATGGAAATAAATCACTTCCAGACAGTATTGCAAACAATCAAGAAGAGATTGAAAATGAGGAAATCCAAGGCCAAAAGTCCTTGAAACAGATCAACAGCATAGACACAAAGAAGGAACCTTCCGATGACGCGGTAGAAAACGAAATATTGAACCCAAAGGAACGGATCACATTGCCCACGTGGCTTGCTCCCCAACCCTACTCCATCTCAGCACTCAAAAACTTCTTTGATAGAGATGACCTAAATGGTTGGAAAGAAGACATTCGATATTGGTACCGGACAGTTATTACCGAAAATGAATTCTGGTCCGCTAACAACGAAAACAATAAATTCTCTGGAGCAAATCTCCTCTATACCTATTCCTGCATTTACTCTTTATTGGAAATGCTGTCCAATAAACTTGAAGAGTCTCCCATCGGCTCAATAGATATAGAAAACCCTATTTCCATATTGCCCGAATGTCAATCAATTTTGATTAGGCATGAAAATAAGGAGATTATACTTTATTATATATCAGACGAAGAATTGGGGCACCCATTATCATCGTTATTAGCGACTGTTAGCACCTACAGTCAACAACAATGGGATGAGATCTTATATGACTGGATCAACTATGGCCTCGATAAAAATCGATATACCGGAGACTATGCAGATTACAGTACACGAATCTATCAGACCATTATTAAAATAATAGAGCTCGCTTATTTAGTAGCCTTCTCGGACGAAATAGATCTTCTAAATCAAAATCAAACAGCCCCTATAGAAACAGGAATATAGCAGCTTCCTATTCAACCGATCATTTTGTCCAGCATCGTGGGAGACAACTAACCCATTTGACTTTAAAAAATAACCACAACACAACACCAATCAATTATGAACACCGAACTTACTCCAATTATTGAAGCTATTCTTCGCGTAGTCGCCGTTGATGAAATCTATCAATGGATCTATGCCCGCGATGGCAAAAAATATCAGATGCTACAGATTAATCTTTCGTCAAATTCTGCTACCAGATTTGACAAAGCCCGTAGTCTAATCAACAAAGCGATCGGAAACTATACTAATCTTTACTTCAATGTGCATTTACCTCGCGAGGTACAAAAGAAAATCGACCAAGGACTGGGCCGAACTCAACTCATATGTCAAACCGGGAACCGCATTTATCAAAACCCAGCGCAGGAAATACAACTTGTAGTACCTAACGATTCTGCTGAAAAAGTCATTGAGAAAACTGAAGTGTATATCAATAAAGAGAAAACAAAGATCCGTTCTTTTATTGATGGCTATAATTTTTATCTGGAGCACAGAGACCATTCACATGCAGCATTTATGCTCCACCAAGCCATTGAACTATCACTCCGAACAGCAGAAAATCTATTGATAAGTGATGAAAAAAAATCACATTCGCTTAAAGCAAATATCAACTATCTCAAAACATTTGATTCCAAATTAGCAAAATTAGCGGATACAGAAGATAAAAAAAGAGCGCTTAATAAGATTGAGAAAGCTTATATTGATTACAGATATAATCACGATTACACGATTGACAAAAGCTTATTAGAAACAGCATACCAAATTGCTATAAATGCGTTAAATTGGATCTACGATTATTCCAATCTTTTATTCGAAGAAATCAGAGAAAAACTTAGCCCAAAACAAATTCAGCACAGGAAGATTGAAAAATTCAAAAACAACACCTCTATTTACAATAAGTATCATTGCAACAGCAGTTATCAAGACCTGATCTTAAATATTCTGGAGTTATACTGTACTCCTTCGTTAGTTGCCTGCTTCGGTTATCATTCCGATCAACATAAGTACAATAGTCTGCTCCAAAACAATAAAGAAGAGCAGATAACGCATGCTTACTACCTCTTTATCGCGTATGACAGCCTAAATACTGACCTCGCCAACCTGCAACAAAAGACCATAGATCTGCTGCCGAGAAATGTTTCGCTGACCTTAGTGACGGAAGAAACAGCGCACTTTATCAAAAAACTCTCCAAAGGCCATCCTTTCTTTCTATCGCTGATGAAAGTCGGTGATATATGGTTTCAAAACGCAACGATAGAAAACTTAGCACTAGATAGCATCGCAGTTCCCCAACTCGACTTGGAGTATGCGCGCAAACAATGGGATAGTCGCTATAAAAACGCCCGTTGCATCTACTATGCTTTTGAGGATAATTGGACTCTTAGCGTTGAGGCCGGATACCATTCACTATCACAAGTTTTAGAACAAACCTGTCTCGGAGTTATCAATACAATCCTTCAATACAAACCTCAATCTGTAGGTCTTCCGTTTTTAATGAACCTCTGCCGATTAATTGTTCCCGAAGCGCATGCGACCTTTTGTCTGAACAATACTGATCATATTAAACTCTTTAAAGAAATTATCAAAGCCCAACAGCAATTCAGGTATAACGCGAACTATAAAGGGGATCCATCCGCTATTATAAGATTACAGGAGCTTACAAAGTTGTTTATCGAAAGATGTAACGAAGAGATGGAAGATTACTTTGAGAAAATCTCAAGCGCTATTCAGGTCGAGAAAATAGAATAAGAAATAAATACCGATATACGTCAGGCTACTTTTAATCAGTCACTACATCAAAATCCTACCACTCCATTCACTGAAAGTAATGCTTTTCAGTGAACGAACTCACCAAAAAGCATTACTTTTGGTGAATAGCATGATTCTTACCTAATTCGTCGAGCCCTGGAAGCCCACCCGCGACCATCCCAACCTTATATTATCGGATCTCCGCTGGTGCAAAAACAGACATGTCAAATTATTTGCAGATAGTCGGAAATATTCCGATTATCTCAGCAATTTAATACATTTACGTTATGAAAGAACTTCAACTAACCCTTTCCGAGCAAGATCAACTGGATGCATTGCTGTTCAGTATGTCTAAATCACCCCAAATAATTAAAGCACGCAAAAAATCACGATTCATGTTTATGCTGCTCATGCTGATACTCGCCATCCCGTTTTTCTACTATGAACGTCAACTGGCAATTCTGATTATCGGAGTGAGCATAATCGCCTTTCTGTTCTTTCCCAAATATCTTGGGATATACTATAAGCGCTATTTCAGCAAATATGTCAAAAGCCCCGAATTCCAAAATCGAATCGGTATCCTCCATACAATTACTTTTGAAGACAATTATCTCCAGATCAAAAGTTCTCAAATGGAATCCAAATATCAATACGATCAGTTTGAATATATCACCGAAACGGCCTTCGCATTTTTTATCAAACTAAAAATGGCCGATCAACTGTTTTTTCCAAAACAGCAGATCGAAGATACCGCCGAATTTAAAGCTTTCCTGATACAGCTCAGCCAACGTCTTCATATCGCCTATCAGGAGGAGCTGGACTGGAAATGGAAATAACGGTTGAAAGACCTTATATCCACCCATCCACTAAGCCAAAGCTCTAATATCCTTGATTTCCAATATATTTTTTACATCGTCTCGCTCCACGGCATGAATCATCGCCCGCCCCACCTCATGTAGGGACAACACTGCCGAAGGGGCAAAGAATTTTATAATCTTGGCAACAAACGAGAATGGATTGGCATGCTTCTGTCCCGCAACGGTGGTCATTCCGCCCGGTCGGAAATTGTATTCTTTCTTAAACGGCAATTTCGCTAGATCATTTTCCGTCTTGCCCTTCACTCTCGCCCACATCACACGTCCCTGTTCAGTACTATCTGTACTCGCTCCAGACACGTAAATAAAGCTGATTTCGGGATTGATCTTCAACAGCGATTTTGCAAATGCAAACGTCGTATCATAGGTGATATAGCGGTATTTATCCTCTTTCATGCCAACTGAACTGACACCTGCGCAATAAAAACAGGCATCATAGCCGCCGATCTCCGTCTCAACTTCGGAAAGATCCGTAAAATCCTTAACCAAAAGCTCCTTTAACTTTGGATGCTGTATATCAGCAGTACGGCGTGATATGCTCAATACTGCATCTATTTTATCATTTTGAAGACATTCCAATAAAACACCTTCTCCGACCATCCCTGTGGCCCCTGTTATTATTACTTTCATCGCAATTCAACTTATGTATCAAGCCCAAAGGGCTACAATTATTATTATTTATTCAGATCAATAGGATAGCACGGCATTATATCATGCGCAAGCGCTCTTCCTCCAGGTCAATCTGATAGAGCTGCGCACGGACAATATCCTCATCAATCGTCGATTCACTATTCAATTTTTCCAGGTATTCGCGCTGTACGTCCAAAAGCTCAATGAAAATCACTTTCGTGCGTTCATTCATCCAAGAATCATCCGCAGCATTGACTTTTTCCTCCCAATGTCGCAAAATCCTTTCCATTGCCTCCCGATTATGTTCTTCTTTCTCATATTTATCCTTGAGAAACTGATAGACATGCTGTTTTAAGCCTTGCTTCATCTGCTGTTTGGCTACCTCTTCGGGTTCCTCTGCAAGAACAGTATCAAAGAGCTTCGTCCGCTTGATCAGATAGGGTAACGTCAATCCCTGAATCAAAAGGGTTGAGAGAATGACGACAAAGGTGATAAATAGAATCAGATGACGCTGAGGTATCACGGTACCATTCATGACCAAAGGAATGGAAAGCGCAGCTGCCAGGGAAACTACTCCCCGCATCCCCGTCCAGCCCAGTAAAAGTGGCATAAAGAAACGTTGTTTTGAAGACCGCGCCCTAGGTGCCACACTTGGACGAAAGATAAGCGTCGCAATCATCGCAGCATAGGCACTGATCATACGAGCAAAGATAAGGACTGCTGTAACCAAAAGACCATAACCGATCGCCTCCCGCAGTGAAGTGCCATTTGCGCGCAAACCAGCTACAATTTCGGGGAGATCAAGACCGATAATGAAAAATACAATGCCATTCAGGATAAACACAAAACTCTCCCAGACACTCAGCCCCCGCACGCGACTGGTACTGTTCAGAAATTTAAGCCGCTGGTTGGACATCAACAGACTTCCCGCAACGACGGCCAGCACCCCTGAACTGTGAAACTGCTCGGCAATCCAATACATAAAATAAGGTTCGATCAAGGTCAGAGCAATATCCGATGGTGCATCCGTCGGTAAGCGTTTATGTGCCTGAATAAAAAACCAGCCCAAAAGGACACCGATACCAACCCCACCGACCAACATCCAGATAAACGATACCGCTGCTTCCTGCCATACAAACTGTCCCATACCCACGGCAATCAGGGCAAAACGGACAATAATCAAAGAGGAAGCATCATTCAACAGACTCTCCCCTTCCAGGATTGCAGAAGTAGATTTTGGAACTTTCACAAACTTCATGATTGCACCCGTACTGACGGCATCTGGCGGGGAAACAATCCCACCCAGTAGAAAACCCATTGCGAGCGTGAAACCTGGAATATAATGATTGGCAACCACCGCAACGGATAGCGCAGTGAAGAAAACGACCAAAAAGGCAAAACTTCCAATAATACGCCACCATTTCTTCATCTCCTTATACGAAATCGACCATGCAGCCTCACATAATAAGGGGGGAAGGAAAATCAGAAAAATAACATCCGGATCGATCGCAACAACGGGCAAGGTTGGAATAAAGCTGACAATCAAGCCCGCCAAAACCAATAAAATGGGATAAGCAACCCGAAGTTTCGTGGCCAGCATTTCAAGTAGAACGATGGCCGTAATCATGGCAATAAATAGCGGAAACAAGTTATGCATAGGCTGTCATAATTTATTGGTCTTGAGACATTTCATTAACTCTTGTAAAGATCTTAAATGGAAATTAAAAACCATCAACTCCCGGTCATATTTTTTACTTTTTCATCTGTACCCTAGTTTTACCCTAATTCTGTACCTCAAATTCGGTCTGTACCCTTCTTAAATTAGCAAAAAAGATTTATTGCCATGTCGACTACAACACATCAATCGTATTCCATCAGACAGGTTAATCTCTCTGATCTCTCCCTACTAAAAAAGGCTCAGTCCGAAGTGACCAACAAAAACCTGCAGCACATGCCTTTTCTCTTGCTTGCCCAAAACGAGGAAATAGCAGCTGTTTCTTCTGCTACAGTCTCCGAAAACAACAACCTCACTGTCGAAATTTCGTATCGAACTGAAGTTTCCGAAGACTTATCAACGGTATTTAAGCGCAAAGCGCAGGTTTATTTCGAACAGCAGCTTTTAAATATGTTTGGCGACGAAGAATCGCTAAAAAGGGGAATCCGTCATTTTCATGATTGGGTAAATCCAAAGGGAAACAGTAAATTAGTATAAGTATGGAGCAGCAACAATTGTATAAGAAAATTGCAAACATCGTAGAGAACCAGATCAAAAATGGCTCTTTGACCTACGGTGATCGTCTTCCTTCTGTCCGTAGTGCGCAAAAATTGTATAATGTGAGCTTAAATACGGCAAAGAGCGCCTACATGGAGCTCGAGAGCAGATCCCTGATCGAGTCTCGCCCCAAATCGGGATTTTTTGTCAGCCTGGCCGGCCAACGCCGGATGTCTATACCGTCCATCTCAACATTTAAGATTGACGAAAAGAAGCAAGATCCCGCAGCATTGATTGATAAAGTTTTCCACTCATTGGAGGATAAGGAAATTACGCGATTCTCTTTGGGATTACCCAGCCCTTCTTTGCTCCCCATTCAGAAGCTCAACAAATGTATCCTGGAGACCGTACACGAGCTGCATGATTACGGTGATCATTACGGGCAGGTGCAGGGTAGTCCGACTTTACGTAAAGAGATTGCCAAATGGTCCCTCGTACTAGAAGGAAAAATAAGCGACGAAGACCTGATTATCACTTCGGGTGCTATGAATGCCATTTATAGCTGCCTCCGTGCGGTCACGAAACCCGATGACACCATTGCCGTGGAAAGCCCCCTCTATTTTGGCTTTATCCAGGCGTTTCAGGTGTTGGGTTTAAAGACCATTGAGATACCGACCCACCCCATTACGGGCATTGAACTGGACGCCCTGAAAAAAGTGATCCATAAAATCGATGTCTGCTGTTTTGTTTCCAATTTCAGCAACCCCTTGGGCGCGTTGATGCCCGATGAACATAAAAAAGAACTTGTCAAACTCCTTGCTTTCCATCATATCCCCTTGATCGAAGATGACCTTTATGGAAATGTTTATTTCGGTACCTCACGACCCAAACCCTGTAAATACTTTGATGAAGAAGGTTTGGTCATGTGGTGCGGATCTGTAACCAAAGTATTGGCGCCAAGTTTTCGCATCGGATGGGTTGAACCCGGACAATACAAAGACAAAATCCTCAAACAAAAGCTTATCCAGACCATCTCGCAACCGGCCATTTACCAGGAGGCCGTAGCCAAATTTTTGCAGATCGGTCGCTATGACCATCACCTCAATACTTTTAGGAAGAAGTTGTACAGCAATTATATCAATTTTAGAAATAGTATCCAGGCCCATTTTCCCGATAACACCAAAATGTCTCAACCCGAAGGTGGATTTGTACTCTGGTTGGAAATGGATCCAAAAATTGATTCTACCGTACTTTATGATTACGCGCTAAAACAAAAATTGAGCTTTGCTCCAGGCCGAATGTTTACCCAACATGATCAATTTAAAAATTGTATACGGCTCAACTATGCCGTCGATTGGAACGAAAAGACAGCGAACGACCTGATGCGATTGGGCCGTTTTTTTAAGGCTGTCATCTAATCGGTTAATCCCAGTCAACCTCATCATCATGACTCTGTGAAATAGGTGGTGGCAGTTTATCGGATTTTTCCTCCGGGAATATAGTATGCTTACCTCCACGGATCAGGATCACATCGAAAATTTCACCAGTCATCAGGGTACTACTATTGGACATAAATTCGTCACACCCATCAGGGCTCGTCAGTCAGCACCTTACTGTGCCCAGACATAAAATGACGGCATCTTTGCAATCCTCCAATGTGAAAGTAATGCCACGGTCCACTTTGTGATCTTCTTTTCTTAGCTCCAAGGCTTTGCTAGAATGGTAAAATATAGTATTACGATCATCCAGTTGAATCACCACACAATATATTTTTATGTCTATTTTACGAAGCTTTTCATGGATTAAATTAAATTTACGGAGACCTACCAAATGGAGCTGAACCCGAACTTGTTGCTGGGCTTCATCAAAATGTGCGACTGGGTGATTCATAAAGAAATTGTTCCAGCTGAGCCGTTTGGAGTACCGGAAACCTTTCAAGGGGAGTACTGATCCATATCCGAGCCGTAAGCTCCCGAGATCATGCACCCGGTCATTACGTACAGCTTCATACAGTGCATTTTGCAATCGTATATAGGTACTGCGTTCACAGGCACGAGGTTGAATGGATTTTAGAATCTGATACAAACGACTGGTTAAGCCACTGTTATAGGTAAAATCAAGTCCAGCTAAACGACTATTTTCACTCAGCTCGTATGATACCCCCTGCTTTCCTCCTATATTGCGGTTACCAGAAGATTTACTCATTTCATTAAGTTAAATTGGTGTACTTTAAAAATACAATAATCGTATGAATTAAACAACAGCTCGTTCAACAACACATAAGACCATTATCGCTAAGGCGCTAAAAGTCCCTTCAACTCCCTTTAAATCCCCTCAAGTCCGTTCAAGTGCCAACAATGTTCGGGTAGGCTCCGCACATACTTCGTACCAACTTCGGGATTTCTTCGGGGCTGGTTCGACATCTGGTCGCTTCCGCTTCGGTCATTCATCGACAACAAGGCAAACAACAGCCGAAGAACGGTCAAACCAACCCCGAAGAAATCCCGAAGCAGTAGCAATGCACACCCGAAGGATCCCCGAACAACTATCGAACAAGGAGTAACAAATCAGCGAAAACGCTCTAACCCTCCAGTACCGTATCTCCTCACAGATTGTATAAGGCGAAAAGTACTTTACAGGTGATTTAGCTGTATCTTATATATGCCAAGAGGCTGCTTGGATAAAGCAGCCCCTTGGCATATATTTTATAATACGTAATGTAGACGTACCCAACGACAAACATTACATGACTTGGAATTATATGTTTGCCCAAAGAATTTTTGCTTTCAGGTGCGAAATATTAGCCTATAAAACGTCAAAAGAGGCTTTAAAAAATCCCAAAAATGATGAAGGCGTCCCAAACGACGCCTTCTAATTACTGAATTTTTTGGAAGAATTTTTTTGTCTTATAGAAGGCCAGTAATCCGATGATACCAATCATCAACCAAAGAAAATCGACAATAAATAAATCGCGTTGGCCATCAACAAATGTTTTCCAAAGCCAATTATGTGTTACCAAACCATTGGCTATCGGGACGATAAATGCAAGGATGCTTCCGACCAATAGCGTTTCGCGGTTTGTTCTTCTTATACTGCGACGAATGATATAGTAAAGTGACAGCACCAACCATGCGTAAAAATAGACCCGATAAATAAAGTCCTGATCAACTTTAGGACTGACCTTGATCGCAATAAATGTAATCGCTGTAACCGGGAGCATCGTCAAGCATATCGCGGTAAAGACATTAGCTGCCCAAAAGTTGAATTTGCGTTTTCTTGGAATGACATTGTTTTTATCCCGCGCAACCAACCAGATCAGAATTCCTGAAATAATAACCAGACAGCCCATTACTCCTAAGATAAAATAGACCATTTTGAGCGGGTACCCACCATAGTCACCATAATGCAAACGGTAAATAATGCTTCGGACATAGTCCCCATAGCTCGCTCCTGTTAAAGGTGATTTCTCTTCTACAATTTTATTATCGGCCACCTTCACGGTCAATATTCCAGATCCGGCAAAGCTGTTGTTAAAATGCGGTTCAAGCTCCATGATAACATGCATATTTGAATCCGCATAGTTTTTTACGACAATACGCAGGAACTCGCTTTCTGGCCACTTTGTCTTTGCCATATCCAAGAAAGGAGCGATTTTCACATCCCTGTTCAAGGATTTATAGCTATACGCATAATCTTCATTAGCTGAAACACCAATATCCTGATACATTTTCTGCTGATCACCATCGTACAGCAATTTGCTGAAAGGTAGTGCCAAAACCGAGTTAACAATCAGAAATGTACCTGTAACGGCAAAAATAAATTGAAAAGGAAATCCAATCACCCCGAGGGCAGTATGCATATCTGTCCAGACAGTCTTCCACTTGCTGAATGGCCTAAAAACAAAAAAGTTCGATACTAATTTGTCCCAATGCAATAACAAACCTGTTATCAATGCAAATAAAAAGATAAAGGCTGTAATTCCTGCAACGAGATATCCAAATGGCGCTATTCCTACGCTAATGGGGACTTGATTGAGTTGGGCCAGAAAATGTAAGCGGAATAAAAACTCGCCCATATCATAGTTCTGCGCATAGTCTCCTACTTTTTGATTGACAAAATTATAGGTAAAATTTTTCGAGTCATCATCTCCGCCTCTCCGTCTCCGGCCTTTCTTTTTTTCAGCTTTCTGTTTAGGCGTTATCTTGGATAGATTTTCCTTATTGAGTATCGTGTCGTTTGACGCTGTGTACCCCACATAAGCAGAAGTCCCCTCCCGGTGCATATAGAAGTTGATATCACGCCCATGTAGGTTGGCTTCTCCCTTTAGAGAATCCAAAAGTTTGTCAAAGCTTTGATGGTTTTCCTTGTATGTTTTGTACGACGCATTATTTTGCCAAGCCGCGATCTCATTTCTAAAAAATGCAAAGGAACCTGCAAAAAATATCACGTACAGAAGCGCACAGATGATAATGCCACTGATGGTATGGGTATTAAAATAGATATTGTAATTTCTGTTGTTCATGATTGATTACATCTTTAACAAATAAGGCAACGAAAAAACCGCAGCCAAGAGTAAATAAATTCCCCATATTTTCCATCCGCTTTTGGAAAGAAAAGCCAGAAGCATCAGGACTGCCCAAAGTAGATAACCTGTGAATCCGGCAGTCATAACAACATCTTTTTTCTCAAAAAGGTTAGTCAACAATACATGAAAAGAGAGCATAACAACATAACCGCCGATAAATCCGGCCGTAATCTTCAGGAATCGTTGCAAGGGCGAACTCAGGTATTTTTTATTTGCTGGCATAAGGAATCAATTAGGATATCAAAAATTCAACACAGAGACTGGCTGCATACAATCCGAGAACTTGGTACCCTGTCAAATAACGGTAAGGGTTCAGTAAAACGACAAGACTCATCATACACATGACATAGGCAAAAAAAGCAAAGAATCCTGCACCAAGCCCCTGCAGATAGAGGATAACCCCAAATGGTAGCAGGAGCATCACAATGCTCAAGATACGCACAGACTGAGTCTGTGCGCAAAGCTTTTTCAACCACTCGGGTCTATGATGAAACTTCACTTTTTTACTGCTGTTATAAAAAAGATAAGCGCCAATAAGTATGATTATTAAAAGTGTGCTATACATCGCATAAATGATTTATATAGAATCGCTTAATTAAAACTTGTAGATTACACCTAGGCGGAAGTTGCGTCTTGCCTCAACGATGTAGCTATAATAGGCAACACTTTCCGGAATTTTAGCATTTTTCGCAGTTGTTGACCCCGCAGTCATAAGCTTACGGTTGTCCAGCAGGTTGTTGACCATCAAAGAAATATTATACCGGCTGCGTTGGTAGCTTATACCCGCATCTGTACGCAGATAATTTTTAAAATTGCTTACTTTGGTTGCCGATCCGATCGCACGGTCAAACATCCCCTGCATTCCGCCCGTAAGGCCTACACCTTTCAACGGGCCTTGTTGCAAGCGATAGGATATCCATGCATTCGCGGTGTGCTTCGCCGTATTTGGCGTAATATTCCCAATTTTCTCGGTTTTTGAATCCTGCGATATCTTTGAATCCGTCAGTGCATAATTCGCATTGACATTTAATCCTTTTACAATTTCCCCCGTGACATCAAACTCAATTCCTTTCGTCGTTGTCTCTCCCAGTTGCATCAGGAAGAAACCACCATTCGGGTTCGGATGATCAAAATCTTCAACTGGAGCATTCTTTCTTTTAATTTGATAAGCGCTCAGCGTAGAAATCCACTTTCCGCCGCCCCATTCCTTCTTCAGTCCCGCTTCTAAATTGTTTCCACGAACAGGTTTCAGTGCATTTCCTTGCCAATCTAGTCCCGAAACAGGTACAAAGGATTGATCAAACAAAGCATATACGCTCATGGACGGATCTATTAGATAATTTATCCCCACCCTTGGGCTCCATACTTTGTCTTTAGCAGGGTCTGCATTTGTCTTGGAGACAACATTGGAAGACGTGTAACGTAGACCCAATGATAGTTTCAGTCGATCGCTGAGGAATGCCATCTCATCGTGTACATAAAAGGATGTATAGGACGAACTGGTAACATAGTCCTGGCTTTTCGCTCTTTCCTTAATATTTAAGGAACGGTCAACTTTAGGGAAAACAGATTCCGGAATACCATAAACAGGGTTGTAGACGTTCAATGGATCTCCGGGGATACTTGACAACAAAGAACGGAAATCGCCCCAGAATTTTTTATTACCATAATCCACACCGACCAAGATCCGATGTCTAATACTTCCTGTCCGCTCTTCACCATTAAAAGAGAGCTGTCCAAATTTATTTTCGCCATGCTCATCAGCGATACTATAGTATCGCGGCATATTACCTTCCGCGGTCATATAGTTCAGCCAGGTACTGGTTGCTTTCATATCGAAATTAAAATATGCAGCCTGTGCATGGAATTTCCACTTTTGGTTAAGTTTTCGATCAAAATAAAGATAGGCGCTATGATCTCTCAGTTTACCGGGTTCCATCCCCGGATCACCATAGAAAAAGTCGTTGGCAATCCCCGGATCGGCAAAGCCCTTTGGTGAAAAGGTATAGTTTCCATTACTTAAGTAAGAAGATCCCTGAAAAGTATATTCTGCCGTGATAGCGGTCAATGAATCGATATTATAAGTCAATACCGGAGCGATGACAAGACGATCACTATTATTGTATTTGGTAAAGAACTTTTTTTTCTGGCCTGCTACGTTCAGACGGTAAATCAATTTATTGCTTTTGGTAATCCGACCATCCAAATCGACAGCTCCACGATAGAGGTCAAAACTTCCGGTATTGAGTGTCACGGACCCTTTGGTATGGCCTGTTGGCTTTTTCGTTACCACATTGTAGAAACCTCCCGGTTCACCACTAGCGAGCATAAAGCCAGCTGGGCCTTTTACAAATTCAATACGCTCAATCATAGATGCGTCCTCAGCCGTGGGCCCCCATGATGCTTCGATATTCATGCCGTTACGAAATGCCGGGATCTTGGATCCACGCATACGAATATTGGCATATTGATTGTCCCAGTGTCCCTGACGTGTTGCACCGCTAATATTACGCGTGATACCATCAACAATGTCGAAAACTTGTTGATCGGCCATCAGATCTGAGGAAATCACCTGGATATTTTGTGGCAGTTCCAAGATAGGCGTCTTTAAACGCAGTGATCCGGATATGCTGTCGAATTTATAGTTCTGATAATATTTTCCATAAACGGCCACCTCATCAATAGATTCAGATTGGTTACTGAGCTTAATCTGCCCCAGATGACTGTCTTCTCCATTGAGGACCACTGTCATCGTATGCTTACTGTAACCAAATGCTTTGATCTCGACCGTATAAGTATTTGGAGCAAGTTTATAAAAAGTGAAGTGTCCCTCGCTATCGGTACTGGTAGTCACCCCTGTATTCGATAGTTTAATCGTTGCACCCGAAATAGGTTCGGATTTTTCATTGACAAGGATACCGTCAATCTTCAATTTACTCTGCGCTTGCGCTACAGAAAAAATTGAGCTGATCATCGGAATAGCTAGAAAGGATAAAGTTTTATTCATGAGTATTTCACTGGTAGATATGTAATAAAGAATGGATTCATTTGGAATATGGGATTTAAAATGAATCCATCTAATTTGTAGGTATCAATTTTTATTTTACTGCAAAAAAGGTTGTACTTCCCTGCCAAGACGATACATAGGGTTTTCCCTCATGCTCGCCTGCTTTTTCGACAAATGTACTTGCTTCGAGTACATAAGCACCAGCCCAAAGAGCATCGAACGTAACAACACCGTTGGCATCAGCAACAAATTCTTTTCCCCAACCTGTGGACGAGAAAACAGATACCTTGGCATTTGGAACAACTTTTCCTTCGCTGGTTATCTTAGCCTGTAAGCTAGTGCCTTTTTTTGCATTTGCTGAATTGAGCAACTCAACCTGTAACGGATTTTTTAATGCGCTATAATCCAATTTGCTTGAATTGCCAACAACAACGGGCATTAGTGAGGAAAACTCATATTTTGTCTGGCCACCTAGATCTTTCGGTGCCTTTACGATCGATAAAAAGTAAGTTCCTTGCTCAGTTGGTTGGAATGAACCGCTGAAATGATCTCCTTTATTGGTCAATTGTACTTTAACAGGGGCTTTTCCTGGAACATACAATAACAAGGTAAAATCCTTTACATCAGAATACCATTTTTCAATTTGATCTCTTTCATTGGTAACATATTCACCATAATAGACTTTTACTTCATGAGACTGATTGACTGTACCATGAGGAGCGGATTCTATCCAAAGTGCGTGAGCGGAACTGCTGTTACAGTAAAACAATACTGTAAGGAATGTAAAGAGTGAAGTTAAAATTTTCATAATATGTTGATTGATGCGTATAGTTTTTCAACTTATTATGGAGGATCTTACAGCCAAAAAAACGGTTAACGAATAAAACCGCAAATTTCATTATCTTGCAAGTTCTTCCATATCCTATATCGGAAGCAACTGGAGCAGCGCGCTGCTTCAGTCGGCTAAAGGCAGTTGCCGCTGTCTTTAGCTTTTTCACCATGTGATAGATTGCCGTCTATTGCATGGTGTTTTTGTCTTTAACCAGACCAGCAAATTCTTGTTTAATAATTTAGACTGATTAAAAACAAAGCAAATATAAAAGGAATTATTTGGATATCAACTATATTTTAATTTTTTCACTTCTGGAGTTTTCTTTGATTTTTTTCACGAAACACCACTGTAAAACAAAAACTTACAAGATATTTATCAATAAAATCAGCTGGCCCGTTTCTTTAAGTCGCGCCAATAGGACGCCCCATAGCGGATCGATATCCGCAAAAAAGGTAGAGTAATCGTTGACTTTATTAGGAGAAGCAGTCAGTTTAATTATCCGCGGAAGGTCCTTTGGCGTTGAAACCGTCTGAGTATGTAGCAGCATTCATATCGGATCAGTATCAGCAATAAAAGTGAAATGGTCGTTGACTTTATTAGGAGTGACGGTCGCTTTATTAGAAGCAGTACTTAGCTTAACTATCCAAGACAGGCCGTCGGCGATGAAACCGCCTGTTTATTTAAGATATGGGTAATGTCAAACAATTCCGTTTCCTGATAGCGTGTAGCCACATGAAGTTTGATATGCTCACAATGGGGCTCAAATGTCGTATGAACAAGATCGACCGTATTATTTTCACCGGAGAGGTGTGTTAAGATCAGATGCTTGAGACGATCGGTTTTATATTGATTGAATAGTTCAACCGCAACACGATTGGAAAGATGCCCCCATCCGCTGCTAATCCTATTCTTCAAAAAATAAGAATATCTTCCAGTATGCAACATATCTTCATCGTAATTGGATTCCAGCAAGAGAATATCCGAATGTTGGATCACATGTTGCACATTTTCGCAGGGCCGTCCAATATCGGTCAGCACACCGATATTATGAACTCCATCAGAGACAAGGAAACTACAGGGTTCTTTTGCATCATGATATTTGGGGATCCCATAAATTTTAAGTCCTCCTATTTCAACTTCCTCATTGGGCGCAATGATATTGACCAGGTGGGAAGGTAAATGTAGTCTGGATCCTTCATAACTTCCCTTCGTGATATACACGGGTAGATTGTATTTTTTTGCAAAAACCGACAATCCGCGGATATGATCGGAGTGTTCGTGCGTAATGAAAATTGCTTTAATCTGGGTCGGAATAATCCCAAGATTATACATCCGAAGATGAATATGTTTACTGTTGATACCAGCATCAATTAAGATAGCCGAATCATCTTTGGCTATATAATAACAGTTTCCATTACTCCCGGAGGCGATTGCACAATATTTCATTCGCGTATACTAATTATGAGTATATATGTTCTACAACAGCAAAGATACAAAAAACAAGAAAAATCAGTTGAACCTTAACATTCCGGCAAACTCAATGGGATATTGACCGCCAAGCCGCCATCTGCAGTTTCTTTATATTTGGCGTTCATATCCAAAGCGGTCTCCCACATGGTTTTGACCACTGTATCCAAGCTTACTTTGGCTTTGTCGGGATTTGACTGTAAAGCCAGCTGCGCTGCTGTAATTGCTTTTATCGCCCCCATGGTATTGCGTTCGATACAAGGGATCTGTACCAGTCCTCCGATAGGATCGCAGGTTAATCCGAGGTGATGTTCCATTGCGATCTCCGCAGCCATCAGCACCTGGCGTTGTGATCCACCCAGCACCTCCGTCAGCGCACCGGCAGCCATTGCTGAGGATACCCCAATTTCTGCCTGACAACCACCCATGGCGGCTGAAATAGTCGCATTCTTTTTAAAGATGGATCCGATCTCCGAAGCTGTTAGGATAAACTGCACAATTTTATTTTCTCGCATACCGTCATGGAAAGTAATATAATACTGTAAAACCGCTGGTATTACCCCCGAAGCGCCATTGGTAGGAGCAGTAACAACACGTCCAAACGATGCATTTTCTTCATTGACAGCAAGCGCAAAACAGCTTACCCAGTCTAGGATATATTGAAAATTCTGTCCACCTTCACGAATTGCAGTTATCCATGATTCATAATCTTGGTAGCTACGCCCCTGCATCAATTTTTTATTTAATTTCGCAGCCCTCCGTTCTACATTCAAGCCTCCGGGCAGTGTACCACCAGTGTGACAGCCACGATAGATACATTCATAGATCGTCTTATAGATATTCAGGACACCAGCAACAGTTTCACTTTCCTCCCGCCATGCACACTCATTTTCAAGAACAAGTTCTGATATTTTCAAGCCTGTTTTCATCGTCCAGTGCAGTAGCTCCTGTGCGGTATCCACTGGAAAAGGAAGATCTACTTCGGATAATACACTCTCGGTATCATTTTCCTGAACGACAAATCCACCACCGATTGAATAATAGGTTTCGGTAATGGCCTTACCACTCGATAGGAAAGCCTGAAAAGTAACGGCATTTGGATGGAAGGGCAAACTCTCCGTGTACAAAAACAGAAGGTCTTCCTGATAGGAGAATGGAATCGTGCGCTCACCTGCAACCACCAGTTCGCCTACCGCTTTGATATGCGCCACCTTTGGTGTCACCTGATCTACATCAAAGGTAACCGGATCATCGCCACTCAGTCCAAGCAGAACAGCGATATCTGTACCATGTCCAGCACCGGTCTTGGCTAAAGATCCATAAAGCAAAATCTTGACCTGATCGACCTCATTCAATACACCTTTTGTCTTGAGGACATGGGTAAATTGCTGGGCTGCACGCCAAGGACCTAAGGTATGCGAACTGGATGGTCCGATACCTATCTTAAACATATCAAAAACGGATATTTGTTCTTTGCTCATAATCTTTATTGTTGCGGTTAGCTCGCTTTGCATAGCTTTTGTGAAAACCGCATCTAAATTAGCACAAATAAGTGTACAATGTTACCTGTATTTGCATTATTATCAATTTGAAAACCAAGCTGACATTCTTTTAACAAGTATCCAACAAACATCTTACATTTTTTAGGGAAAAAGTAAGAAATGCTTCCCTATCTTTGTTGGCTACAATTTATAGAATGACGGGAAAAACATATTTATATTCTTTTTTTGCCTTTTTTATCTGTTTATTTTCGATCAGAACATATTCCCAACAAATACCTAAGCGAGAGTTTCGTGGTGTATGGGTTGCAACCATAGGTAATATAGACTGGCCTTCGGTCAGAGCCGGCAATAATGTTGCCCAGCAAAAGCAGGAATTTATAGACCTCCTCGACCAGCACCGTAGTGCGGGTTTAAATGCAATCATTCTACAGGTACGGCCTGCAGCAGATGCTTTTTATG
The DNA here is from genome assembly GCF_029542085.1 of Sphingobacterium sp. ML3W. Lineage (NCBI taxonomy): Bacteria > Pseudomonadati > Bacteroidota > Sphingobacteriia > Sphingobacteriales > Sphingobacteriaceae > Sphingobacterium > Sphingobacterium sp. ML3W. Next base: position 5,050,365 of record NZ_CP107036.1, on the reverse strand, counting down.
GTAAAGGTCGTGAACCTTGGAGCAGATACCTGACAGGAAAACAGGGGCAGGCCCCATCCCCATTTTATGATCCTTTAGAATTTGCCATTGAGGAAGCACATAAAAGAGGCATGGAACTGCATGCCTGGTTCAACCCCTATCGGGCCTCGACCACATTGAATCCCGCACATTTCTCAGAGGACCATATCACCAAACGTCACCCCGAATGGTTCTTTACATACGCAGGAAAAAAACTTTTCAACCCGGGACTGCCCGATGTCCGTAAATATATCATCGATGTCATTATGGATGTTGTCAAGAATTACGATGTGGATGGCATTCATTTTGACGATTATTTTTACCCTTATCCCGATAGCCGGAGTACATCCGTCCCGGATCAGCTGACTTTTGCCCAGTATAATAATGGCATCGAAAATATTGAAGACTGGCGACGCAATAATGTGAACATGCTCGTGCGCGACCTCGGCATTGCCATAAAAAAAATAAAACCTTATGTTAAATATGGGATCAGTCCATGTGGTGTATGGGATAATAAGGAAAACAATAGTATTGGTTCGGAAACACGTGGGCTAAGTGCGTATCGGGAGCTCTATGCGGATGGTGTAAAATGGATGCAGGAAGGCTGGATCGACTATATCAATCCACAAATCTACTTTCCATTTAAAAACCGCGCAGCGGCGTATGAGGTTCTGGTATCCTGGTGGCAACGACATACCTATGGTCGGCATTTTTATGTAGGTCATGGAGCCTACCGGGTAACAGAAAATAAGACCGGATGGACCGACAAAAGTCAGATCCCCCGACAGGTACGCCACCTACGCGAAGAACATGATGTGGAAGGAAGTATATATTTCAGTTCCAAATCGCTCATGGACAACTTGGCTGGACTACAAGACTCCATGCGAAATGACTTGTATCGTGCCCCTGCTTTACCCCCGACAATGCCTTGGCTGGACAGCATCCCACCAAACGCTCCTTTCGGATTGCTGGTAAAATCATCCGCTAACGGAAAAATGAATACACTTTTTTGGCAGAAACCGGATGTAGCCAGCGATGGTCAATCGGCCTATGGCTATGTCGTCTATCGATTTGTCGTAGGTGAGCGGGTCAATATCAAAGATCCTAGCAAAATTATCTTTATCACATTCGATGCCGATAAACTCCAATATACGGATGATGACATCAAACAGAATCAACGTTATAAATATGTCGTCACCGCAATAGACCGGATGAAAAATGAAAGTCGTCCTTCTGACAGTCGGGAAGAAAATGAGGAGAGCTAATCTTCGTAAGAACGATTAGCATTGACAAAAAATAAGAAGAGCCCTCCCGGATAGCTGTGCTGATGACAACAGCACAGCTATCCGGGAGGGCTCTTTTATTGGTGTGATTTTATAGCGACCTTATTTGCCCTGTCCGTACTTGAATTTTTTATTGATGGTAACAGGCAATTTTCCTTTAGGAGTATTTTGTCCCAATATCGTTTTGGCAGCAGCTTTCTGCATAAAAGCATCATTTTGATAAGCTAGCAAAATTGTCTTCGCTTTCTTGGATGCTTCTACCCCATCTAATGCATATACATTTGTAAATAGGGTCAAGATGGATTTTTTTGCAAATTTCTTCATCAGGTCCTGCACATTTTCATTCAATTGCATTGTAGGACGTGGACGTAGTCGTGTATCGTGTACAGCGATGATGTATTGCTTGTTTTTCTTGATTTCTTTCACAAGACGTTTCATATCATCTTTGCTCAAGCTGTCTGGCACAAAATATTGTGTTTCGTTGGTCAATCCCGCCGCCAGTTCGTTCTGGAATGTTTGATTGACAGCAACACCGACATTGATAATCGCTGTAGGCTGATCCTTTTTAAAGGATTTTAATTTTTCGGTACTGTTGAGGGCTGTAATAGCAGCATTGGATAACTCATCAATCAGCTGAACTGCAGACGCTCTATGTAAATCGGCATACAGATTCTGCTGCGGGGTTGCCTGGTATTTGTCTAGGCCTAACCATAGTTTAGCAGCCAATACTTTTTTCACGCGTGCATCAATATCTGTCTGTGAAATCCGACCTTCTTCGATTGCTTTCAGAATAAGGTCAATCGCGCGTTTACTATTTTCGGATACCTCAAGGAGGTCATGTCCGGCAATGATTGCCTGAACATCGGCTTCACCATTCGGGAAGAATTTTTTGACGCCTTTCATGTCCATCGCATCAGTCACTGTTAAGCCTTTAAAGCCAAGCTCATTTCGCAATAGGTCTGTAACGACCTTTTTAGAAATAGAAGACGGCATATTGGGAGTATCATCCAAGACAGGGATATTCATATGCGCAACCATAACCGCTGGTGCACCGGCTTTAATAAGTTCTTTGAAAGGGTACATTTCCAGTGTATCCAATCGGGTTTTATCAAAAGGGAGTTGAGGTAGGTCATAGTGTGAATCTACATCTGTATCGCCATGTCCCGGAAAGTGTTTAATGGAAGCCAAGATACCACCATCCACCATACCGTCCATATAAGCTTTTGCTTTTTTGGTGACATTATATTTATTGTCGCCAAAAGAACGAATACCGATGACCGGATTTTTCGGGTTATTATTGATATCCACATCTGGTGCAAAATTGAAATGCATACCGATACGATGAAAATCTAGCGCAACCTCACGTCCCATGCGATAGATCAATTGATTGTCCTGCACAGCACCGAGCGTCATCTGATAAGGGAATGACAACGTAGAATCCGGCATACGCATACCAAGCCCCCATTCTCCATCAAAAGTGATCATTAAGGGCACTTTAGATAAAGACTGATAACGATTGAACATGTCCGCATGGCGCACGGGACCGCCTTGAAAAACCACCAGACCACCCAGATGTTCATCTTGAACAACCTGTGCAACGGAATCAATATATTTCTGACCAAGATTAGTATGCGCCCTTACAAGGAACAACTGCGCAACTTTTTCCTTTGGAGTCAAGGTATTAAATACGGCATCTACCCAATCATGCTGGGAATTGATGTATTTTACAAAATCTTTCTTGTCCTGTGCCTTCGCAAATGATAGCGCACTGGCCAATGCCAATAGGCCCAGACTGAATTTTTTGAACATAAATTAGTTTGTATAATGTCTTAAATAGAATACTAATAACGTTATTATTTTGGATAATATGAAATTGTTTTTGCAACAATTTTATTAAAACATGCAACAAGACGCATTTCAAGCGCAACAAAGGGGAATATAAGGATACAATACCTGAGAAGTACTGCGGGATGTACCTATTGTCTATCGTTGATTTTGCCGGGAACCGTCTTCGGGATGAATCTGGTGATGGATTTGATTAGCTAATGAACGCCAGTTAGAGCTAGGTATCTGCAATAAGCTTAAGCAAGCCTAAAATACCCAAGAGTAAAAACAAACGAAGTATCAGCTGTAAGCTTAAGCAAACAAAAAATAACCGAGAGTAAAAACAAGCTAAGTACCTGCAATAAGCTTGAACAGCCAGAATCTAAATACTAGATACTCAATACTAGATACTCAATACTATAATCTAAATCAAATTATACTTTTTCTCCAGAAACAGGGTCAATTCCATGACATGCTCCAATTCGCCAATAGCTTCCTTTTTCCAAAATGAATCAATGATCAAGAGGAGAAACTGCGTTTCCAATTCAGGATTTTCATAACCCAGTTCCTCAAAAGCACGATGGATAATCGGCTGCACTGGTTTCATAAACTGCTCATGTTGTTGTTTGGAAAAGGGATGATGTGACAGTCGTTCCTGCAATTTCCAGAATATCGGTTCAGCACTGACCAACTTATTGGGAAGATTGATCATGGTACGTAAGAAGTCTTTGGGCTCACGATAGGTCATCATCCCACGGTGATGGGTCAGGACCTTGCGATATCCGGATTTGATCAAATAGACCAAGAGTGCATCTTTGTTACCAAAATGTTTGAATATCAAAGCCTCAGAAACGCCAGCGTTCTGCGCTATTGTTTTGGTAGACGTATTGGTATAGCCCTGGTCTGAAAAAAGCAGTAATGCTTCTTTCATAATACGCTCTTTTCTACTCAAAACACTTTCTTTCATATACTATGCCGTTCAGTTGATTTCTAATTCTACTGCAAATATATCTAATCTTTCCGTTCAGTTAGGATTATTGTAACTAAAATGATAGTAATTCGTATCAAATAGTCGCATAAATTTGACAAATAAAAAAATAGAACCAACAACAGCGCCTAAAACCACGCAGACATCATCAACCAATGAAAATCAAGACCTGGACAATCGTTATCCTCTCGCTTAGTTTAATGCTGTTAAAGATCAATGCTTTTGCCCAGCAATATATTTCAGGGAAGCTCATGGACAGCAACGGTTCAAAACCAATTTCGGGAGCCAGTATTACGATCATTGCCTTAAAAGACTCCAGTAAACTGCAAACACCAACGGATATCTTGGGCAAGTTTACCAGTGTCGCACTTCCCAATGGTGATTATCTGATTTCGGTACAGCCAATGGGCTATACGGCAGATATTCGGAAGATCAAATTAGCAGGTAAAACTGTCGAGATCAACTTTAAGCTCAACAGCTCGGAGATCGTGCTGGACGAAATCAGCATCTCACCGACGAGCGTACAGGTAAGGGGCGATACGTTAGAATTTGATGCCAAAAAATATGTTACACCTGATTTTGCAGATGCTGACGAACTGGTCAAACAGATCCCAGGTGTAGAAATTGACGAAGATGGTAATGTAAAGGCGCAAGGAGAAGCCGTAAGTAAGATTATCATTGATGGTCGTGAGTTTTTTAGCACTGATCCAAAAGTGGCCCTTAAAAACTTACCCGCGGATGTCATTTCCAAAGTGCAGCTTATTGATGACAAAACCGAACAAGCGAAATTCAGTGGATTTGATGATGGCAAGCGCATGAAAGTGATTAATATTGTCACCAAACCGGATAAAAGGAAATCATATTTTGGCAAAATCAGTGGCGGAGCTGGTCCGGATGAGAAGTATGCGATCAATACGCAGGTTACCAAAATGAATCCAAAGCGTCAATATTCCATTGATATCAATACCAATAACGTCAATCAGCCCAATGGTTTTGCGCCACGAGGCAACACACGTGGGCGTACAGGACAGGGCGTCACAACACGTTTCAATGCTGGATTTAACTATCTCGACCGTTTTTTTGCGGACCGGATGGATTTCAACGCCAATTACACCTACAACTATACCGACAATAATACCATCAGCCAAAACAAAACGGAATACACTGCAGGCAATAGAGCCAACCAGATCAACAATCAACAGCAATCTGGCAGCACCTACACAAATAATCACGCCTTCTCCCTGCGGGCGAACTGGAAAATAGATTCTATTCAAAAGCTGGACATACAGCCCAATTTCTCCTACCAGAGCAATAATAGGCATAGCAGCTCGCTGGGCAGTACCTTATTAAACCTGAGCGAAATGCTCAACCAATCCGACAGGAACAACAGTATTTTTGGCGAAAATTTCAACTGGGGTGGGGATCTGACTTATATGCGCAGGCTAAACAAACCGGGACGAACTATTAGCGTCAATTTTAATGGTTCTTTCAGCACGAACAAGGGGGATGCTGCGAACTATGCCTTGAATACCTATTATAGAAATGGGGAGTTTAGTCGAATTGACACCGCAAACAATCGTAATTACTCAAATGGTGACAATAATGGCTTTCGCTCAAAAATTGCCTATACGGAGATGCTGAATAAATACTCGCGTCTGCAAGGTAATTACACCTTCCGAAATACGGCGCGCTACTCTGACCGTAAAACGTATGAATTTCTGGCGGAAACCGAACAATTGGGGGAGTTGAAAAACCGCCTTTCGAATGAATTTCGCAATGACTTCGTTTACCATAGTGCTGGGGTATCCTATTTATTCAATAAAAAAGATAGCATACGGTTTCAAATTGGATTGGATTACCAGACCGCCAATCAGACAAATGACAAGCTATTTCCGAACAAATTAAAAACAAAGAGCCATTTCAATAGCCTGCTGCCAAACTTGAATTTCCAGTATAATTTCAACAAGGAAACACGTATTGAGTTGCGCTATAATGCCAAAACGAATACACCTGCCATTGAGCAGCTACAGGATTTTATCGATAATCAGAACCCACTACGCATTACTTCGGGCAACCCGAACCTAAAACAGGAATATGATCATAACCTGGTCATGCAGTTTAGGTCTATCAATAAGGCTTCTGGCCGGAGCTTTACATCAGACTTTACAGCCGATTTTATTCAGAACAAGATTTCAAACACGATCTTTACAACTGATTCGGCATTTACCATTGAGAATGATGTCATACTGGGACCAGGAGGCCAATATATCAAACCGGAAAATTTTGACGGGGTCTACAATTTAAAGTGGCATAATAGTCTCGGTTATCGCATCGAACCTTTAAAACTCAATGTCAACCTGAATAATAATCTATATTTCAATCAGAACTTTACCTTGTTGAATCTAGAGAAAGTTAATGCAAAGACATACGGTATAAATCAACGCGTCGGCGTGAACACAGCCTTCAGCAAGGAGCTGATCATCGGATTGGATTATAATGGGAATTTATCGTATTCAAAAAATTCGGCAACTGAAAAATCCAATTATTCTGTTTATAAACATACCATCAGCAATTCCATCGCATTGACGTTATTACACAGCTGGACGTTAAATTCGACTTTCAATTACCTGTACAACGGAAGTATTCTTAACGCGCCCAGTACGACAAGTTTATTGTGGAATGTTTCCGTCGGCAAGAAGCTGTTCAAAAAGAGAAATGCAGAGATCAATTTAACGGTTTTTGATATTTTTAATGACAATAAAAACATCAATCAACAGGTCAATGACCTTTGGGTACGCGTATCCCAATCCAATGCAATTACCCGATATGCAATCTTAAGTTTCACCTATCATATACGGGGTATGGGCGGGAAGGCTAATCGAATGCGAAAAGAATAAAAAATCTCCACGTGGAACGCTGTTATCAATCCACTGTAAGCATATATCCGACCCCCCGTATATTGGTAATTTTGATCCTTGGGTCCTGACTTAAATACTTTCGAATACGACTAATAAATACATCTAGGCTTCGTCCTGTAAAGTACTTATCATGGCTCCAATAAGCACGCATGATCTCTTCTCTAGGGATTACCTTGTCCTTCTGTTCGTAGAGTTTACGGAGGAGCTCACTTTCACGAAAAGACAACTTGAGCATTTCCTCCTGATAAATCAGCTGGTGCTTCAAACTGTCCAGTGTATAATCACCGATCATCAGTTTCTGTCCAAACAGCATCTTGGGACTATTCTTTAACAAGGACTCTATCCTTACGACCAATTCTTCGATTTTAAACGGTTTTTTGACATAGTCATCTCCCCCGAGACGAAATCCCCGGACCACATCTTCTGTCTGCACTTTAGCTGTTAAGAAGATAATGGGAAGCAAGGTATCCATCTCACGGATTTTTGCCGCCAAGGTAAACCCATCCATGACAGGCATCATCACATCTACGACCATAATATCCGGTTTCGCTATGCTAAAAGATTCCAAGGCCTCCTCCCCATTGTTACAGTGTACAACCTGAAAGCCATTGGCCTCCAAACTATCTGCAACAATCATCGCCAGACTCGGTTCGTCTTCTACGTATAAAATATTAATCATAATTCCTGTTGTTCAATAATAATGTTTTTCTATACTAACGTTATGTTGAAGGTCGCTTTCTTTAGGTTAATATGGTAACCTGATCATAAAAATACTCCCTTTTTCCAGCTCACTCTCTACACTGATCTTGCCCTCATGGCGTTTTACAACCTGCTTGACATAAGCAAGCCCCAGTCCAAAACCTTTCACATCATGTAGATTGCCCGAAGGTACCCTAAAAAACATATCGAAGATCTGCTGATGGTATTCTGCTGCAATACCTTTGCCATTATCCGTAATATGGATCTGAACATGTTCCTTAGCCCCTTTTATTTCAACTTTAATCTTAACATGCGGTCCAGCATATTTAATGGCATTCTCCAATAGATTATTGATAACATTTTTCAGATGGGACTCATCTCCTTTGATCAGGATCGATCCAGGATCAGCAAAGAGCTCCACCTCGACTATTTTTGTTTTATTGAGCTGAGCCACTTCAATCGCACTTGCCACCATCGCGACAATATCAAAATCCGACCGTTGCAATACAATTCCCCGAGAGGCGTCAATATCCATCTGCAAGACTTTTTCAATCATGCCGGAGAGGTGTTCAAGTTCCTTTTTTGAAATATCAAGGTAACGGTCCATCTTTACCTTATCTTCCCGCACCCCGTATAATTGTATGGCTTCAATCGCTGCCATCACTGTGGATACTGGAGTTTTCAGTTCATGGGTCATATTGTCAACAAAGTTCTTTCGGAGCTCGGCCATTTTATTCTGGTTAAAAATGGTTTTCATCAGATAAAAGAAGGTTCCTAACAAAAGCCCAATCAACAGCAGCGAAATCAGTAATTGCCAGCTCAAGCTGTACAGCAGATATTTCCAATCCTCCTGAAATTTGACAACGAGGAATTCATTCTTTAGGGGATTGACCATCATCGGTCTGGTCCAGGCCAGGTTCTTTTCCCGATATTCGCGACGTACATCCTTCACCTGTTCACGTGGAATGCTTACGATACTTAGTTCATAGGGTACGGAAATGCTTTTATTGCTCAGTGATTCCTTGAATTTATTGTCGATCTGGTCTAGATTCGTTTTGTTCATTTCAAAATCACGGAACAAAAAGGGTGGAATAATGGCATTCTGATGATCACGATCTTTGGAATACATTTTACCTTTTCGATCAGGATCGCCACGAAAAGCATGTTCTTTGCGCGGCTGGCGGGCGCGTACCCTTTGCAAAGCCTGATCAAGCTCCGTCTCCGGTACCGCAGGTAGAAGTTCTTTTTTCACGTCATTGAGAAGCTGATCTCTTTCGGTCTCAGGCCCATCCAATCGTTGATCACCATTTTCTGCCTGGTATACCTCCTGCACCGCATTAAAGAGCGACCGCTCAGCCGTAGACAGAAAAAGATCCCGCCGATTGGTATAACTTCCGTAAAGCCAGATGCCCAGCACAATGGTGATTCCTGTGCCTATTAAAACGATCAAGCTGATCAGCAATTTAAATCTTCTACCCATAATGAAAACAAATTTAAATTACTAGATTTGCAATCGCTGTGGTAATTAACCATATTTAACAAAATATAACACTGATTAACAGTAAGCATTGATTACTTTTGCACTATTCAAAAATTAATATGATCAAAAACTTTAAGAGACGTAGTATACAATTTTTACTTCCACTTTTTACGTTGGCAGCTTTTGTCGGTTGTAATAAAGACATTTCACTTTCTTTGGATAGCTCAAGAGATGAAACGATTGGCGTAGTACCAATTGATACTGTTTCCGTGAAAGTTTCCACTTACCAATTGGATCCTCTTCCAACTTCAAATACGGGGACGATTCTTGTAGGAAAAAATAGCAATGCTGTCACTGGTAGTGTCAAATCAACTTCTTATATGCGTTTGGGAATTGGTACAATAAACAGTACCGCCATTCCAGATGATGCGGTATTGGATTCTGTGTCTTTGGTTCTAAGTCCGAACAAATACTATGCTGGTGATACAACCAAAGTTCAGAAAATCGCTGTTCATCGTGTTACGGAAGATATCACCCTGACACCAATTGATCCAACACAGCCAACGACTGCACGACCATTTTATGTGACTGCAGCCAGTATATTCAGCAATAAAAAATTTGCTTATGAAAACACGCCATTAGCAGAGCTTTCCTTTAACCCACGTGTCAAATCAACAGATTCATTGTTCTTTAAATTCAATAGTACCATTAGCAATGAACTTTTTAGATTGATCAAAGATGGCGATATCAGGATTCAAAATAACACTAGTTTTCAAGAATATTTCAAAGGGTTAGCGCTTGTTCCAGATAATAACAATACAGCGCTTATCGGCTTTAAAGATACCGTTTTCCTTCAGGTACATTATTCTTTTGAAAACAATGAAGGAAACAAGACAAAAGGCAAACAGTTTTTTGCTATCGACAGCAAAGCATACCAATATAACCAAATTGAGACAGATCGTTCTGCGACAAAATTTGCATCTATGACGCTATCAAATCCGCAGATTGATGTTGAAAAAACCGACGGAAATACATTCTTGGAAGGTTCAAGTGGTGTTGTAGCGAAAATTGAGTTCCCTACGTTATTATCATTGGTCAATGATCCAACAATTTCAATAAATAAGGTGGAACTTGTCATTGAAGCAGAAAACAACCCGCTGGAAGGCTATGAGCAACCAAGTAATTTGGTCCTTATGGTCGCAAATAGCGAAGGGACGCCTGTTAGTGCCTTAGCATCATTAGAGACTGCAAACGCCATGCAAGTGGCCCGATTGATTAAAATTGGAGACGCAAATGGTAAATACACCTTTAATTTGATTGATTATTTAAATAAAATTAAAACAACAGCATATAAAAACACTTCATTATATCTATCTTTACCCCCATTGCCAGTACCAGTTGGAACTGTAGGTGGGACTTCAGTAGCAATACCTCCACAGCTATCAAGTACAGCGAATCGGTTGATATTGGCAAAAGATGGTAATGATCCAAGAATTAAATTAAACATCCTTTATACTAAATTTCAATAATTTATGAACAAGAAAAATTGGCTACTCGTATTGTCAGCTTTTGTAGTTACAGTTACATCATTCTCTTCTTGTAAAAAAAGCGACGACAACACTGAAGATAAATCTACTGAGTGGTTTCAAAAAGCAGCTTACAAAGGTCCACAAACTTCCTCTGCAGCAAGTTTTGTAATAAAGAACATCGCTTATGTAACTACAGGTCAATCAAACAATGCAGGTAGCAAGCCTGTTAACCTAAAAAACACCTATGCTTATGATCCAGCATCTAACACCTGGAGCGAAAAAGATCCATTAGCTGATAATAACGTAGAAAGTAGTGGCCGTCGTGGCGCAATTGCTTTTGCTATCGGAGATTTTGGCTATGTAGGTGGCGGTAATGATGGCGCAAACTTCTTGAAAGATTTCTATAAATTTGACCCTTCAGCAGACAAAGGAAAACAATGGACTAAAGTTGCTGATTTACCTATCGTATTAGCAAATGCTGTTGCATTTACTATCGGAGGAAAAGCCTATGTGGGTACAGGAGAAACAACGATTGCAAATGGTACTTCCTTTACCAATCAATTTTTCAAATATGACCCAGATTTAAATAAATGGGAAGCGATTCCTGATGCTCCATTTACAGCTAAGAGAAAAGGTGCTTTTGTATTTGTATCGGGTAATGCTGCATATGTTGGCGGCGGAGTTTCCAATGGTGGTTACCCAGCAGATTTTTACAAATTTGATGGTAGCAAATGGACACAATTAGCAGATCTAAACAGAAACGATGGCACATATAGTTATGATATGACTCGTTCTAATGCTGCTGCTTTCGTTATCGGCAATAGTGGTTTCTTAGTTGGTGGATTAAAAGGAACTGCAACAAGTTCAGTTGTGAAATATAATATCAGCAGCGACTATTGGACAAGTGACAATACAGCCCTTGGTGGTGGTGCAAGACAAGATGCTGTTGCTTACACAATCGGATCAACTGGTTATGTTGCTACAGGGCTAAATGGTACAACTCGTTTTGATGATAACTGGAGCTTTGTTCCTGTTTATTAATAACAAAATATAAATCAATAGAAAAGGGATGGAACATATGTTTCATCCCTTTTTTTATAGTGTCTGTTTTTTTTCTGGTAGTGTCTGTTTTCTATTGGTCAGAAAGAACCTTCAGTTGATTTTCATGGCTATTGATGCTTATAAGAGCATGAAGGTTTTATTGATTCGCGTTTTTTCATCAAGGCATCAATAAGCTCACAGCCCTAGGTTTATTGGCCAAAAAGAACTTTCAGTTGATTTCCATCGCTGTTTGCATTTGTGAAAGCATGCAGTTTTTACGACAAGATCTGTCGTTATTGGCTTATGTCTGATCTTTTGATTTGTTGGAGCCAAGATGTAAAGTGGTCCCTGCGATATAGAGTGGCGGCTACTTTTTAATGTTTGAAGGATCCATGCATCAAGGTCCCGCGATGAATTGATACGAGTTTATGTTTCTCAGAAGGTCTGTCAATGCATTCGTTTTGCGTGGACCAAATCGCCTCACATGAACGATCAATACCCTTTACATGATATTGGCACTGTTAGACTCACCGTAAAAAGAAAAGCGATATCCAGGGACATCGCTTTTCTTTTTATGTATTTCGCTTAATACGTTACTTTTCTATTGCTTTGATTTCATACAGTGTGTTCCACAACTTGCCAGTTACGAACAAGCGTTTATTGGTCTGATCATAGGCGATTCCATTCAGCTCATTATCATAAGCTGAAGTATGCTCATAGATTCCGACCAGATTAATCTTCCCCTCTACTGCACCTGTCTCTGGGTTGATAATTGCGAGAACATCCTTTTGATAGACATTCGCGTAAACTTTTCCATCAATATACTCCAATTCATTCAGTTGATCTACGGGACCGTTCTCATCATATACACCAATTGAGCCCAACTCTTTACCAGTAACTGCATCTAGGAAGAACAATTTATTGGAACCATCTGACTTGATCAAACGCTTCCCATCGTAGGTAATGCCCCAGCCCTCTTTACTATTTTCGTATTTAAATGAGCTCTCTTTTGTAAATGAATTTTTATCAAAAACGTATCCCTCACCTTGCTGCCAGGTTAGCATAAACAATTTATTACCGACTAACGTCATCCCTTCAGCAAAAGTTTTCTCATCGAATTTGATTTCTTTCAGGACTTTTCCAGTTGTCAGATCTACCTTTCTAAGGTTAGACTCACCATATCGTCCATTTGATTCATACAATACTCCATCGGCAAACTGAAGTCCTTGGGTAAATGCTGTGGTATCATGAGGATACTTGTTGACAACCTGGAATCCATAGTTCTTTGCACTTGCAGGAACCACATAGAATGTGCTGGAGACTGAATCTGACTTACCACCGCTATAGACTGTGGCAGAAATATTGCGTGAACCATAGGCCATATCTTTTGTCTCTACAGTAATTGCTACAGTATCCGTAGAAGAACCCACATGTTTATCATCCACAAAGTAAGCGACAGAATCCATGGTAATTGCGTCAAATTTCAATTTTAGTTGCACTTGACTGCCCTTTAAAACGGCTTGGTTTGCACCAGGCGACGCAAATTCCAAAGCGGATTTTTTCGATTTACAGGAAGCAAAAGCAAGTGTTGCTATCGCAATAAAATACGTGATTTTTTTCATCTAAATAATCTATTTTTAAAGCTGATGAAACGATCGCATTGTTATAAAACGTATGTTTAATAAATCATGATCGTTTCATTTTTATAATATAAAAGTCTGATTCACAACCAGAAACTTGGCAAACTGATGGCTTATACACCCAAGATCTCTTATTTCAAATGGGATAGCTCAATACTATTCTCAACTATCCCAAAATGCATCTTTAATATAAGTAAGTTTTGAATGTGTGCTATTCGTTACAGCTACCACATCGAATCTCACTTCACCACTATATGCATGTTTTAATATATAGGCTTGCGCTGCCCGAATCAGTCGCCGTTGTTTGCGCACATCCACAAATTCATAAGGCTCACCAAAATCTGTCGTCGACCGTGTTTTCACCTCCACGAATACTAGGGTATTCCCATCCATGGCGATCAAATCTACTTCTAAATTCTTAAATCGCCAATTTCTTAACACTATTTTATAGCCCATCTCGATCAGGTATTCCATGGCCAACTGTTCGCCCTGTAATCCTATTTCAAGATGTTTCGCCATATTATCCGAATTACTTTACAATCGTATTTCCCAAAAATCCCCCCAAAAGACGCTCCGCTTCTTTGAGTTTTTGATACTTAAAGATAAGCACTTCCAGATTAGCAACATCCTGTTCTTGCTTCATTTCCTCACGAATATGATGCATTTCCGCGCCGATCTTTTGCTTTTTTATCCGATAGATAGCCTCTACAACCAATTGCTTGAGATGTTCATACTCCTGAGTCACATAGATCTTGCGTTTATCATCATTCCAATTTTCACTGAGCGAATATTTCGTCGCCACACAATTGATCGCCAGCTCGGAAACTGCGGCATCAGCATTGGAATAAAATAATTTTGCATCGGGGATTTCATAATTTTCAGCAGCATCCCGATAAGCTTTCAGAATAAATGCGGCGGCCTTATCTTTAAATTCGATATCGCCAATATTACCCAATAAGACACCTGCAACCGGAATATCGCCATCCCCTTCCCAGGTCGCCAGGTAATCACCATAGTTGATCAGGATACGGACGATCTCACGCTCTTGCAGGATCTCAGCAGTAAGCTGTGTAGGCTGCTCTGTTGCTTCCATGGCCGGCACTCCTCCACGCTCATCGTCTGTCATAAAGAAATCAGGCGGCGGGCCATCCATTCCAAACGGCGGCATTCCCGTGTTTGCGGGAGTATTTTGGGCCTTGCGAGAGGCATCCTTATCGGCTTTTTTTGCCTTATTCAGCCTTATTTTGTTGAGCTCGGCAAGCAAAATACGCTCCTCAATATCCAATAAACTGCTACATTCCCGAATAAAAACAGAAACTTTAATCTCATCCGGGATCAAAGCGATACTTTCAACAACATCGCGTATTACTTCGGCCCTTTTGATCGGATCGTTGTTGGCATCGCGAAGTAAAATATTAGTCTTATAGAAGATAAAATCCTGCTGATGGGTTTTCACATAGTCCTTAAAGGCTGTGGCTCCGTATGTTTGCACATAGGAATCGGGGTCATTCCCATCCGGGAAGAGCAGTACCTTTACATTCAGGCCTTCCTCCAGCAACATATCAGTACCACGCAATGAAGCTTTTATACCAGCTTCATCCCCATCATAGAGTATGGTTACATTTTTGGTAAATCTGGAAATCAATTTAATCTGGCCTGTGGTCAAGGAGGTTCCCGAGGAAGAAACCACATTTTCAACACCAGCCTGATGTACAGATAGAACATCTGCATAGCCCTCGACGAGATAGCAGTTGTCCTCTTCCATGATTGCCTTTTTGGCAAAATTCAATCCATAGAGTACATCTGACTTATGATAGATCTCACTTTCGGGTGAGTTCACATATTTGGCGACCTTCTTATCCGTTTTTAGCGTACGTCCACCAAAACCGATAATACGTCCGGTTAAATTATGGATTGGGAACATGACACGTCCCCTAAAGCGATCATAGAGCGATTTATCGTCACGTTCAATAGCAAGACCACTTGCAGCCAGGTAATCCGGATGGAAGCCGGCTCCCTGGGCCTTATCCACCAGTGCCGTCCACTCTTCGGGTGAATAACCCAGTTCGAATTTCTTGATGATATCCTCACGGTATCCCCGCTCTTTGAAATAGTTGAGTCCGATGACCTGCCCCATTTCACTTTTCCAGAGCTGTTCTACGAAAAATTTACCGGCCCAGGCACTCAAGACATACAGACTTTCTCTTTTATCCTGCGCAGCGAGCTGTGCTGGAGACCGTTCAACCTCTTCAATCTCAATGGAATATTTATCAGCCAGATAACGAATCGCTTCGGGATAGGAGAACTTTTCCAGTTCCATCACAAATTTGAGGGAATCCCCGCCGACACCACAGCCAAAACATTTGTAGATACCTTTTGAGACAGAAACGTGGAATGATGGTGTTTTTTCGTGGTGAAATGGACAGTTTCCGATCAATGAGGTACCACGCTTCTTTAAATCAACGAAGTCACCTACCACCTCCTCTATCCGTGCCGTTTCCAGTACTTTGTCAATAACTTCTTGCTTTATCAAAATCGTGCTCCTATTTTTAATGTAAAATTAGTATAAATCTGATAGATTTTAGTCCCGATTCAATTATTTATACCGACCCTTTGCTGTCTAATCAAACTACTCGAAAAGAGATTTACCCCCCAGCTAATCCATCCACCTCAGTTCTTATACCTTCAAAATGAGCCGGACAAAGGCTTAGATGGAACCTCTATGCTACAATAACGTCCTGTTTTTACACTTCCGAAATGAAATATTGACTTTTATCGACAAAAAACAATTTCGAATTCTTTACATTTGTTGTTCAATTTATAGCTGATTAAGATAATCAAAATGAGTAAAACTATCAAGAAAATATGCTGTATAGGAGCTGGTTACGTGGGTGGGCCAACAATGTCGGTTGTTGCGAAACAATGTCCTCATATTGAGATCACCATCGTTGATATGAATGCCGAGCGTATTGCAGCCTGGAATGATGAAAGCCTGGAAAACCTTCCTGTTTATGAACCGGGGCTCCAAGAAATCGTTGCTGAAGCGAGGGGGCGCAATTTGTTTTTCTCAACCGATATCAACAAGGCTATTGATGAGGCTGATATGATTTTTATTTCGGTAAATACCCCAACCAAGAATTACGGAAAAGGAAAGGGGATGGCTGCGGATTTAAAATATATCGAGCTATGCGCTCGTCAAATCGCTTCAGTCGCCAAAGATGATAAGATTGTTGTCGAAAAATCCACACTTCCGGTACGTACAGCTGCTGCATTGAAAAGTATCCTTGACAATACCGGTAACGGTGTAAATTTTCATATTTTATCAAATCCTGAATTCCTCGCCGAAGGGACGGCAATACAGGATTTGATCAATCCGGACCGTGTACTTATCGGCGGTGAAAATGAAGAAGCAATTACAGCATTAGTGAATATCTATGCGCATTGGGTAGATCAAAGCAAAATCTTGACGACAAATCTGTGGTCTTCTGAGCTTTCTAAATTGACCGCTAACGCTTTTCTGGCGCAACGCGTTTCTTCTATTAACTCGATCTCTGCTCTTTGTGAGAAAACGGGAGCCAATGTCGATGAGGTATCCAAAGCAATCGGTATGGATACACGTATTGGTGCTAAGTTTTTAAAAGCATCGGTTGGTTTCGGGGGGTCATGTTTTCAGAAAGACATTCTCAACCTCGTCTATATCGCACGTAGTTATGGACTTACGGAAGTCGCTGAATACTGGGATCAGGTTATTTTAATGAATGATTATCAAAAGCAGCGTTTTGCTGACAATATCATCCAGACATTGTACAATACGGTATCAGGAAAAAAGATTGCTTTTTTGGGCTGGGCGTTTAAAAAAGATACCAATGACACTCGTGAATCCGCAGCGATCTATGTTGCTGATTATCTATTAAATGAGCAGGCAGAAATCACGGTGTACGATCCAAAAGTGTCTGCGGAACGTATTTATGCTGACTTGGATTATTTAAACACACGTTCATCGGAAGAAAATAGACTCTTGGTCAAAGTTGTCAATACGCCTTATGAAGCCTGTGACGACGCACACGCTGTTGCCATATTAACAGAATGGGATGAATTCAAAAGCTATGACTGGAAGAAGATCAAAGATCAGATGAAGAAACCTGCCTTTGTATTTGATGGGCGGAAACTATTGAATCGGAAACAGCTTGAAGATCTCGATTTTAAATATTATGCGATAGGCGAATAACCGCATCACGAGATAAAGAAGAACCCTCAGTAGCTATCTGTATGTTAATACGGATATCACTGAGGGTTTTGTTTGTGCCTGTTAGCAACGCATAAGGAAAGAGAGATGAAACACAAGCGAAGCAACAGGACTTTTTATCTTAATTGTTTAACATGCCATAAAATTCATTCATGTAATACGATTCTTGTAGCGCGTCCCTAAAGTTTTGCCATTGCTCTTCATCAAACGAGAAAACAATGTCGGGATAAGGGGTCTTCATAATCAAGCGAAATTCACCATCCGGGAACGAACTGAAGAAAAGTTCGTCACCATTACTCTTAATGATGTTCAGAAAATCGAAAAACTTATTCTGTGTAAATGTCAGTACAAAACTTTGTTGCCAGATATAATATGTTCTGCACTTATGGCAAACACTAATGTGGGTATCTCCGCGTTGACTTAGAATCTTGGTATCACACATACTATATACATTTATTTAGACTCATTATAAATAATATCCAAATGTAAGCATTGTTTTTAGAATAACAAGTATTAAAACAAAAAAAGGAGATATATTTTTATATATCTCCTTTTTTTGTTTTGTAGTGGATTAATTCAATCCTCTTTTTTTCAATAAATATTTCGGATCTGGGTCTGCACCTCTAAAGATACGGTACATTTTTGCCGGATCATCTGTTCCTCCTTTTTCGAGGACATTCTTACGGAATGAATCTGCTGTTGCTTTATCGTATAATGATTTCTCTTTGAAGGCTGCAAAAGCATCTGAATCTAATACTTCCGACCAGATATAAGCGTAGTATCCAGCTGAATAACCTCCAGCAAAGATATGCTGAAAATAAGTACTTCTATAACGCGGGATAATTGCGTCAATAATACCTATTTTCTTCATGGCTGCTTTTTCAAATCCATTGACATCTTTGGAAATTTCCTTGGTTGTCGCATGGTAATCCATATCTAACAATGCTGCTGAAAGGTATTCCACTGTTGCAAAGCCTTGGTCAAAAGTACCTGCTTTTTCCATTTTTTGGATCAATGAATCTGGCATGGCCTCTTTGGTCTTAAAATGTTTTGCATAGGTCTTTAATACCTCTGGATCTGCTGCCCAATTTTCCATGATCTGTGATGGCAATTCTACAAAGTCACGTGGTACGGAAGTACCGGCCATTGATCTATATCTGACATTAGAAAGTAGTCCATGTAAAGCATGTCCAAATTCATGAAATAGCGTAGTCGCTTCATCAAATGTCAGCAATGCAGGGTTCTTACCAACAGGTTTTGTGAAATTACATACAATAGAAATTACCGGAGCAACACGTTTACCATCTTTTGTGGATTGATCGCGGTAAGATGTCATCCAGGCACCACCACGTTTAGATTCACGCGGAAAGAAGTCTGCATACAAAAGTCCAAGATGCGAGCCATCTTTGTCTTTCACTTCGTACACCTCGACTTCTTTATGATAGGTCGGTACATTGTTAAGGGCAACAAATGTCAAACCATATAGTTTGTTTGCTACTGCAAAAGCGCCTTCACGTACTGTTGGTAAGCTCAAATAAGGCTTGATCTCATCTTCGTCCAGTGCAAAGCGCTTTTTGCGGATAATCTCTGTATAATATCTCCAATCGTATGGCGCAACCGCAAAAGTACCACCTTCGCCCTTAATCTCTTTTGCGATATCCGCCTCTTCGCCCTTTGCTTTAGCCAAAGCCGGTGTCCATAACTTATTCAATAAAGCATATACATATTCAGGTGTCTTAGCCATAGATTCCTCCAAGACATAGGCCGCATGGGATTTATAACCTAATAGCTTCGCTTTTTGAAGACGAAGGTTGACGATTTTCTGAATGATTTCTTTATTATCATTTGTATTATCGTGGTTCCCGCGCATTTGATATGCTTCCCAAATCTGCTTTCTCAGTTCCCGATTTTTGGCATATTGCAGGAAAGGCATGATCGAAGGATTCTGTAAAGTAAATACCCATTTATCCTTTTTACCTTTGGCAACAGCTTCCTCAGCAGCCGCAGTTTTTAAAGATTCAGGCAGGCCTTCCAATTGACTCGCCGAATCAACCACCAGTTGGTAGGCATTGGTTTCAGCCAATAGATTCTGTCCGAACTGTGTTGTCAATGTCGAAAGTTCGGCATTGATCTTTTTCATTTTCTCCTTATCTGCATCTTTTAGATTTGCGCCAGAACGTACAAAGCTCTTATAGGTCTCCTCCAAAAGCTTGTTGTCTTGGGCGTCCAGACCAAGTGTGGTACGGCTATTCCAAACTTCCTTGATTTTATCAAATAATTTGGCGTTCATCGAGATCTCATCCGAATGGCTAGACAATATTGGGGCTAGATCTTTTGCGATTGCCTGAATGCTATCGTTAGTATTGGCACTATTGAGATTATGAAATACAGTAGATACATTATTTAGCAAGCTTCCAGCATTTTCAAGGGCTACTATCGTATTTTGGAAAGTTGCTTTATCGGAGTTATTGACTATAGAGTCAATTTCCAAATTATGTACTTTTATTGCCTCTTCAAAGGCAGGCCTGAAATGTTCGGTTTTGATCTTGTCAAATGGTGGAACATTAAAGGGTGTTTCATAGGCTAACAAAAGAGGATTATCTGTCATCATTTTTTTTTCCTCACAACCAACAATCGCAGTTGCCACTATCATTAAAAATGGCAAAAGTTGTCTTTTCTTCATATCGTCTGATTATTCCTGATTTTTTTCCAAAGATAATAAAATTAGGCAAATACGGGAGGCCCCGCTTCATTGCTTCGCAAGCAACTGAAAAAACGTCATCCTATTGTAAAACAAAAACTTATTCGTAACCTTGTTAAAAATAATCTGTCAATTTGAGTAAAAATATTTAAATGAACGCTATTAACCGTTTCTTTTGGAGATGTGCAGGTGTACATCAAGAAACTCTTGAAAAGTATCCGGAGGAGCATAGTAAGTACACAGCCATAGGTGCTACTATTTTTTTTACCGGTTTGTTTGCCAGTCTTTCTGGCGGCTATGCCATGTATTTTGTGTTTAGTGGGGGAACACTAGATTGGTTCCTGGCGATCGTATTCGGTATAATTTGGGGCTTGGCAATTTTCAACATGGATCGCTATATCGTACTGAGTATCAACAAATCAAAAAGTGGCTGGATGCAGCTCTTGCAGGCGCTACCCCGTATTCTCTTGGCTATTTTAATTGGTTTAGTTATTTCTCGGCCTTTGGAACTGAAAATTTTTGACAAGGAAATCCGCGAGAATTTACGTGTACGTTTCCTCGCTGACCAACGTGCAAAAATTGATACACTGAACAGTACATTCAATAAAAAATACAGCAATGAGGTCAATCAACTAAAAGCGATAAGTGTAGAGCGTGATTCAGTGGAATCAGGTATCAAGGCTGATCGTACCAAATTGAATTATGAAATCTATGGGAATAAAACCACGGAGACATCGGGTGTGATGGGTTATGGCCCTTATGCTAAAATGAAGGAAGAAGAACTCAAAAAGAAAGAAGCTTATCTGGACACCCTGCGTAATAAGATAGCAGCACAACAAAATGCTATCCGTCAAAAGCAGAAATTTGAAGGAATATTGGATCAAAAGGTTTTGTCCAATGCCTCGCTGGACAGTGCTGTCAACGTCGCAGGTTTTGCCGATCGCAATTCAGCGCTAGGCAATCTACGCTATGATGCCAATGGAAAAGTCAATGAATCCAATGCGAATGCGGTATTCTTTATCGCACTACTTTTTGTCTTTTTAGAATGTCTTCCTGTCATTGTCAAATTGTTGGCCGGACGTGACCCTTATGACAATGAAATCCAAAATCTAAGAACTCTACATGATTACGAATCAGACACAAATCTCGTTGTCGAAAAAGAGGCTGTTGATCGCTTAAAGGATACTTATGTAGATGTTTCGATCAATAAACGTATGAAAGAACTCTAGGGTAATACTGTATTTAGTATTGAGATATTAGTATTGAGACTTTGATGGGGTCAAGCCTAAGGCTTATGTCATATAGGTGGGTTGGCTTTATCTATTACTATTGAGACTTTAGTAGGGTCAAGCCTCCGGCTTATGGCCTTAGATTGAGGATTGAAGAGCTTATCTGCAAGAAGCCTAACGCTTTTATGATCAGCTCTTCAATCTTTATTGTTATGCCTGCAGAATCTGTCGGACAGGGAGGACTTAATTATTCGTCCTCGTCCAGAAATTTAGCATCGATCTGTTTATTTGCTTTTGCCCCCAATCGTTTCAGCTTCTCCACTTTACCGATGACATTTCCGGCACCTGTGGACAGCTTTTTGGTCGCATCCTCATGGCTTTTCAGCGCGCGCTCCAGCTGATTTTGAACCTGCTCCATATCCGTCAGAAAGCTCACAAATTTATCGTACAAACTTCCTGCTTCTTTGGCGATTTCAATCACATTGCGTGTCTGACGCTCTTGCTTCCAGATACTGGCGATGGTACGCAATGTCGCCAAAAGCGTCGAAGGGCTAACGATAACGACCTTACGGTCCCAAGCATCGCTGAATAGATCTGGTTTTTCTGCGACCGACATACTCAATGCAGATTCAATCGGCATAAACAACAAGACAAATTCTGGCGATTCTATCCCATACAATTCATGATAGTTTTTGGCGGAAAGTTCCTTCACGTGATTTTCTACGGACTGTACATGTTGCTTCGCGAAAATCGCTCGGTCTTCATCAGTCTCCGCATTTACCCAACGCTCGTAAGCGATCAAGGAGACTTTAGAATCCACAATAAGATGTTTATCTTCGGGAAGGTCAATAATCGCATCGGGTTGCATTCTCCGACCTTCAGCATCCATTAAAGAAACCTGTAACCTAAACTCACGGTCTTTCATCAGCCCCGAACGCTCCAGGACTCTTTCCAAAATCACCTCACCCCAATTACCCTGCTTTTTCGTATCTCCTTTTAAAGCTTTGGTAAGGCTATTGGCTTCATCTTTAATCTTGAGGCTTTGTTCGACCAACTGCAACACGACGCCTTTTAGGGAATTTCGTTCGGCCGCTTCCTGATTATAATTTTTATCTACCTTCTCTTCAAACAGCTTGATTTTCTCTTTGAGCGGATCTAGGATCAGTCCGAGTGAGCGGTGGTTAGTTTCGGTAAATTTCTGGGTTTTCTCTTCCAATATTTTATTGGCGATAACCTGAAATTCATTGTTAAACTGCCTTTTTATTTCGGCAATTTCATTTTTTTGCTCCTGAAATTTATCCATTTGGGCCTCATAGAAAGAACGTGTGCTTTCCAGCGAACGCTCAGCAACCAATACACTCTCACGTTCCTTGTCCAATTCATCTCTTAGCATTAAACGTTCCTCCAGCAAACTTTGCTCTCGTTGTTGTGAACGCGCCAGTTCTATTTTCAATGCCTCCACTTCCTTATTCTGACCCACATCCACAGCGGAGACGCCGTTTCTTTTCAACACCAATATGATCAAAATGACCAACAACAAGACAATTCCTGCAAAGAAAAATATTTCCATGATTTATATTTTACGAGAATAGCAACTTCTTACCTGTCGTGACAGAACATCTGCTATCAAATTTGATTTACGTTAAGTTTTGAGTGTCAACAGCAGTATACAACAGTCTTTTTTGACTGATCATATCACTACTGACTGATGGATTTATGCTGCTGCAATTGGGTGATGTTTTTTTATTCTGATTTACTGCAACTTCTGATGGGTCTTCCACCATAGATCAGGCATCTCCCCAGATACGGCCATCTGATAATCTTCATAACGACATGGCACAAGGTAATACCTTTCGTTGACAGATTTTGATCCAAAATAAGGCACTTGTATCCACCAGCGGTCTGATTTTTTGCTTTTCACAAAAACCAATTCATGTTCTTCATTTTCAAGTGTGGTACGATAGATAATATAGGACGATTTAGGATACAACGGTGTATCTTGCTTACGATTATAATAGCCATCGATAAAACACCAGATCATTTGAGAAACCAACATTGCGGTCTGTTCCATTGGATCAAATGTTGGGTTCAATTCATAGAAACCAATAGAAGTACATTTGTCCGACATACCTGCATAACGTGCAAGCTGACAGGCTTCGTCTCCGTACAAGCCATTTGGAATCGCATTGGCATTGCCTGGTGCCTCTGATGCCCGTATGGCTCCGATATCGAAACTGATCAAGTCAGCCGCCCGGATAAGTGGTTCAGATTGATCCATTTTACCTGCGATCATTCCCACCCGGGTTGCATTGAAAAACAATTTGTCGTACATATTGATGGATTCTTTGCTGACGAGGTAGGTCTGATAAGCAATGGAATTCAGGTTAAACAAATAATCGGGCTGATGCAAAATAATGTGATTGACATAAGACCGAGAATTGAGGCTGACATTTTCAGCTTCTTCCTGATTGAGATCAAAACGCGAATCTACAATAGCCAATTCGATCTTCCTTTCCAAATTCTGGTAGCCCAGGTATTGTGCATAGGTCAGATCCTGCCCACCACCGATAATAATCGGGAGGATATTCGTCTTTACTAATTCTTCTACCACAGATTTCAAGGCCACGTAGGTATCTTGAATGGTATTGCCTGCTTTAATATTCCCCAGATCGACAATATTCATCTTATAATCACCTTGATACAAGGTATAAAGGTGTTTGCGTACCGCATCCGGAGCTTTATCCGTTCCATTATTATTGACCGATGCCCGATCCTCCTGTACACCGATAATAGCCAATTGAGGTTGTTCATTTTCCTCCCAGCCAGGAAAATCTGTTTCATAGGCCTGAATCACATTCCCTAATTGGGAATTTAAGAAACCATGTTCTGGAGAGATACTTGCAATTGAAATCGGACTAAAGAATACGGACAATGACGACATAAGCTATAATTTGTTTAAAACATCTTATTTTTTCGGGATGCAACTCACACAAATATCCATTTATTAACTAACTTTTGAAAACATTATTTTTAACAGTATCTTTATCAAGTGATATTAATAACAGGAGGAACAGGTTTTTTAGGATCTACATTGATCAAACAACTGATAGATCAAGGAGTTGACGTCATTGCGACCAAGAGAGCTCAATCGACTATTCCAGCCTCCTTGTTATCTTCTTCGTTGATTCAGTGGATTGATGCAGATATCAACGATTATTTTGAACTGGAAGACGCGTTGGAGGGTGTAACGAAAGTGTATCACTGTGCGGCACTGGTCTCCTATCAGAAGAAAGATGCTAAATCACTCTTTAAGGTCAATGTAGAAGGAACAGCAAATATTGTCAACCTTTGTCTGGAGAAAAACATTCGTCTACTCCATGTTAGTTCAATCGCAGCATTGGGCACCAACAAAGACAACTTACCCGTATCTGAAAAAAACCATTGGGAGCATAGCCCCAGCACCTCCAACTATTCATTGTCTAAATATCAGGCAGAAATGGAGGTTTGGCGCGGTATTACTGAGGGGCTCGATGCCGTTATTGTAAACCCTTCGGTGATATTGGGAGCGGCAGCTAAAGACAAGGGATCTGGAGCCATATTCTCAATGATCAATAAGGGATTGAAGTTTTATCCAAAAGGGAGTGTCGGTATCGTCGATGTTGAGGATGTCGCGTCGATTATGATCCAATTGATGGAAAAAGGCGAGATTACCGCTGAACGCTATATTATCAATCACCTCAATATTCCCAATAAAGATCTACTCAGTGTGGCCAGCGTCCTGATGAACAAGCCCGAACCTACGATTGAAGTTTCCGAGACTCTTCTTCAGATCGCATCCACTGTCTCCAGCATGCTCGCTGTCTTCAAGAAATCAGGATCTTCCCTGACCAAAGAAACAGCGTCAGCGTCAAGTGCCAAATTACAGTATTCCAATACGAAGGTACAATCACTCCTGAACCACAGTTACCGTCCATTGGAACAGACATTAAAAGAAATTGCAAATTTGTACAGCAAACAGTAAAGACAATATAAAATATTAAACAACCGAACCCTGAACCCGTCATGAGCTTACCAAACTATCCGATTAAAAATAAAGCCTGCGTGTTTATGATTGTTTCATTTTCTAAACAGTATCCCGATGAAACCATCAAAAGCTCCAATTGCTTACCAAGGAAATGAACAGTTTGCTCCTGATAGCTTCATCGCCATTAAAAAACAAATAATTAAGATGAAAAACTATTACATCATTGATTTTGATAGTACATTTACCCAAGTAGAAGCGCTCGATGAGCTCGCCCGGATCTCACTCGAAAATCATCCTGACCGCGAATCTATCTACAATGAAATTGAACGATACACCAATCTTGCCATGGAGGGAAAACTCTCTTTCCGTGAAGCCTTGGCTGGTCGTGTGAAATTGCTAAACGCGAACAAAAGCCACCTGGATAAATTGGTATCTCACCTCAAGAAAAAGGTTTCAACGTCTTTCTCACGTAATCGTGAATTTTTCAAAAAAAATTCGGATACGGCCTGGATTGTTTCTGGTGGATTTAAGGAATTTATCACGCCCGTGGTGACACCTTATCATATCAAAACCGAAAATATCTACGCAAACACTTTTAGGTTTGATGAGGAAGGCAATATCATCGGTTTTGATGAGGATAATCCGCTATCCACTGAAGGCGGAAAAGTACAGCTCTTAAAACAACTGAATATCGAGGGTCGGCTTTTTGGTATTGGCGATGGTTATTCGGATTTCCAATTGAAAGAATCGGGTTTAATCGAAAAGTTTTTTGCCTTCACCGAGAACATCCAACGTAAAAGTGTCACTGAAAAAGCGGATTTCATCACGCCTAGCTTTGATGAATTCCTATATGTCAATGATCTGCCACGTGCGATCTCTTATCCTAAAAACCGCATCCTTTGTCTCATTGTCGGGGATGTTCCGGAGATTGCTGCTCATATTCTGAAAAGAGATGGTTTCTCGATCCGTACAAAAGAAACTTTCGAAGAGAAATATATAAAAGATGTTGGCATGCTTTTGCTAGGCGACAATATCGATATCACTGATGAACAGCTTCAACAGGCAGATAAATTAAAAACAATCGGTTATTTGGGCGACATCAAGGGGCATATCAATAAAGATATTTGCAATGCTAAGGGAATTGTCGTATTTGATGATAAGAAAAGTAAAAAGAAAAATTCGGAATTTATACCACGTCGCATGGCCGAGTTTATCAACAATGGTGACACCTATCTCAGCCGTAATTTCCCGAATCTCGTATTACCAAAAGTAAAACAGGTGACAAGATTACTGCATATCCATAAAAACGTACCGGGTATCATGGCCCAAATCAATAAGGTCTATGCACAAAACAACATCAATATCGTTGCACAGTTCTTAATGACTAGGAGCGATATTGGCTATGCCGTTACAGATATCCAGGGCGAATATGATAAAGATCTATTGAAGCAATTGAAGCAGATTGACAATACGATCAAATTTAGAATATTGTATTAACAATCAACCAGCTGACCTATAGTGTGGGATCAGGATGACACTTTCTGCCCACATATTCAGGACGGTTGATAAGATATGGATAAAGGAGCAAGGATAACGGACTATTAGCTGAACAATCAGGAGTCTTTCATCTTTGCTCTTTAATCGCTAATAACAAGATAATTTTACGCAAACACTATGTCTCTACATCAAGATGCCGAGTTAAAGAAAGCTGTCCTAGAGCTACCTCAAAAAGAAAAAGACAAATTACTTGTCCGTCTGATCAGTAAGGACAAAATGCTGATGAAACAATTGCATTTTCAATTGTTGGAGAATGAATATGATCTGGAGGAACGTATTGATAAATTGCGGAAGCAATTAGCTCAATTGTTTGACATTGGAACAAGTCAGATTGGCAATACACCGCATCACAGCAATTTTATCGGGCTGAGCAAGCTGGTCAAACAGGCAAGCGGTCTGGTGAACGAGCATGAGAAAGTCACCAAAGACAAAACCAGTGAAGCTGAATTCCGTTTTTATATCCTACAACGGGTCATCAGCGACTATGAGCGACTATTTGATTCATCTTATCAATCGGCAGCCCATAAATTGCATAAATATATCACGGGCCGTATTAAACATGCTGTCGGTAAATATGATAAACTTCATGAGGACTTTCAGTTCGATTATCGGGAAGATTTTCAAAACGCACTACATGCTTTTGGTAATACAACATTAAAAAGCTATATTAGTGAACAGCGAATTGAGCTCGACCTGAATTAATTATGAGAAACAGCAAAAACCGTGTTAAAATTGGATCCTATCGTGTTACTGCCTACGAGCAATATAAATTAATCTATTTAGCGATCCTTTTAATCTTATTAGCCTTTGCTTATACATTCCACTTAGCAAAATAATTCATTGCGGAACCTCAATTGTTAGTCTTCAATGAGAGGCAGCACAACTGGTCGTTTGCCAAAATACTCTCGCTCGCCATTCATGGGATATTCCCTTTTTGTCCCGGTAGCAAAAGTTATCTTTTCGACAAGTTTTTTTACCAAAAAATTTAGCACAATATACCATATACTTTCGAGGAATTAATTAAATTCGCAATTATTCGAAATTTTTGCTCGTGGGAATTCAAGAAATACTAGAAAAATACAGCCAAAGCGAATCAGTCCAGTCGCTTACAAAGGCTATGCAGTCCAAAAATCCAAAGATTCAACTGAAAGGTCTTATCGGTTCTTCGGATGCATTCATTGCCGTCTCATCCTACAAATTGCAGGAGCGTCCAATGGTCTTTATTTTGCCAACGCATGAAGATGCCTCCTACTTTCTGAGTGACCTGGAAAGCTTATTGGACAAACAGGTACTTTTTTTCCCCTCTTCTTACCGAAAAGCTTTTGATTTCACACAGACGGATTCGGCAAACGTACTACAGCGTGCTGAAACATTAAGTTCGCTCAATCATACGTCTGAATTACCAAAGATGGTAGTCACCTACCCGGAAGCAATTGCTGAAAAGGTAATCAATCGTACCGATCTGGAGAAAAACACGCTGGAGATTACAGAAAACACTGCTTTAAGTATTGATTTTATCAATGAGTTTTTGATCGAATATGATTTCGAACGTGTAGATTTTGTCTATGAACCTGGGCAATTTGCAATACGAGGTGGTATCGTAGATATTTTTTCTTTCTCGAATGACCTTCCCTACCGCATCGAATTCTTTGGCGATGATATCGAAAGCATTCGAACATTTGACATTGAATCTCAGCTCTCGGTCAATAAAATCCATAAGGTTACCATTGTTCCGAATGTTCAGGCCAAGTTCCTGACCTCGCAGCACATTTCCTTATTGGAATATATCGATCAGGGGGCTTCCATCTGGATTAAAGATGCCCAGTTTACACTGGATATTGTCAAGGACGGGTTGAAAAAAGCGAAACAACTTTGGGCCAGTCTGACCGATAAACAGAAAAAAGATAATCCGGAATGGCATAATCCAGAGTATGAATTTACCGATGAGAAAAACCTCAATGCCCTATTTTTTGATTTCCCGATCATTGAATTTGGAAAACAGTTTTTCTATAAGGGGGAAGTCACGATCAAGTTTGATATTCATCCACAACCATCTTTTAATAAAGACTTTAATCTGCTGATCCATAATTTCAAGGAAAATGAGAGCCATCGGATCCAGAATCTGATCTTTTCGGATTCAACGAAACAGGTTGAACGGATCTATACGATATTGGAGGATCTTGACAAAGCGGCTACGTTTATCCCTATTCATAAAGCATTGCGTGAAGGCTTTAGGGATGACAGCTTGAAATTTGCTTGTTATACTGATCATCAGATATTTGACAGGTACTACAAATACAAACGAAAAAAAGCATACGAACGTTCGCAGGCAATCACGCTAAAAGATCTACGGGATCTTAAACCCGGAGATTTTATCACCCATATTGATCATGGTGTGGGCCGATATGGCGGTCTTGAAAAGGTCGATGTCAACGGCAAGTCACAGGAGATGATCCGGCTGATCTATGCAGACAATGATTTGCTTTATGTCAATATCAACTCGTTAAACCGGATTTCAAAATATTCGGGCAAGGAGGGTACGGTTCCGAAAATGAACAAGCTCGGTACGGATGCCTGGGATAAATTAAAGAAAACGACCAAGAAGAAGGTCAAGGATATTGCCCGTGACCTGATTATGCTCTATGCAAAACGGAAGGCTCAGCATGGGAATGCCTTCTCTCCAGACAGCTATTTGCAGAATGAACTGGAGGCATCGTTTATCTATGAGGATACCCCAGATCAGGAAAAGGCTACTGCAGATGTAAAAAAAGATATGGAATCGCCACATCCAATGGACCGGTTGATCTGTGGTGATGTCGGATTTGGAAAGACAGAAGTTGCCATCCGGGCAGCATTTAAAGCCGTTGCAGATAGCAAACAAGTTGCTGTGTTAGTTCCAACAACCATCTTAGCATTACAGCATCACCGTACATTTACAGAGCGCCTAAAAGGGCTTCCATGCAATATTGACTACATCAACCGTTTTAAAACGACGAAGCAGATCAAGGATACTTTGACTCGTCTTGCGGAAGGAAAAATAGATATTATTATCGGTACGCATCGCTTGGTGAGTAAGGATGTCAAGTTCAAGGATCTGGGTTTGATGATTATTGATGAGGAGCAGAAATTTGGTGTTGCCGCGAAAGAGAAGTTAAAGGCTATGCGCGCCAATGTGGACTCGTTGACCTTAACAGCAACCCCTATCCCAAGGACATTGCATTTCTCCTTGATGGGAGCGCGAGATCTAAGCATTATATCTACTCCTCCACCCAATCGTCAACCGGTACAGACCGAGCTTCACGTATTTAATGAATCATTGATCGGTGAAGCAGTCAGTTATGAACTCGATCGAGGCGGACAGGTTTTCTTTATTCATAACCGCGTGGCTGACCTTCCTCAATTGGGCAATTTAATCCGCAAGCTCGTACCCGGGGCACGTGTTGGTGTGGCCCATGGTCAGCTGGAGGGTGATGAATTGGAAGACGTGATGCTCAAATTCATCAACCATGATTTTGATGTACTTATCGCAACTACGATTATTGAAGCAGGTCTGGATATTCCGAATGCCAATACCATTATCATCAACCATGCGCATATGTTCGGTTTGAGTGACCTTCACCAGATGCGGGGCCGTGTAGGTCGTTCGAATAAAAAAGCCTTCTGTTATTTATTGAGTCCACCATTATCGACATTAACATCGGAGGCATACAAACGGCTTTCGGCGATAGAGGAATTCTCAGAACTAGGTTCGGGATTCAATGTTGCCATGCGAGACTTAGATATCCGGGGTTCAGGCAATCTACTGGGCGGAGAACAATCGGGTTTTATTGCTGAAATAGGTTTTGAAATGTATCACAAAATCTTGGATGAAGCCATCCAAGAACTGAAAGACGATGAGTTCTCGGAGGTGTTTGCGGATGAACAAGAACGCAAATATGTTAATTTTACACAAATAGACACAGATCTTGAAGTATTAATCCCCGATGAGTACGTAACGAATATCACCGAACGCTATAATCTCTATACGGAGCTTTCCAAACTCGATAACGAACAGCAGCTGGCGGCATTTGAGAAAGAACTCGAAGACCGCTTTGGCCCGATCCCGCACGAAGTATTCGAACTATTCAATACTTTACGTCTGCAATGGTTTGGAAAAACAATTGGGTTCGAAAAGATATCTTATAAGAAGAATACTTTAAAAGGATATTTTGTCAATAACCCAAAATCGAGTTATTTCGAATCGGATCAATTTGGTCGGGTCCTGTCTTTTGTGCAGTCCCACCCTGAAATCAGCAATCTCAAAGAGGTTAAAGGGCAGCTTCGCCTTGCGCTAAGTAATGTAAATACAATAAGCTACGCGCTAAACCTACTCAAACAGATGTTATCATAATACTCTTGGCACTCAGCTATAAATAAAATCTACTTATTGTGTAGATTTTATTTATATTTGGGTATACAAGAAACCTTCCTATAGCAATCTGCGCCAAGTGCAATGAAAGGATATTGAAGGCTCTTATTGGCTATCAGGAACAGACATATATGTGATGTGTTTATTGAAGCTAAAAAAAGGACACTTATCAATAAAAATTAGCATGGCATCCAATACCGAAACGATACTCATCCATGAAGGACAACACTTCAATTCAACTGCTGCTGTAACGGCTCCTATCTTTCAGACATCAACTTATATTGCCGACAGTGATCCCACGGAATACATCAAGGCAGCGACCGAACCCAAGCATCCTTACTTTTATCACCGTCATGGCAATCCAACAAATAGCCAAGTTGCGGCGGTAGTCGCCAAACTGGAGAAAACAGAAGATGCACTCGTATTTGCTACGGGCATGGCCGCTATCAGTACAGCTATATTAGCTATTGTGAAATCCGGTGACCATATCGTTGCACAGCTTGCCCATTACTCAGGAACAGCTATTTTTTTTAAAGAATTTCTGAACGACTATGGCATCACCGTCACAGCCGTGGACCAAACGGATACCGCAGCCTTTGCCCGGGCTATTCAGGCAAATACCAAGCTGATCTATATCG
Source organism: Sphingobacterium sp. ML3W (assembly GCF_029542085.1). Lineage (NCBI taxonomy): Bacteria > Pseudomonadati > Bacteroidota > Sphingobacteriia > Sphingobacteriales > Sphingobacteriaceae > Sphingobacterium > Sphingobacterium sp. ML3W. Next base: position 5,018,142 of record NZ_CP107036.1, on the reverse strand, counting down.
AAACTCCTTCCAATCCCAATTTAAATATTACGGATCTAAAGGCCGTAGGTGAATTAGCTAAGCAACATGATATTTTGAGTATGGTTGACAATACCTTTGCATCCCCCATAAACCAGACACCGCGAGACTTTGGGATTGATATTGTTGTTCATAGTGCCACGAAATATTTGGGCGGGCATAGCGATCTAACGGCTGGCATTGTCTGTGGAAGTCATGACTATATTGCAAAAGTATGGAAACGCAGTGTTGCTCTGGGTGCGTCCCTGGCACCATTGGATTCTTGGCTGTTGCTCCGCGGACTGAAAACGCTGAGTCTACGTGTCAAACAAATCAATTCAAATGCGTTAGAACTCGCTAGCTTCCTTGATCGGCATCCTAAGATTAAGAACGTAAGTTATCCGGGGCTTTCCAGCCACCCCCAGTATGAACTGGCGGCTCGCCAGATGCGCGGCTTTTCAGGAATGGTCTGTATTGAAGTTGATGGACAGGATGAAGAGCAGGCCTTCAAAAATGCACAATCTTTAATTAACAACCTGGAAATATTTATCAATGCCGCCAGTTTGGGTGGTGTTGAATCGCTTATTGTACATCCAGCCAGCATGTGGGGCGGCCATCACACACAAGCACAGAAGAAAGCCTCCGGTATTACTTTGGGCATGCTGCGTATCTCAGTTGGTATTGAAAATATAGCAGATTTAATTGAAGACATAGAGCAGGCGCTGAGGAAACTTGACTAAATTCGGGCGGGGGCTCCGCTTTAATCCCATAAAATAGAAGAGAGCGGACACTTATTATAGACTGTCCGCTCTGTTCTGTTTTATCCGTTTATTAGCTAAAGTACACGCGTACCATTCGCAATTTCTACCCGGATGACTGAAAGTTCCTTATCAAATTTTTGTTGATATTCTTTCTCCAAGGTTGGCAAAATTGATGCAACGGCACCTTCTTTAACAATATTGATTGTGCAGCCACCGAAGCCGCCGCCCATCATCCGTGCACCAATGACTTCGGGGAATTGTTTGACATAATCAACCAGATAATCCAATTCGGGGCAACTGACCTCATATACTTTGCTCAAGCCCTCATGACTCTGAAAAATATATTGTCCCAACTGTTCAATATCCCCTGAACGTAATGCTTCGCAAGACTTCTCTACCCTTTCATTTTCACGGACAACAAAACTTGCTTTGGCATAGATATCTGCATCTTTATCTTTAACCAGTTCATCCAGCATGTCCACTGTAACGTCTCGCAGATTTTTCACCTCCGGATATTGCTCCCTTACCCATGCCGATGCCTGCTCACATTGCTCTCTACGTGTATTGTAAGCCGTCGAAGCAAGGGAGTGTTTCACGTTTGTATTTAATAGGACCACCTCATAACCTTTGAGGTCAAGTGGCACGTATTCAAATCCCAAGGAGCGACAATCCAGCTTAATGACATTTTTTTCTTTACCAAAGGCCGACGCAAATTGATCCATGATACCACACATCACGCCAGCATAGGTATGCTCTGCTTTTTGTGCAATTTGTGGGATATCAATCTGTTCCACATTTAATTGAAACAACTCACTAAGGGCTAAAGTAACAGCACATTCTACTGCTGCTGAAGAAGATAAGCCGGCACCCAATGGCACATCACCATCAATATAAAGATTAAACCCACCCAATACGGCACCTCTTTTTTGGTATTGATCCACTACACCGAGAATATAATTCGGCCAATGCTTGTCTGAAATAGCGATATCCGTTAATTTGACTTCATGGCTTTCTTGATAGTCTTCAGCATACAACACGATATCATCATCAGTACGTCTGCTGACAGCAACATAAATAGCCTTGTCGATAGCTGCAGGTAATACAAAACCATCGTTATAATCGGTATGTTCGCCAATAATATTAATCCGGCCCGGAGAGGAAACCACAATGGGTTCTTCCTGATATAAGCTTTTAAATTTATTTACTATAGTTTCTTTTGCGATCATTCTTACTTAGATTTATAATGTTTAGTAGCACAATTCCGCAATTGTTCAGCGGCGACTTCAGGTGTAATATCCCGTTGTGGATTAGCGAGCATCTCGTATCCGACCATAAATTTTTTGACTGTTGCCGAGCGCAATAAGGGTGGATAGAAATGCATATGCCAATGCCATTCCGGATGGTCCCCATCATTAACTGGAGCTTGGTGCATACCCGCAGAATAAGGAAAAGATGTTTTGAAAAGGTTATCATAACGTGTAGTCAATAACTTAAGTATCGCTGCAAGATCTTCCTTTTCCTTTTCGTCAAATCCGGTAATATTCTGCACAGCTCTCTTGCTGACAATCATGGCTTCATAAGGCCAAGCGGCCCAAAAAGGCACTAAAGAGACAAAAGAATCATTTTCATCAATAATGCGCTCTTCTTTTTTTAGTTCGGCTTTGATATATTCAGCTAATAGGGTACGCTGATATTTGTCGAAATATCTTTTCTGCTGAACACATTCTTTCTGGATCTCTACCGGTAAATGATTTTGTGACCAGATCTGCCCATGTGGATGTGGATTACTACAACCCATGATAGCACCTTTATTTTCAAAAATCTGAATATAGCGGATCCATTCCACCTTGGAAAGTTCCTCAAATTCCTTCTGCCAGAGATCAACCACAGCCTTTATAGCTGATTGTTCCATTTCGGGCAAGGTGAGGTCATGGCGTGGTGTAAAAGCAATAACTTTACAGATTCCTTTTTCGGTCTCTGCAATAAACAATTCGTCCTCATTAAATTCCTGTTGGCTAGTATCTTTCAATAATGCCGAAAAATCGTTGACGAAAACAAAGCTTTCTTTATAATCTGGATTGATATCCCCATCTGCCCGTTTATTTGTAGGGCACAAATAGCATTTGGGATCATAAGCTGGTCTATCATCGCCAGGCAGATCTTCTACTTGTCCTTGCCATGGCCGCTTGCTGCGATGTGGAGACACAAGTACTTTTTCCCCGGTAAGAATATTAACGCGTGTGTGAGGAGAGTCCCCAAAGTTTAAAGTTGATTGCATGTTATGTATAACTGGTGTACAGAATACACAATATTAGCTTTTTTAAGTAAAAAGTTAAAATTAAAAAGTAAAATTATCTAAAGATGAATCCTTTAAAGCTTAAAAAAAACTAACGACGTCATCTTCCCACTGTATGGTTAGCCATTTCTAGGGTTAAGTAAGCCAAAGGTCGGAACGACCACGGCCTCCATAAAGTAAACTAAGCCTTAAATTTCGGATCTTGCCCTTTAATCAACTCAAAGATTGTAATTTCAGGCAGGATACCAACACGACCGGGATATCCTAAGAATCCATAACCGACATTGACATATAACCGTTTGTTTTCTTGTGCACGATATAATCCAGCCCATTCTTTATAAATATATTGTACAGGACTCCATTGCAACATTTCAGCGCGTACACCGAACTGCATACCATGGGTATGGCCTGCAAACATCACATCGACATCAGTATCCAATACTTGTGCGCGCCAATGAGAAGGGTCATGGGACAATAATAACTTAACGGACTGTTCCTCAGTTCCCATCAATGCCTTTTTGATATCGCCATGTTTTGGGAAACGACCTGTTCCCCAGTTCTGCACCCCAACGATACAGAGCTCTTCACCATCGACTTTAATCTTGCGGTTTTCATCCATTAATAGATCCCAGCCCATCACTTTATGAACATCAATCACATCCTTTAAATTTTTCCGCTTCTCGGGAGAATCTTCTTTTCCATAATAGTAATCACCATAATCATGGTTACCCAAAGTTGAGAATACCCCTAAATCAGACTTCACACGCGCAAAGATATCTTGGTATTCGCGCATTTCAGATGCTTGAGCGTTCACGATATCCCCCGTAAAGAATGTTACATCCGCTTTTTCTTTCAGTAACATATCGACTCCACCTGTTACAGCGGTCTTGTTATAGAAGGATCCCGAGTGTACATCTGATATCTGTGCGATAGTCATGCCATGAAAAGCTTTCGGAAGATTAGGTAAATATAAAGGTACACGTCTCACGCGGTAATCGTATGCGCCAGAAATAATACCCCAGCTTAATGGAATCAGTGGTGAGGCCCCAATTAAAATACCCGCTTTGGTCAAAAATTCGGATCGACTGATGCCTTTGACCGGATTTTCGGGTAATGGATCGCCAGCATCTTCAACAACATCCTCAACGGATTCTTTCTTGCTGAACAAGCGTTTGACCCAGACTCCACCACGACGGATATCATCAATCAATAAAATCAAAAAGAAGAATATCTTTGAAGCTGCTGTCAGAAAGAATCCAACCAAAATAACAGATCGTACAATCAATGGAATGTTATATTTGGCAGATATAAAAACACCTAATAATAATAGGGCCGAATACGACCACCATAACACGGCGAATATTTTTGTTTTGGGAAATTTAATCTTCGTAGCACGAAGGGCAAAAAAGATATAAAAATCTAGAATGAGTAAAACACATGCATTTACTAACAACATCATTAATTCGTTTTAATTTTTGGCATTGAGTGCCAATTGCTTCAGAGATGCAATCCATTTGGGATCGTCATTGAGACTTTCGACCAAACAGACTTCCTCTCCACCTAAATCCTTGAATTCACTAGCATATTCCACACCAATTTCATCGATAGTCTCTATACAGTCTGCCACAAATGCCGGACTGAAGACCAGTAATTTTTTATAGCCTTTACTAGCGAGGTCATGCAACAGATCGGAAGTATAGGGTTGAATCCACGGCTCTTTGCCCAAACGGGATTGGAAGCACAGGGAGTATTGTTCTTTTTGCAAGCCTAGTTTTTCAACAATGGTCCGCGTCGTCGCATAACACTGAGAAACATAACAATATGCGTTGACATTTGTTTTGCAGGAATCACAACCTGATTCAGGGCATTTTAGTTTGCCTGTGGGATCCACCTTACCCAGCTGCCTGACGGGAAGGCCATGATAGCTAAACACAAAGTGGTCGAAATGTGTAAGATCGTGTTTTCTGGCATGGTCTGCAAACGTTTCAGCCATTAAGTCATCCGTGCAGAAATTGCTTACAAAACTAATTTCAGGCAAATAGTTCCATTTGCGGATCAACTCCATCACACGGTCTATTACCGAGCCTGATGTCGCCGATGCATATTGTGGGAATAATGGAATAACGCGAACGGATTCGAGCAGCATCCCCTCCATCTTGCTCAGTGCAGCTTCTATGGATGGATTTTGGTAACGCATGGCCAACTCCACATGATACTCCTCCCCTAGAGACTCCTGCAATAGGTCCCGTTGCAATATACTGTAATGCATCAAGGGAGAGCCGGTTTCCTTGTCCCAGATTGTTTCGTAAATTTTTGCTGATTTTGGTGCGCGGGTACGAGCAATAATTCCTTTTACCAATAATGTCCGTTGAAAATAAGGAATATCTATGACGCGGGGATCCATTAAGAATTCGGTCAAATATTTCTTTACGTCTGGAGTAGTTGGACTATCGGGTGTACCTAATTGTACTAAAAGAATACCTTTTTTGGCTTTATTGCTCATAGCCTACAAAAATAAACAAAAAAGCATGTACTGCAGATTCACTCGCGATAATATGAAATATCTATGACGGGTAAACTAGGTTAGAGTGCTTCCAGGCTCGCTTTTACATCTTTCATCAGCCACATTGGTGTTGAGGTTGCTCCGCATATACCAATACGGTCACCGGTCCTAAAAACTGACGCATCCAGTTCGGCAGGGTCGGAGATAAAGTAACTTTCAGGATTGGCTTTTTGGCATACTTCAAACAAAACCTTTCCATTGGAAGACTTTTTACCGGATACAAAAACAATTTTATCATATTGTCGAGCAAAGGCACCAAGATCCTCATATCTGTTAGATACTTGTCTACAGATAGTGTCATTGGCCTTGACCTCATACCCTCTTTTGATCAACTCATCTTTGATGGCGTAGAATTTATCCACACTTTTTGTTGTCTGACTATAGAGCGTAAATGAAGCTGGCAAATCAGCATCATCCAACTCAGCTATATCCTGAAATACGAGTGCTTCGTTATTTGTCTGTCCCTGTAGGCCGATGACCTCCGCATGCCCATGTTTTCCAAAGATCAAGATCTTTTCCTCCTGGTCAAACGAGGTTTTGATCCTATTCTGCAATTTGAGTACGACTGGACAAGAGGCATCAATTAGCGTAATATTGTTTTCTAAAGCTGTACGATAGGTTTCGGGGGCTTCACCATGTGCACGGATCAGCACCTTCTCGTTTTGTAGTGTAGGCAGCGCAGCATGATCAATAATACGCAGTCCTTTGGCTTTCAATCGGGCTACTTCTTCGTCATTGTGTACAATGTCACCAAGACAATAGAGGTAACCATCCTCTTCCAAAATCTCCTCTGCCATATCTATAGCGTATACCACTCCAAAGCAAAAGCCGGAATCCTTATCGATGTCTACTGTTAGATTTAATGCCATAACATTACAAAGTTACATATTCGTATCGAATATATTTATCTTATAGATTTGTTTACAGTTGATTTTTTATTTCCTTTCATTATCAATTGCCTATGAACTTATTACATTCTCCACGGCAAAAAGATTGCCAGTGACAGAGGGAGGCACAACTTGCGGGTTCAGCAGAGTTAAACTGAGACTTGTTTCATGACCATGTGTAACGCTAGTTAACACACGAAGGTGAATAAATTGTTTTTTATATAAACCTAATTATATTGCATATAAAAAGCAATTTATCTAAGTTTGCAAAAAAATTAAAATAATGGCAACTAACAGAACTTTTACGATGATTAAACCTGACGCAGTAGCGAACGGTCACATCGGTGCAATCTTAAACGATATTATTGCTGGTGGTTTCAAAATCATTGCAATGAAATACATTCAATTATCAAAAGAAACTGCTGGCGCATTTTACGCAGTGCACAAAGAACGTCCTTTCTACGGTGAATTGGTAGAATTCATGACTTCAGGTCCTATCGTTGCTGCAATCTTAGAAAAAGACAATGCCGTTGAAGATTTCCGTACATTAATCGGCGCTACTAATCCTGCTGACGCAGCTGAAGGTACAATCCGTAACAAATATGCTAAATCTATCGATGCTAACGCTATCCACGGATCTGATTCTGATGAAAATGCGGCTATCGAAGGTAACTTCTTCTTCTCTCAATTTGAAAGATTTTAGTCATTAGCAATGCTATAAAAAAAGCGTTGTACTTTGTACAGCGCTTTTTTTGTGTATTATCGTTTTCTTATCTCCACATAAATCCTCCAATCCTAAAAAAACGGAGGAATTTATTGATCACTGTTAGCGCCGGCTTCTTAATCTTCCACTTTAATCCACTTATCCCTGTTGGCGGAGCATCAAAGTCCTGTACTGTAGCATTACCCGTTCTCATATGTGTTGGCGGCTGCATTTTATGTTTCTCAACAACCAGTATGCTATCGTAATAATGCAAGGAGTTGACCGACCGTGTAAATTCATTAACCTTTAGTCCACGTTGTTCTGAATGATGGGCATTGATGTAATCAATAAAATTCTTACTGTATTCGATAAAAGTGCCATTCCGCTTATGCCCACCACCATAAAAAACTTGGTAAGAGGTGTGCAAATCTTCGCATAGATAGACACCATCCTCTTTTACATGTCCAAATAACTCTTCAAATGTAATAATCTGTTGCAGCATGGTATGCCCGCCATCATCTATCAGGATATCTATTGGCGGGATCGATTCTTTTACTTTACGTAGAAATTTACGGTCTGACTGAGATCCGATAAATATTTCTACATTCTCCTCTTCTAGTTCTTTACAGTTGGGGTTGATGTCTACCCCATAGATTTTTGCTTTGTCGCCAAAATATTTCTTCCACATCTGGAGGCTTCCACCCTGAAAGACACCTATTTCAAGCACAACAATCTCTTTATCTTTAAATCGACGGAAATGACGATCATATACGTCGAAATAATGCATCCATTTGTTTATCAGCTTCGCATTGTTATTTCGGAAATATTCCTCTAATTCGTTCATATTAGACACAAATAAATGGTTTAGACAATTTGTGTTTTGAAGCTAATTAAATATAATCGAAAAGTCAAGTTTTTTTTGCCGGAAAAACTTATGAGATATTCACATATATACCTTATAATTAGGCATTCCTCAGCTGGGAAGATTTGAGACAGAAATGACCGTTCACTTGTATAAAAAGATGAACAAGAAGCTGTCAAAAAAGGAAAAGTGCCTCGCTGGAGAATTGAACTGCTGAAATGAGGCTCTAGGAGGATATGAATAAAAAAATAGGGTATCCGTTTCTTTTGGACACCCCCACTGACATTGGATTATAATTAAACTAGAAATTTCTTTTTCCTAGATATTCATCTTCTTTAGCCGTCATCTTTGCTTTATCGGCTGGCTTTTTGTCCGGATATCCACAAAGGTGCATGACACCGTGAATAATGACGCGATGCAACTCATCACGTTCACCAACCTTAAATTTTTGTGCATTTTCCTGGATACGTTCCACGCTGATAAAAATATCGCCAGCAATGGTATCTTCATCCTCTGATGAATCAAAAGTCACGATGTCGGTATACGTATCGTGGTTCAGGTATTCTTTATTGATCTCCAACAGATAGGCATCCGAACAGAGGATAAAACTCAGCTCGCCTATGCGTTTAAATCCCTCACCTTTAATCGCATCAGCGATCCATTGACGAATCTTACCTTTTTCTTTTAATTTGAAATCTATGTCTTCTGTAAAAAATAATATGCTTTTCATCTATAACTTTGTATTAAGTGAACCCGTTATACCCGGCTTGATTTCATCGCTTAAATGGACAATATGCTATTAAAATCGACATTGCTCCATCAATAAACGAGTCATCTAACGCTAGCGGCTCATGCCATAAAATTCGTATTTAAAAATTCCGACCCTCCATATAGCTTTGCAAGATAATTGTCGCAGAGACGGTGTCAACCAGGCCTTTCTGTTGACGGTCCTTTTTCTTCTTTCCACTTTGAGCGATGGCTGCAGAGGCCATTTTTGAAGTAAACCGTTCATCGATTTCCACAACTGGGATGGTAGGATAGGTCTTTTTCAATTTGCGCATAAACCCGACCACATGCGAAGCTGACTCCGAATCCGATCCGTCCAGCTGTTTGGGCTTACCGACAACGAATGTTTCGATCTGTTCCGTTTGGAGGTAATCCGTTAGAAAAGTCCAAATATCCTGCGGATGTATTGTTGTCAGTGCCGTAGCAATAATTTGCATCGGATCCGTCACCGCAACCCCAATTCGTTTTGTACCGTAATCAAATGCCATTAACCTCATGGAAAATCGTTTTTTACAAAAGTACAATTTAGATTTGAGTATCAAGATATGCGTATTGAGATTCTGCTTCTACACGCTATAGGCCTATGAAGTGTCATCATTTTTTTATTTTTTACTGTGTAAAACCTGAATTCACTAAAAAAGCTATAACTTTGATAGACTATTTAAAATATAAATGAGAAAAACAGTTATTGCCAGCCTTTTTGTTGCATTTTGCCTATATGGTCATGCCCAGAGCAATTATGAGCAACAAATTTTGGCTCAGCGCAAGGAAAAAGCTTTGGAATTGGCCAAAGAGCAATTTGGCCCATTGAAAGCCGATCAAGTGGCATCTTTAGATTACTTTCCTATAAGCCCTAACTATAAGGCTAAAGCTAAGATAGAGGTCTTATTTGATGAACCTGTATTTCGTATGCCAACCTATGACGGTACCAGCAATGAGTACAAACGCTATGCGATTGTGACATTTCAATTGAATGGGGCTGAAAGGACATTAAATATTTACCAAAGTGTGGCCTTATTTCAAAATCCTGCCTACAAAAAACATTTATTTTTACCATTTTTAGATCAGACAAACGGCCAGGAGAGTTATAGTGGTGGACGGTATATCGACCTGTCCACGGATGACATCAAGGGTAGTACCATTGAAATAGATTTTAATAAGGCTTACAATCCTTATTGCGCCTATAGCAACGGTTATCGTTGTCCAGTTCCCCCAGTAGAAAACAATTTAGAAACAAAAATTATGGCAGGAGAAAAAGCCTTTCATAAAGCGAAGAATGAACGGCCGGTCAACCTGAATGCCGGACAGGAATTTACAGAAGCTGACAAGAAGATTATTCTATCAGGTGATGAAAACACAATTCTTCGTGTATTACAAACTACCGATGAAAAAGATCTAAAGGTATTGAAAGCGACAAGCAGTGATGTTAAGTACAATGACCCACTGTTAGAAACACTTTCAAAGCGGATGTTTGCAACCGTTCGGGATCCAAATCATCCAGGGGTAGGAATAGCGGCACCTCAAATTGGGATCAACAAAAACCTGATCTGGGTGCAACGGTTTGACAAGCCAGAACAACCTTTCGAGTTTTATGTAAACCCAAAAATCCTGTGGCGTTCAAAGCTAAAACGGAAGGGTACAGAAGGCTGTCTATCCATCCCAAATCGCAAAGAAGATGTTCTGCGGAGCTATGCGATCCGTTTACAATACATCAATCAGGAGGGAAAAGTTATTGAAGAAAATATTGAAGGATTTACAGCAGTTATTTTCCAACATGAAACAGATCACCTCTTCGGAATATTATTTCCTGACCGTCTGGAAGAGCAGGAAAAAGACAGCTATGTACCACTAAATGATAAGATTGATTTTTCCATCCTGCCAAAGACTTTGACACCATAGCAACAGATTTATTGGATCTGGCGGAAATATACCTGTCCTTCCGAAAATCACAAATGCACCTATAAAAAGAGCCCCCATGAACTGCTTCATGGGGGCTCAATATGATGGAATCTACTTGAGTTAGATCAATCCTTTTTCTGCCAATAGTTCAGCAACTTGAACAGCATTTGTTGCTGCACCTTTACGCAAGTTGTCTGCTACTACCCACATATTTAACGTATTCGGTTGCGATTCATCACGACGGATACGTCCTACAAAAACCTCATCTCTACCATGTGCATCTTTTGGCATTGGATATTGAAGAGTAGCAGGATCATCAACAACGATACAACCACTTTGAGCAGCTAATGCAGCACGTACATCATTTAAATCAAAGTCATTTTCAAATTCGATATTCAATGATTCGGAGTGCCCGCCCATCACTGGAATACGCACAGTTGTTGCTGTTACCTTGATTGAATCGTCACGCATGATTTTGTTTGTTTCCAAGATCATTTTCATTTCCTCTTTGGTGTAGCCATTTTCCTGGAATACATCGATATGTGGGATGACATTCAAATCAATCTGATATGGATAAGCCTTTTCGCCTTCTTTACCTGCGCGCTCGTCCATCAACTGGTTAACGGCTTTTACTCCGGTGCCTGTTACGGACTGATAAGTCGAAACTACGACACGCTTAATTTTATATTTATCATGCAATGGTTTTAACGCCACCACCATTTGAATAGTTGAGCAATTTGGATTTGCGATGATCTTGTCATCAGCAGATAACACATCGCCATTTACTTCTGGAACGACCAATTTCTTGGTCGGATCCATACGCCATGCTGAAGAATTGTCAATAACTGTAATTCCAGCTTCTGCAAATTTTGGTGCAAATTCTTTAGATGTATCACCTCCAGCGGAGAACAATGCAACATCAGGTTTCAAAGCAATAGCCTCAGATGGTGTAACCACCTTATACTTCTTTCCCTTGAATTCAATTTCCTTACCCTTGCTACGCTCTGAAGCTACTGGAATCAATTCTGTTACTGGGAAATTTCGCGCCGCCAACACGGTTAGCATCTCAGTACCTACAAGGCCTGTTGCGCCGACTACTGCCACTTTCATTTTTGTCTGTGTTTAAATTGTGTATATAAAATTTGTTATTTGATTTGTTTTTAGTTGATTCTTGAAGAATGAATTCTTCAAATTTAAAAAATATTCCCCAATTACAATATTAAAATAACAAAATATCGCTTATTCCGCTAAAAAAGTCACAACGACTCAGTTTTTTTCTACCCCAGCCAAAAAATTATTGGCCACGAACCGCGGATTTGACTAAAAAAATTGAAGTGACGATAATTCAAAAAAAATAAAAATTTTCGCTGCTCGTTCAAAAAAACAGAACAAACGATTGAAACGGTTTAAAATCTCATAAAAACAGTGCCAAGAGTCTATAAATTAACATTTTTAGAAAGATATCCTTTGCATCAAACAGTTGCTAGATACTGAAAAGCCGTTATATTTGCATCATGAAAGAAAGCATTATTATCATTGGTGCAAACGGCCAAATCGGTACTGAATTGGCAATCGCTCTGCGTAAAAAATTTGGTGCAGAAAATGTTGTCACCACAGACATCAGAGAACCACAAACAAAAAGCCCCGACGAGAATTTTGAAATTGCAAATGTGCTTGACAAAAATGGTCTCGACATATTGTTTCAAAAATATAAACCTACTCAAGTATATTTATTGGCAGCCATGCTTTCAGCAACAGGAGAGAAATATCCTGAAAAAGCCTGGGAGCTTAATATGAATGGATTACTCAACGTGCTTGATCTAGCTGTTACGTATAAAGTTTCAAGAATATTCTGGCCAAGTTCCATTGCTGTCTTCGGTCCGCACTCACCAAAAGTAAATACGGAACAATACTGTGTTATGGATCCGAATACGATCTATGGAATCAGCAAGCTTGCAGGTGAGCGTCTTATCGAATGGTATCAGGAGCACCGCGGATTGGATATCCGTAGCGTAAGATATCCAGGTATTATCTCGTGGAAGACTGAACCGGGAGGTGGAACGACAGATTATGCTGTTGATATATTTTATGAGGCGCTGAAAACAGGTACTTACGAATGTTTCTTATCCGAGAATACAGCATTACCGATGTTATATATGGAAGATGCCATCCGCGGCACACTTGAGCTGATGGACGCACCACAGGAAAGTCTGAGCATCCGCCACGCCTATAATCTTGGTGGTATTACTTTTACTCCAAAAGAACTCGCACAAGAAATTAAAAAAATTCTTCCTAATTTTGCAATCTCTTACGTAGAGAATGACCCAAGACAGCAGATTGCCGATTCATGGCCTGCAAGTCTGGATGATTCATACGCAAGCAAAGACTGGAACTGGAAGCCAGAATTTGACATCCAGAAGATGACAGTCGATATGATTGAGAATCTTAAAAACAAAATATAACAATGGGAAGAGCTTTCGAATTCAGAAAAGAGCGGAAATTCAAACGCTGGGCTAAGATGGCCGTGCAATTTACACGTTTAGGTAAAGAGATCGCTATGGCGGTTAAAGAAAGCGGCCCTCACCCTGAAACCAACTCGAGACTTCGCACAGCAATACATAATGCTAAGGCTGTAAATATGCCTAAAGATCGTATTGAAGCGGCTATAAAACGTGCTTCAGAGAAAGATTCAAAAGGCTACGAAGAATATGTATATGAGGGTTATGGCCCACATGGTGTTCCGGTTTTGATCGAAACAGCGACAGATAATACCAACCGTACTGTAGGAAATATCCGCAGCTATTTTACCAAAGCCGGAGGTTCATTGGGAAAAACAGGATCCTTGGATTTTATTTTCAATCGCAAGTCCATTTTCCGTTTTGCAGCTACAGACGAATTGGATCTTGAAGAGTTGGAACTGGAGCTTATCGATGGTGGTTTGGAAGAATTATACGTTGAAGCTGATGAAGAAGGCAATGATGTTGCTGTAGTTCAGACTTCTTTTGAAGATTTCGGTAATATGCAAAAATTGCTAGAAGAGAAAGGTATTGAAGTAAGCTCAGCAAAATTGGAGCGTATTGCTCTATCACACTCTGATATTACTGAAGAACAAGCAGCAGATGTGTTAAAGATGATCGATAAAATCGAAGAGGATGACGATGTTCAGGCGGTATACCATAATATGGCATAAGCTGTTTATCTCAAAAATATCTAAAAGAGCGCTTGTCGCTCTTTTTTTATAGAAAGGCCTCTCAGCGCCGTCAGAAAAATTACTACATTTGTAATAGACTATATCAAACTCGTAACAGGATGACTTTTGAAGAATTTTTCACGAAAAAGAAAATTGATTTAAAAGCTTTAAAAGCTGCAGATGAACCTTTATTTGAAGAGTTCAGAGCACACTATTCTGCTATGGGCGAGAAAAGTTTTGATCATAGCAAGAAATTTTGGTTCAACAAGCTTCGTAAGAGTTACCATCTGGCGGAAGAAGAAACCGTGGTCATCAAAAAACCGATCCAAACAGATCCTGTTGAGACGGCACCGGCCGCAACGGATGCCACTGCCACAAAACCTGCAGGTTTCAAACCTAGGTTTAAGGCAGCAACTCCAACAACTGAGCCGACTGAGCAGAAAGAGGAACATACAACAGAATCTTCGACAGCAGCTGCAAATTCTACTGCAGGATTTAAGCCACGCTTTAAACCAGGGATCACTAAAAACACAGCGGCTACAGCCGAAACGTCCGCCCCTACAGATTTGTCGAACGATGCTGCGCCAGAAACGGCTAAACCGACAGGTTTTAAACCACGGTTCAAGCCGGGTGTAACGAAAGCAGCTGATAGTACTGTTAATGAGGATACATCCTCACCTACAGAGCCCTCGGACAGTTCAGCAACTGAAGCACCGAAGCCGACAGGCTTTAAGCCAAGATTCAAAGCAGGCCTGACGAAAGCAGCTGAGCCTGTGCAACCAGTATCTTCAACTTTTGATGAAGCTGGCCCCGCCAATCCATCCATTGAACCTCAACAGGAGAATATCGCTGAAACGGATGCAACCGCAGCAAACAAACCCGCAGGATTCAAGCCTAGGTTTAAGCCCGGCGTGACGAAAGCAGAAAATACGGATTCTTCACAAACAAAGGCCGCGCCAGTAGAGAACACTGTTGACAAGCAGCAAAAGGAACCCGGCGAGCAGGAAACAACAATAGCTAAACCAACGGGGTTCACTCCTCGCTTTAAAGCCGGAATAACGAAAGCGGCAAATACTGATGACAAACGGGCGGATGAACCTATTCAATCCGCAGACTCTTCGGTAGCGGATGCGACGGTACCTTCAGTAGCTGCGGATAGCACTGTTACAGCGAATACATCCTTACCTGCAGAGGCCTCGGGCAGTTCGGCAACAGAGACATCGAAGCCGACAGGCTTTAAGCCAAGATTCAAAGCTGGTGTAACGAAAACAGCAAGTACTGATTCTTCGTCGACAGTAGTTCCCTCAGCAGAGGATACAAGCGAAGAGCAGACAGCTGAACCGGCTTCAAAAGCAGCCCCAACATTAACGGAAAGCAGCACAACCAATCCAACTGCTGAACCACAGCAGAACGACGATACGACAAAGGAACAAACAGCAACCAACAAGCCAACAGGATTCAAACCTCGCTTTAAAGCGGGTTTAACAAAAATTGATAAAAAGGAAGAATAATTTTCATTACATTTAAACTGATTTTTTTCAATTAATTTTAAAATTCCGATTAAAACCAAAGACCAATGTTAAAGGAAGAAAGACAAGCATTTATTATACATCAGATCAATCTACATAACAAAGTTTTATCTTCAGATTTAAGTGTCCAACTTAATGTATCCGAAGATACGATCAGACGTGACTTGAACGAGCTTGCAGAAAATGGCAAAGTTTTAAAAGTCTACGGTGGAGCGCTATCCAAATCTTTTCAGTTTCCTTTTCAGGACGGAAATGTTTACGCTAAAGAGGCGAAGAAAGAAATTGCCAAGAAGGCAAGCTCATTGATCTCAAATGGTATGACTATATTGGTCGGCGGGGGAACGACCTTGATTGAACTGGCACGAACAATTCCAGACCACCTTCAATGTACATTCTTCACGATCAGCCCATTAGTTGCACTGGAACTGGCTGAAAAGCCAAATCTTGAAGTGATCTTGGTTGGTGGAAAGCTTTCACGGAATACAAATATTGTATCAGGCGCACAGGTGGCCAATGAATTGGCGGACCTAAAAGTAGATCTTTGCTTGCTGGGTACCAATTCACTCTCTGTAGAAGATGGGGTAACGGATTCAGACTGGGAAGTTGTGCAGATCAAACGTGCAATGATCAAATGCTCTAAAAAGGTTGCTATACTCAGTATTGCGGAAAAACTTAATTCCGTTCAAAAAATGAAAGTGGTACCCCTACGTGATATTTCTTATCTGATTACTGATATCAATCCGACTGATGTTTCCTTAAAAGAATTTGCGAATACAATTGCAATACTTTAATATTGCCGCTCATTTAATTTAGCATGTCATCGCAAACGGAAAATGACTCTTTAAAATCAAAAACAACAAAAGGACTGCTGTGGGGTGGCATGGCCAGCATTATTCAGCAGTTTTTGGGCTTCGGCTTCGGTATTCTACTAAATCGTAAACTAACAGCAGAAGATTACGGTTTAGTAGCCATGATTACCATATTCTCTGTTCTTGCCTCAGCATTTCAAGAGAGCGGATTTGTGTATGGGATTGTCAATAAAAAAGAAGTTCAGCATAAAGACTACAATGCTGTATTCTGGACAAGCGTCGGAATAGGTACATTTATTTATATTGTATTATTCTTTTCAGCTCCGCTGATTGCCCTTTACTACAATCAACCTGTACTTGTTGAACTCAGTCGATTTACCTTTCTGTCCTTCTGGTTAGGAAGTTTCGGGATTGCACATAACGCCTACCTTTTCCGTAATTTAAAGATCAAGGAAAGAGTGATCACCGGGACTTTGGCTCTTATCTTATCAAATACAATTGGTATATATTTAGCCTATAAAGGTTATGCCTATTGGGCATTTGCCGTTCAAATCGTTTCTTATAGCGGTTTTAATATGCTTGGCTTTTGGTATTTCTCCAAATTCAAACCCTCATTTACCTTTGATTTCAGTCCTATCCGCGATATTCTAGGGTTTAGCAGTAAAATACTGGTTACCAATATTTTTATCAATATCAATAAAAACATATATGCTGCAATTTTGGGAAAACATTATACAACCGAAGAACTAGGATATACTGTTCAACCAAATAAATGGAGCCAAATGGCTCAGTCTATTTTAACCAATATGGTTAATAACGTCACACAACCTATCCTACGTGAGATAGAAGACGATAAGGACAGGCAGGTTCGTGTATTCCGCAAGCTCATCTCCTTTACGGCTTTTTTGGCTTTTCCAATGTTATTTGGTTTAACCACAGTGGCACAAGACTTCATTACGATTACGATAACCGAAAAATGGCAACAAAGTGCTATCTTTCTTCAAATTTTCTGTATTGGCGCGGCTTTCGATTCTGTAAGCAATGTCTTCTCCAGCTTGATTATCAGCAAGGGCAAATCTCAGATCTATATGCGAAATATCGTCGTTTTTGGTTTACTTCAAATAGCTATTTTAGTCTTTGGCAAATCGCTTGGCATTGAAATGCTCATCGCTTTAACCTCCGGATTAAATGCCCTATGGATATTTGTCTGGTACGCTTCGGCCAAACCCTATATGACCTATTCATTCAGCTATCTGATTCAGGATGTTTTTTCGTATGCTGTATTAGCAGGTATCAGCTGTTTAGCAGCACACTACGCCACTGCATCTATTGCCAACCTCTACCTTCGGTTTGCTAGTACTGTTGCTGTCGCTGTATGTGCATATATTATCGTCAATAGAATTTTTAAGCCAAGCATTCTGCTTGAGTTATTCAGCTATTTCATCACAGTTATCCGAAAAAAATAGATGGCCAAGATTCTCACCATAATCGTTTCTTATAATTTTGAACCTTGGATTCACAAATGTTTGCCCAGTTTATTGGCATCAAGCCATCAAACGGATATCCTTGTTATAGATAATAACTCAAGGGATCATACTACCCGTATCATCAAAGAAACTTATCCTGCTGTCAGACTGATAGAAAGCTCCGAAAACCTCGGTTTTGGAAAGGCTAACAACATGGGGTTGGCCATCGCCCTAGAAGAAGATTATGACTACACCTTTTTGGTCAATCAAGACGCTTGGATAGATCAGAACTGCATCGCCAACCTGATCAAGGTAAATACCATAAACATTGGAATTGTTTCCCCTATCCACTACGATGGCACGGAGGAAAAACTCGACCATGGGTTCTCAGTTTATACGAAGCATACGCAGCTCGAAAATTCGTATCGAACCTGCTCATTCGTCAATGCTGCTTTTTGGTTGATACCAAAAGCGGTCATCAAAAAAGTCGGCGGTTTTTCTCCAATTTTCTTCCATTATGGAGAAGATAAAGATTATGCCAACCGCATCCATTATTACGGATTGAACTTTGTATTGGCCGAAGATGCCAAGGCTTATCACGACAGACAGCAGCGCCAAGTAGATCGCAAAGCTTTTCTAAAGAGTGAATTTGTCTATCATCTGACCGAATATTGCAATATCAATTATACGTTTACAAAGGCTTTCTCAATGGCTATACTAGCGAGCGTAAAGAAAATGCTATCTTCTTTAGGTAAAGGTCGTATTTTTGAAACAAGAAGTTACTTCAATATTGCTTTTAGACTATTGGGTAAGACCATAGAAGTCCGTGATACCCGCCAGGCTAATAAAAAAGCTTTTAACAAAATTTTTTGATAGATGAACAGTCTTGCTCCAGTTCTACTCTTTGTGTATAATCGTCCAGCGCATACGCTAAAGACACTTGCATCACTTGAGAAAAACAAGTATGCCGACCAGACCATTCTCTATATTTATTCGGATGCGGCAAAAGATGAGCGCGCGATTGAGGCTGTAGAAGAGGTACGTAGGATTATAAAAAAGCCATGGTATTTTAAACAGATCAAAATTGTCGAACGGAACAAAAATTGGGGCCTAGCGGCAAATGTCATCGACGGTGTTACCAAAGTCGTGCATGAACATGGGCAGATTATAGTCTTAGAAGATGATCTTGAAACATCGGAATTTGCCCTCGATTACTTTAATAAAGCACTAGAACGCTATAAAGAGGACGAACAGGTGATGCAGATCAGTGGCTACGGATACCCGGTAAAAAACCTGAATGAGCTTCCTGAAACGTTTTTCTTTCGGGTCGCCAATAGCTGGGGTTGGGCAACATGGGATCGTGCATGGCAACATTTCAACCCAAACATCGATGAGCTTGTTTCCGATTTTTCGGAGGAACAGATTCATCAGTTCAGTATTGAAGGAAAAGAGAACTTTTGGAAGCAGGTACAGGAGCTCCGCACTGGAAAGATCAACTCCTGGGCAATACGTTGGTACGCTTCGGTATTCAAAAAAAATGGACTAGTTTTGTATCCGAGGAATTCGATGACACAGAATATCGGTAACGATGGTTCGGGCACTCATACAGCTGCGGAATCAACCTATCAGGTCACTTTAGCAGATCATCCTGTACATTCTTTCCCTACCGAAATAGCGGAGAATGTACAAGGGTATGAAGCTATCAAATATTTCTACGCACATCGGAAAGGTTCTTTATTCAATCGGGGCATCCGATTCCTCAAGAAAAAAATTAACAAATTCAATAAATAGACATGTCTGCTCATCCAAAATTTTCAATCATCACTGTCGTTTACAATAATGTGCGGGATATTGAGCATACCATCACATCTGTTGTTAACCAGACTTATGACAATATTGAATATATCGTCATTGACGGGGAATCATCCGATGGCACTTTAGCCATTATTCAAAAATATCAGGATAAAATTGCGGCCTTATTATCTGAAAAAGACAAAGGAATTTACGATGCGATGAACAAAGGCCTTGCTTTGGCTACAGGTGACTATGTTCTCTTTTTGAATTCCGGTGATGAAATATACGATCTCAATAGCATCGAAAACCTAGCGAAGCTCAGTGATGGAGCCGATATCCTCTATGGTGAAACGATACTGATAGATGACAATAGGGCTTTTATTGGTGAACGAAGACATAAGGTACCTGCAAGTTTTGACTGGAAGAGTTTTCGTTATGGCATGAATATCTGTCACCAGGCCATCTACATCAAACGGAGTATTGCAGAACCGTATGATCTCAATTACAAACTATGCGCTGATATAGATTGGGTCATTCGCTGTGCTAAAAAGGCAAATAAATCTGTTAATGCGCATCAATATGTAGCTCGCTATCTCGTGGGCGGGATGTCAAAACAGAAACATAAGGAGTCGCTAAAAGAACGCTTCGCTATCTTCAAACACTATTACGGCACCATTCCCAATTTATTCAATCATGGGATTATCACTTTAAAAGCGATCTGGTACCGCATCAATTACGGAAAACCCAAAGACTAATGCTAAATCCTGAAATCCTCACTGAACTTGTAACAGTTAAAATGCCTTTCGGCAAATATCAAGGCTACACGTTATGCAATCTTCCGGAGCCTTATTTGGTCTGGTACAATCAAAAAGGGTTCCCTAAAGGCAAATTAGGTCAGCAACTGGCCACACTTTATGAGATCAAACTAAACGGCTTGGAGTATCTTCTGGAACCTTTGAAGAAAAGGTGACGAAGGTCATTTCCTTCCATTTATTATTTTTCGTAGCTTTGCAGTGAATTTATTTTTGCATTAAACGCCGTTTGCAGCGGTATCAATGAATATCATGACACAATATCAAACATTGCTGTACTATTGTTACAGCCCTATCGAAAACGCAGAACAGTTTGCTACTGATCACCTTGAATTTTGTAAATCACTTGACTTAGTAGGGCGTATTATCGTCGCTGATGAAGGCTTGAATGGCACCGTTTCGGGTACTACTGAGGCTTGTCAGCAATATATGGATGCAATTTATGCGGATGGTCGTTTTAACAAAACAGAATTTAAAATCGATAACGTTGAAGAACCTTCTTTCATCAAAATGCACTGTCGCTATAAAGCTGAAATCGTACACTCTGGTCTGAGAGACCCTAAAGAAATCGATCCAAACCGCCAAACAGGTGTGCATTTGGAGCCAAAAGATTTCTTGGCGATGAAAGACCAGGAAGATGTGGTTGTATTGGATGTACGTTCAAACTACGAACATAATGTAGGTCACTTTAAAAATGCGGTGACTTTGGACATTGACAACTTCCGCGAGTTTCCAGAAAAAATCAAAGAGCTTGAACAATATAGAGGAAAAAAAATATTAACCTACTGTACAGGCGGGATCAAATGTGAAAAAGCTTCTGCCCTATTGTTAAAAGAGGGGTTTGAGGACGTCTACCAATTGCATGGTGGAATCATTAAATATGGCAAAGAAGCAGGTGGTGAAGATTTCGAAGGACAATGTTATGTCTTTGACAATCGTGTCACAGTAGACGTTAACTCGGTCAATCCATCTGTCGTATCAACCTGTTTCAATTGTGGCAAACAGACAACCAAGATGATCAATTGCGCTAATCCTGTGTGTAATGAACATTTCACACAATGCGATGAGTGTGGTCAGGAAATGGATGGTTGTTGTTCGGCAGCATGTAAGGAAAGTCCGAATAAACGGGAGTATGATGGCACAGGATATTATGTGAAGGTACCTCAACCAGTCAACGTAGACAAAATCAGCAAGAGAAAACATAAGAACTTTCCACCGAAAGTAACGGTAGAAGATTAATTCAATACAACATAAAAAAAGTCGGTAACTGATCAGTTACCGACTTTTTTTATGTTGTTAGATTGCTTTATTTCGCAAACATTCCTGCGATTGAGTCAAGGATGTTTCCTTTGGATTGACCATCGTTGCTTTTATCAAAGAAGCTACCGGCCAAACCGCCCAACATATCAGTCATACTACCGCCTGTGGAAGCCTGTTGTGTTTCTTGTTCAGGCTCTTCCTGTCCACCACCTAGAAATGAACCGAGGATCCCTCCTAGCATACCACCACCGGCACCCTGCTGTCCGCCACCACCTAAAACAGATCCAATTAAATCACCAATACCACCGCCACTGGATGCCTGTTTTTGTTGCCCTAAATAACTCATGACAATAGGCGCTAAAGTTGCTAAAACACCTGTTACCTGCGCTGAACTGATACCAGCTTTATCGGCAATATTCTGTGTCACCACCTCTGTATTTTGCCCAAACATATGGTTGACAATCTTGTTTCCGTCGTCCGATCCGCCCTGACCAAGTAAATCACCTATCTTATCGAAGATACCTCCACCACTATGTTGATCGATCGCTTTGTCGATGTTTTCCGATTGACCTTTGTTTTTGGCATTGTAGTTCAATGCTGCAATCATTAAAGGAACAGCCGCTGCCACAATCCATTTTGCTTTGGATTCACTGACGCCTGTCATTTTAGAAATGGCTTCTATTGCTTTCGAGCCAACTCCTCCTGTAACTAAGTCTGTTAAGTTCATAAGTCTTCGTTTATAGTTATGATGAAGATAACGATTTTTTCTGAGGAGTTTAGAAAATATATGCCAACAACAGAAAGCCTTGTGGAGTCTTAACTACACAGGGCTTTACATCATCAATCGTTCAATCTAATAACTCTTATAGATCGCAATATCATCCAGACCTAGTCTTCCATTGTTAATGACATTGTTGCTTGTACCCAAGCCAAGCTTGGTAACCCTGAAACGAACAGCACCCTGAATATTCATTAAAAATACAGCCTGCTTTGAATTCAGACTCTGCGAAGTTGGGTGGGCGTCTGCAATGGATTCACCTGTTTGCTTCCAAGTCGCGCCCTCATCGGTAGAATATTCCAGCTTAAACGTGCATGACCGATCCGTATAATATGAGCCATACCAAAGTGTCACTTTTGAAGCACCATTTTGCACATCAAAATTCATTTGTACATAGCCATCTACACTTAAGTTTTGTTGCATACGTATCGCATTTTTACCCGAAACAATCCGATCACGACCAGCCGTGGTTCCTAGAATAGCCTGATATAGTTTCCATTGCCCAGTTGAAAAAGGTACATCGTTCTTTTCTCCCATATCGTAGCTCCCTTTCACGCTTGCATCTAATGCCTCAAAGGTCTCCGGCCATCCGGCATATAATTTACCACTCGCATAAGCCATATCGGAATAGTCTTGCATTCGGATCTGCAGCTTATCCCCCTCTCTGAATGCAACTCCTCTGAAAGAGGCACTTGGAGCAATAGACTGCGCCGCAAATGTTGCTTCATCCTCTGTATGCAAGGTAATCTCATTTTTATCCCCATCCATCAAGATCTTATCGCCTTTTAAGGCTGTTCCAGTTGCAGGCTCCGGCTCAACATCAGCCGTAACATCGATGTAAGTTGATTCAAACTCATCGAATTTCGCTTTAAGGTTAGCGACCGATATGGCTAGCGGGGCAACATTCCTATTCGAGGCAAAGACATTGACCTGTTGGTTATTAACGGATGATAAAACCATTAGACCAGATTTTTTGACCAATTTTGCACCATCAATATTAATCTGAACAGAATCACCAAATTTAAAGCTTGAGGCATCAGTGACTTCAACCAATATTCCCCTACGTTGATTTCGCCAGATATTCTGAACAGCAATGGTATTTTCGGGCAGATTCTTATTCTCCGCACGTGAGACCACGAGCGCTTTAACATACTTGGCGCCTAGTGCATTGGATTCGTTAAGCTGCAAATCCGTATTCTTGTGAAGACTACGTAATGTATATAATGATATTTCAGGATTTAATTCTCCGATAGCCTCATTGATATCCTCTTTACAGCCTGTTAGGAGCGTTGACATTGCCAACGCAGCCCACATTACTATCTTTAACTTTTTCATAAACTAGTTGATTGTAGGTTGCCACCACATTTTTTCATTTATTCCATCCCCTCCCATACGGTTGACCGCATCTTGGTAATTCTCTCTATTAAGAGACTGAACAATAATTGGGTAATTTAATCTCACTGGCATTTTCCCATTATTTAATAAACCAGGTCCCTTATACAGATCCAACAACTGTGTTCTACGATACTCATACCATTGTTGAAAATCTGTAAACATCATGGCATAGTATTTTTGCAGATGCACTTTTTTCAGTTTTTCAGTTTCGGGGTCAGTGTTAGAAAAAGCTACTTTTGGATTTGTTAGATAAGTTGCTGGCGCTGTTGTTCCCCAAAATTCCATAGCTGCGTTTACTCCTTTCAAATTTGCGGCTGAAGCATCGACATTCGCATAGCCTCGGATACCACATTCGGCGATAATAAACTGCAATTCAGCATAATTCATAATATTACCCATGTGCGCATCGGACTTTAGTGCTGCAAGGAGCGTAGATTGACGTTCAGGAACATTTCCCCGAGCATAACCGGACTGCATACCGCCATAGACACCAAGGGTAGCTTCAGTAGCCCAGATCTTTAATCGAGGATCGCCAAGGTCCATCAAATTGTTAATAAAAAATTCAGAATATCCCCTCGTGCCATTAAAATCAATATCGCGCACATTATAATTGGGATTCATATATGGCTGTACATTGGTGTAATACAAAGCTGCTGTCTCGGCATTACTTTGCATAATCGGATATTCCGCTACATTAGTCTCTAATATTTCTTTGATCTTGGCGACAGCATTACTTTCAGTTTTACTCGAAACCCGCAATAACAGCCTTAAATACAGAGAGTTACCAAATTTTCGCCATTTTGTAGCATCTGAATTATAAATTGGATCCATGGCGGTATTGGCCGACTCTACCAAAACATTTTCTTTCAATAAGGCATTGGCTTCCTCTAGTTTTCGGAAAATATCCTTGTAGATATCCTCCTGTTTATCAAATTTAGGCGTAAGATTACCTTCGGAAAAACCTTTATTACTATCGAAATACGGCACATCACCATACATGTCGGTGATCAGGGAACTTACCCATGCATCCATGACCAAGGAAATGCCCATATAAGTCTGATAACCGACCTGCTTTGCGTCGTTAGCTCTCTGATATATATCTCTAATATTCGTCAGTTGCACATACCAGCCAGACCAACTTGATTCCGATTCCGATGGTCGGATCTCATAGCGCTGGATTTCCAAATTATCATTTATTGTGACTGTAACCTGCATCAATTCGTTATTGATCCTTAAATTACGAGATAGATTAGTACTCAACACATTTACCAAAGCTGGTGCAATCAAGCTTTGCGGTGCTACCGCAGAAACTTTATTGGGATCGGTATTCTTTTCTACAAAATCTTTAGTACAACTCTGGAATACTATACTCCCGAGAATGAGTAAAAATGTTATACGGATATATTTTTTCATAGTGTCAATAATTAAAATGAAAATGATAGATTCACACCCATTGTCCGCGTCGAAGGAAATTGAGCAATTTCAGCTCCTTTTTCAATTCCACTACCGGTCAAAGAAGCAAATTCTGGATCAAAAGCTGGCCATTTAGTAAATACAAAAAGATCCCGACCATATAAACCGATAGATGCTTTTTCAATTTTGTAACGGCTTAAAAAAGATTTCGGCAATGAATAATCCAGTCTAACTTCCCGCAGTTTGATAA
This sequence comes from Sphingobacterium sp. ML3W, assembly GCF_029542085.1. Classification (NCBI taxonomy): domain Bacteria; kingdom Pseudomonadati; phylum Bacteroidota; class Sphingobacteriia; order Sphingobacteriales; family Sphingobacteriaceae; genus Sphingobacterium; species Sphingobacterium sp. ML3W. The sequence goes on along the minus strand of NZ_CP107036.1, from coordinate 4,992,692 downwards.
AATCAGTAGAAAACGTATTTGATTCCAGATTGTCCCGATTAAAATGTCTTGCATAATAATCTCCAGCCGTTGCAACGACCGTATTTTTGCTATAACTTCCATCTGGATTCACCACAACTCCGTCGCCAATAATTCCTGTATAACGTCCCGGAAGAGTCTTCTTTAATTTCCCCTCTTCCATCAGAACAGCATGCGTTAATGAATAACCCACCCCGCCAAACTGTCCATCAAATAGGAAATTAAAGCGGAAACCTTTGTACTTGAATTCATTGCCCCAACCAAATTTCGTGGTCGGATTAGGATTACCAATATAACGGCTTTCCTGTGCCAATACAGGGACACCGTCAGCATAGATGATCTTTCCCTCGGGATTTCTTTCATAACCTAAGCCCCAGATATCACCAAATCTACGCCCTGGTATGGCCTCTATAGTACCGCGACTACCAAACAATGTAGAAAGAATAAGTCTCCCTTCAAGGGAAGCCGGTATAGAAACGACTTCCGAATCATAATGGGTAAAATTCCCAAACATATTCCAGTTTAACTTATCTTGGCTTTTCAAAATATCTCCCGATAAAGCAATCTCAATTCCTTGAGTTTTAACTTCCCCACCATTGGTAAACTTTCGTCTATAACCACTGGAAGGATCTACAGGCGTTTCGATTAACTGCTTGTCCATCAATGTACGGTACACCGTCAAATCCAGTTTTATTCGGTCTTTAAACATCCGAAAGTCAGTTCCTAATTCATAAGACAAGGTGTTTTCGGCTTGCAAATTTTCGTCAGGAACTGTCGAAGGATTAGATAATCCACCGTTAAATCCGATCACACTACCATAACCGTAAAAATTATTATAAGGTTTGGTTCCTCCTCCTCCAACTCCAGCAATAGAGGCCCGTAATTTCCAATAGTTGATTGATCTTGGCAATTCAAAGATTTGACTTAGGATAAAGCTTGTATTAACCGATGGGTAAAAGAAAGGCTTAACTTCATTTCTTTTAGGTGAAGCTAATGTACTTGCCCAGTCTACGCGTCCTGTAAAGTCAATAAAATATTTTTCTTTATAACTATAATTGGCCATACCATAAACACTATGAATAGCAAATTCTGCTCTATACGGATCATAAAGCACCCTTTCTCTGGCATTTGCAAACTTATACTGATTCGGATAAATCAGACTATTTGCTGATGCATCATCTTTAATGTATTTGTTGTTTAATAAGGCTCCCCCAGCTGAAACACCAAAACGATGGTTTTCAGAACGTTGGTTATTGTATTGTAATAAAAAATCTGAATTTCGTTCCTCAGTATAAATAGATTGTTCACGATAGTAACCAAATGCGTATTTATAAGTATCAAAAGGTCTTGACTGCTTACGTTTGTCATAGCCCATATCAATCCCTGTCCGGAGCATCAAACTTAGTTCATTGGTAAACTTATAATCTAACTGCACATTTCCAATCAGGTTATTTTTATTCTGTGCATTAACCATATCATAAGAAATCGTTCTCGGATTATCCAGCAAATTGGAAAATGGTGTCATTTGTTCAATACCTTCCTTACCTGGAAGCCAATTCTGATCCAACCAGGCCGCATCTATATTCGGAACAATCCCTCGAACAAAATACATATAGCTTTGATTATTGTAACCGCTATTGGGTAGGTTATCTGATCCTCTATTATTAAAATTAATTTTTGTTGATAAGTTTAATTTATCAGTGATCTTACTACTAAATTGCGTTGCAATTGTATGCCTATTATAGCCCATATTGGGAATAATCCACTTATTGGTTACATTAGTATATGAAAATCGAGCTGTTGTTTTCTCCGTTGATCCTGAAACACTAATGGAATTTGTCGAAGTCAACTCCGTTTGAAACAGGTCCTTGCGATTGTTTTCATAAGGTCGCCAAAGTGTACGTTCGGCAGGCGTTTGCCTATAATTAGCGGGATCATATTGGTAATAGTATTGACCATCAAATTTAGGTCCCCAAGCAGATGAAGTGCTCAACGTACTTGCACCATCTTCCGATTGACCATAGGAGTAATACAGGTCCTGCCCTATAGCGCCTTGCCCATATTCATACTGATAATCAGGCCACCTGTTAATTGTTCCGATTGCCGTATTTGAATTGACAGTTACTCCTATTCTATTTTGTATACTCTTTCCTTTTTTTGTAGTAATAATAACTGCACCACGAGACCCTCTATACCCATATAATGCAGCAGCCCCAGGCCCTTTCAGAACTGAAACTGATTCAATATCTTCAGGATTAATATCAGCCAAAGAAGATCCAAAATCTACGGGTGAATCACCATCCAAATAGGCCGAATTTCCGTTCCCTGTCATTCTGGTTCCACCTCCCATGATAATTCCATCCACAATAATAAGCGCATCATTTTCACCCGTCATTGAGGTTTCCCCACGTAAAATAACTTTATTTGATCCCAATGGCCCAGCACCCGATTTCACCAAATTTAAACCAGCAACTTTTCCCGTTAACGCATCTGTCCAGTTGTTTGAAATTGCATTGGTCAATTCCTCCCCCTTTACCGTACTAATGGAATACCCAAGGGATTTCTCCTCGCGTTGAATACCCAGCGCCGTTACAACAACTTCATTCAGTGCCTCGGAAGTAACATCTAAAGCTATTTTCACATCTGACTGTCCTGTCGCAAAGCTCCTCGTTTGCGCCTCATAGCCAATTAATTGAAAACGAATCGAAGCACCTGCTTCAATCTCTATTTCAAAATTTCCCATTCGATCTGTCGTCCCCTTGGCTACCCCGCCAGCAAGGATAGATACCGATGCCAGGGGCTCCTGTGTCTTGCTATCTAAAACTTTTCCTTTTACCTTAATCTTGGCTTGATTAAACGAATGTACAACTTTACCATGCTCCACTGGAGCCGCTGTCGCCGTAAGATCCATATTGCCTGCGATCGCCAATGCAATGAAGAGCAATTTTGAGGAGGAGTGCCTCAGGTTAATTTGGATAGGATTAATACTAAACATAGATATGAATGTAAATTGTAATTTTTCAATTTGGTACAAAAATATATTCTTAACAAAAAGTTAGTTTTAATTTAATGTTTTCTTTGTGTTAAGAATTGTTTCGAATTAGATTTCCTTTCGCAAATACAGCAATCTATTGTAATACCGATTGATGTATCTAAAATGATCTAACTGGCTCTAAATTGCAATTATCAGGTTCAAATAAAATTGTTAGTTCTGGTTATTGTTTATTAAACAATCGAAAATAATTAATATTCTCTAAAAAACGAAATAAATCGAAATTATTTAAAAGAAAACACTCCAATAAAAAACTAACATCGAGCGTATTGCATAGTAAAAAACAAAAGAAAAAACATGGTATTGGCACCCAAAGCAAGCTCCTAACCACATATTTTCAACCTACAAAGACTGGCTAAAGTACATGCTTGCAATACTATATTGATACTACATCAATACTGTCACAATACTATAACTATACTTCAATGTAGTAGCAAGGGTGAGATAACAGTGTTTTATACGAACAGATGTGCAAATATCCATATGCATCAATTAGGCTTAAATTCCAGGAGCTAAATTACTGATACATTTACTACGCTTAAAAAACAAGAAAGCCCAAACTTTCGTTTGAGCTTTCCTTTATTATAAAAACTTTGATGTTAGCGTTTCTCAAAGCTCCATTTCACATAGTTTATATTCTTATCGTCAGCAAGATACTTTTTCTCATAGTATGTCTTGATTGATAAAACATTATCCACCAAGTCTGAGTGATATAGATCTGTTGTCTCTTTATATTTCTTAAGATTGTGTAGCTCTATTTGCTCAAGGGTATAGGCATAGAAGCCATCATTATCTGTCTTTAGATTCATCATTCCTTCTGGCTTCATGACAATCCTGTAACGGTCCAAAAATTTAGGCCCTGTCAAGCGTTTCTTTTCGCGACTGTCCTGTGGCTGTGGATCTGGAAAGGTAATCCAAATTTCATCAATTTCATTTTCAGCAAAGTGTTCAAGAAGCGTTTCAATCTGTATTCGTAAAAATGCGACATTTTTGATACCATCTTCCAACGCAGTTTTTGCGCCGCGCCAAATACGGTTGCCTTTAAAATCAATCCCGATAAAGTTTTTCTCTGGAAACAAGCGTGCCAAATTAACTGTATATTCTCCTTTACCGCAGGCAAGTTCCAAAACAACCGGGTTTGTATTTCCAAATTGCTTCTCAGCCCATTTTCCTTTATATTCTTTGCCGGCATCGAGCTGGATGACATTCTCAAAAGTCGCTACTTCGGCAAATTTACGTAGTTTATCCTTTCCCATTTTTTAATTAATATCCCGCAAAAATAACCTTATATTTGCAGGAATCAATAACTTATCGTGGAAAAAGACGCTAAAATTTACGTAGCAGGCCATCGAGGAATGGTCGGATCGGCAATATATCGCAAATTAACAGAACTGGGATACAACAACATCGTGACTCGTACCTCTCAAGAATTAGATCTGCGTAATCAACAAGCAGTTGCTGACTTTTTCAACGAAGAGAAACCAGATTATGTTTTCCTTGCAGCCGCTAAGGTTGGTGGGATTATGGCGAACAACACCTATCGCGCAGATTTCATCTACGAAAATATGGCGATACAGAATAATGTGATTAAATCCTCTTACGACAATGAGGTTACAAAGTTGATGTTTTTAGGTTCAAGCTGCATTTATCCTAAAATGGCGCCACAACCTTTAAACGAAGACCTATTGTTGACAGGTACCTTGGAGCCTACCAATGAGCCTTATGCTATCGCCAAAATAGCTGGTATAAAAATGGCAGAAGCTTTTCGTGATCAATATGGCTGTAACTATATATCAGTGATGCCAACCAATCTGTATGGTATCAATGATAATTATCATCCGCAAAACTCGCATGTCCTACCGGCCCTGATCCGTAGATTTCACGAGGCAAAGGTAAATAACCTGGATGAAGTGGTTATTTGGGGTACGGGCACACCATTAAGGGAGTTTCTTTTCTCGGATGACCTAGCAGATGCCTGTGTGTTTTTGATGAATACCTATAATGAGAAACAGTTTGTCAATATCGGCATCGGTGAAGATTTAAGCATAAAGAATCTTGCGGCACTTATTAAAGAAGTGGTCGGATATAACGGCAGAATCTCATTTGATACGAGTAAACCCGATGGTACACCTCGGAAATTAATGGATGTTTCTAAATTACATGCATTAGGCTGGAAACATAAAATCAATCTTCGTGAGGGAATTAAATTAGCTTACGAAGATTTTTTGAAAAAAGAGGAAGCAGCCTCCTAGTAGGTTTCACTATAGGAAGGAATACCATATTCGTTAACTTCATCTTTTAGCGGAACCTCTCCTTCAATTTGTGAGCCTTTCTTTTTCTTCTTTTTGGGTCGGATAAAATTGGTGAGTTTACCGATCAATCCACTGATTTTATCCTGATTGATCTGGCCGACAGCACGCTCTGATAAAAGCAACATTAACGCTTTCTTCAGCATTCCTGAGTTTTTCAGAAACAGTCTATTCATCACAAAAGGAACACCTATGCGCAAGGTTTTTGTCAACCAATCCGAATCCGGATTACTACTTTTCGCAAATAATTGCTGAATGATATTGACTCCGGGAATATTATTTTTTAATGAATTGAAAAAGCGAATCGGAGCTTCGATCTTGTTATTAAATAAAGTAAACTGTGTTTTCAGGTAAGCCTCTTGTTCATTTTTGAGTTCCTTTAAACGAGCGATTTCAGTTTTAAGCTCCTGTAAATTACGTATTTTCGTTTGCTTATTATTCATTTGTAGTCCCTTCTCTATCAAATTTTTCTTCTTTTTTCAGATCTTCTTCTTCTTCAATCTCGTCATTCCATTTGGCTAAAAAGCGACGGATAGAAAGATCCATAAACTTAGATTCCAATGCAGGTTCGAAAACTCGTATAATCACAATAATAACTATAAAAATACCTGCTGTTGCCAAAAAACCCAATGAATAGCTTCCCAGCAATTCACCAAGCCAAAAACCCAAAGCTAGACATAAGAAAAAGACAACGAACAAAGTGAATATCAATTTGGTCGCATCCACCACCAAACTGGCAATCAGGCGCGATGAACGCTCAATTGTCTTCAACTTAACTAGCTTAAACTGGGAATCTATGTACTCCTTTGTTTTCTGAAAAGTACCACTAAGTGAAAATTTTTCCTCTTCCATGCATCTTAAATTTATTTAGGCTATCTCAAAAGTCTTATACGAATTTCTATAGATTATTTATATTCAGCCTTTTGAAATAGCCCATAATTCTATGTATCTCCCCAAATTGCCCTTAAGGACAATTTGTCTTTTATGCATGCTCGATGATATCATCGTCTACAATTTCCTCGGCTTGGTTTATTTTACCTTTCAAGGTGGAGACAATTTTCTCTTTAAAATCATTCAATTGATCGAATTGTTCTTCAGCTCTCTCACGAATAGCATCACTCAAATCGCTTAATGAATCATTGATCTTATCTCTCGTATCTGATCCTTTGTCCGGAGCAAATAAAACTCCCAAAGCTGCACCTGCAGCAAGACCTGCCAATAACGCCAAAGCTACTTTACTTGTGTCATTCATTTCTTTTTCGTTTTAAAGTTCTAATTCTATTATACGATGAATCTAGTCTTCGATAATAATACAATTTATAAAGCAAATCGTTTGCCAAATACCGCAATTATCCATTATTTACTAGAATCTATATAATTACAATATAGTCATTTTTCAACAATTCGCTATCGATTTACAATAATTCACTAAAGCATTATTATTTATGATTTAATATTTAGTATCTTTAAATCAACCGATTATAAAATTTATGTTAAACAAGACCTATTGTAGCGCCGTCTATGGTATTGAAGCATGTACCATAACAGTTGAGGTAGTTGTTTCTACTGGGCTGCATTATTATATAGTCGGGCTTCCTGACAATGCTGTCAAAGAAAGCCTCAGACGTATTGAAAGCGCCATTACTTCCTGTCAACTTCACATGCCACGACAGAAAATTGTGGTCAACTTGGCACCAGCTGACATCAGAAAAGAAGGTTCTAGTTATGATTTATCGATCGCCATTGGCATACTTGCTTCCTCAGGACAGCTTATAAATGAGTTATTAGAGCAGTATCTGATCTTGGGCGAACTATCCCTGGATGGCAGCATAAAACCTATCAGAGGTGTATTACCAATTGCCCTACAGGCATTAAATGACGGGTTTAAGGGAATTATACTTCCGCTACAAAATGCACAGGAAGCCGCCATTGTTGCTGGTATCGATGTAATTGCCGTCGAAAACCTGACAGAGGTAGTACAGTTTCTTAATAACTCAAAAAATATCATTCCGACCAAAGTCGATATCCAATCTTTCTTTCACACTGAAACAAATAAGTATGATGTTGATTTTGCGGATGTTCGGGGACAGGAAAATATCAAAAGAGCATTAGAAATAGCCGCAGCTGGAGGGCATAATGTTATTCTAATAGGCCCCCCAGGCGCGGGGAAGACCATGTTAGCGAAAAGATTACCAACGGTATTTAAGTAAAATATCGGGACCTTTATTAGATCGGATTGACCTTCATGTAGAAGTCACTCCCGTACTCTTCGACGAGCTGAGCGCCTCTGGTCCTTCTGAAAATAGCCTGACGGTCCGCAATCGTGTCATCCAAACGAGGCTGATTCAAAAACAACGATTCGAATCCTATCCAGATGTTCATTGTAATGCACACATGAGCACCAAGTTAACCAGAGATATCTGTCAGATCGGTGAACCGCAAAAGAAATTACTAAAGACAGCTATTGATCGTCTAAATCTTTCCGCTAGGGCTTACGATCGAATATTAAAAGTCGCCCGCACCATCGCAGACATGGAAAATAGTCCTACGATCGAAAACCACCATCTCGCTGAAGCGATCCAGTACAGAAATTTGGATAGGGAAACTTGGGGTGGAAAATTTTAGAACTGTGCAAGACAATGCTTTATGACCCAAGGGAAACAGATAATAGTCAAGATCAATCCGGATAATGCACCAAAGAAATGTGCATCATGGTTAACTCCGTCCTGCGCTTTTTTAGAAGCCCAGATACAATAACCCAAAAACAGAAAGGCGAATAAATAAGCCGGCATTGGGATAATCATCATGACTCCAATAGTCATCTTCGGGTTAAAAAGGATATAACTAAATAAAACGGCACAGATAGCGCCCGAAGCACCCAGACTGTAATAGCCGTAATTATTTTTCTGTTGGATAATCGTCGGAATATCACTCAGCACCAGACTACCTAAGTAAATGACAGCAAAGAGAAGATGTCCATAGGGGCTTGCCTGCGCCAGCATCTGTTCCAAACCAAATGCGAAATAATAAAAAGTGATCATATTGAACAGCAGGTGCCCCCAGTCTTTATGGATAAAACCACTGGTTAATATTGTATACAAGCGCTGCTTGCGGGCGATACTGTATGGATGAAGCATTAACTTACCATAAAGCTGCTCGTGAGAAAAGGTATAGATACTCGTTACAAGCGTAAAAAAGAAAATAACACTTGCTACGGGAGTTTGTTGTAAGTAAAAAGTAAGCATTGCTAGAAACGGTCTTCTAAAAGTAAAACATATAACTCTTTGGGGCCATGAGCTCCCAAAACCAGCCTTTTCTCAATATCTGCAGTACGTGAAGGGCCTGTAATGGTTGATATCATCGTCGGAATTTCCTGGCCATAACGTTTCTGCATATAAGCTAAGGCATCTTTCACGTCCCACACCAATTGAGAAGCTTTGGCAACAACGATGTGAATTGGAGGGTAGATACTCAGGCGACGCCCGGAAGCATTTGCATTACTCACCATAATACTTCCATTACGCGCAATCAACGCTTCACAGGAGGTAATACTCGCATTAGCAGACTCGAAGTCTTTCTCTGTTTTGAAAAAAGGGAAACCATAGGGAGTCAGCAGATTTTGGATTCCCTGCTCCCAAGCATAGATATTTTTTATATTGTTTACCTCTGTTAATGTAATCAAATTTTCGATGAGGCCAATCTCACCGTCGCAATAAAGAAACTTGCCACCAGCGGCTGTCAGTTCACGAACAAAAACAAGATCAACCAATTCATCCTCTTCTTTATAAAGGGGTGTTTCTTTGAAATTAGGATGTGGATTATCGTTTTTTTGAAGTAATGCCTGACGTATACGTTTTAACATTACCTCCTTCGCTGTCGCGTTCTTCACGTTCATGGCTCAATAGCAATATAAATACAGCGCTAGAGTTTTTCTAGCGCTGTAAAATCTAAATTAGTTTAAACTATTTGATGATGGATTATCCAATCGCTGTTCATCTTTTGAAGTTGCCTCCTCGGGGTGAACATCCAATGGTAAATCGGTCTGAGGCACACCGCCACCGTCAGCACCGTTGACAAACTCATCATAAGTTGTCTTGGTATCGAAAGGACGCTTACCTAATATCTCTTCAAGATCAGATTGGAAAAGGATCTCTTTTTCCAGTAGCTTTTCTGCAATCTTAATCAGCCCCTCACGTTTGTCCAACAAAAGTTGTTTTGTACGTGCATAGACATCTGTAATCAGATTACGAACTTCGGCATCAATCAGCTCTGCCGTTTTGTCAGAGTATGGTTTTTGAAAAGAAGCCTCTGAGCTATCACGGAAAGACACATTTCCTACCTTATCATTCATACCATAAATGGCAATCATTGCATAAGAAAGTTGCGTGATACGTTCCAGGTCATTCTGAGCTCCTGTGGAAATTCTCCCGAAAGTAATATCTTCTGCCACACGTCCACCCATAGTCATACATAAACTGTCTACCAGTTGTTCTGTTGTATATAAGAATTGTTCACGAGGAAGATATTGTGCATATCCCAAAGCCGCTACTCCACGCGGAACGATAGAAACTTTTACCAAAGGATCTGCATGCTCCAAATACCAGCCAGCAATAGCGTGTCCCGCCTCGTGATAAGCAACGATTCGTTTCTCTTCAGGAGAAATGATTTTATTCTTTTTCTCAAGACCACCGATCACACGATCCACGGCATCCTGAAAATCTTGCATATCTATCTCAGATTTGTTTTTACGTGCAGCGATCAGCGCCGCTTCATTACAAACATTGGCGATCTCTGCGCCAGCAAAACCTGGGGTCTGTGCCGATAATTTTTTGGCATCCACCTCCGCTGACAACTTCAATGGTTTTAAATGCACTTTAAAAATATGCTCACGACCTATCAAATCTGGCTTATCAATAGAAATCTGACGGTCGAAACGTCCTGGACGCAATAATGCTGTGTCCAATACATCAATACGGTTTGTCGCTGCTAAAATAATAACACCTGAATCCGTACCGAAACCATCCATTTCCACCAATAACTGGTTCAATGTATTTTCACGTTCGTCATTGCCACCCATCATCGAATTTTTACCACGGGCACGACCGATCGCATCGATCTCGTCAATAAAAATAATACATGGAGCTTTTTCTTTGGCTTGTTTGAACAAATCACGGACACGTGAAGCGCCCACACCGACAAACATCTCTACGAAGTCTGAACCAGATAGTGAGAAAAAAGGCACCTGTGCTTCACCTGCAACAGCTTTTGCCAATAAGGTCTTACCTGTTCCCGGAGGGCCTACCAGTAATGCTCCTTTTGGGATTTTACCCCCTAAATTCGTGTACTTACGCGGATTTTTCAAGAAATCCACAATTTCCATTACCTCTTGTTTTGCTTCTTCTAAACCTGCGACATCATTAAAGGTGATATTGATTTGTGATTCTTTATCGAATAACTGTGCTTTGGATTTGCCGATATTAAATATCGCACCACCGCCACCACCAGCACCACCGCCCATACGGCGCATCAAGAAGATCCAGATTGCTGCCAATACTAACAACGGCAACATAAATGTCACAAACCAGCTCGCCCAAGGATTAGAACGATCGGCATATTTTAATTGCACTTTAGGTGTTCCTGGCGCCAGTTCAGCCTGGGATGCAGCTAATTTCTTTTCTAGAACCTCTGCTGAGGCATCCTTGAAGATATACTGCGGACCTGTTTCCTCTTGACCAGCAAGACTTGGAATTGGATCATTACTCTTGGTTACGTCTTTAAAATTGGGATTATCTTTCCAGCCCTTCTTTAGATAGACTTCTACCTCGACAAGATCATTTTTCTTATATGCTTCCAGACGCTCAACAGCGCCGGTTTTTAACATGCGTGTTTCAAAATCACTATAGCTAATTTCCTTAGCCGGGTTTTCTCCAAAAACATATTGCAAGGCAAAAAAACCTAAAAACATGGCAATCATAAGCCACACAAAATTGAATTTTGGCGGCTTCGGGCTTACCTTACTACTTGGGATTTTTTTCATTATATCGTAATTATATTTTCTGTATAAATTATTGAATTGAGGCTGTTATTAAGCACTTTGGAAATGCTGAACTTGTGCATCTCCCCACAAATCCTCGATTGCATAATGCGCTCTTTTTTCGGTCTTAAAGATATGTACAACCACATCCACAAAATCCAAAATCAACCACTCTCCATTTGATTGTCCTTCTTTATATTGGGGTTCCTGACCAAAAGCCTTATAGACTTCCTCCTCTACACTCTTGGCAATAGCGTTAACCTGAATGTTGGAGTCGGCATGGCAAATCACAAAATAATCAGAAACAGAACTGTGAAGATCTCTTAAATCCAAACGAACAATCTCGTTTGCTTTCTTTTCCTGCATACCATGAACGATAATTTCTGATAGACGTTGCGACAATTCTGAACTTTTATTTTTACTCATTAAAAAATATGATAGTTTTGACTTAATATTTATTTAATACTTTCAGTTTGCAAAATAACAATATTTCGGGACTTATCATCGGTCAAAATACAATATATCTTGACAAAGTTGCCTCTACAAACGATTATTTAAGAGAATTATTGTCAAATTTCAAGCCACTCGCAGAGGGCACTGCCATTTTAGCAGGAGAACAGTTTCAGGGAAAAGGGCAACGAGGGAGCACCTGGGTCAGCGAACCAGGGAAAAACCTGACCACATCAATTCTTTTAAAACCGCATTTCTTATCAATAGTACAACAATTTGCGCTCTCAGCGACAGTTGCAATCGCTGTAGTCAACTGGCTTAAACGCAAGACTGAGCAGGATGTGACCGTAAAATGGCCAAATGACATTTATGTCGGCAACAAAAAAATAGTAGGCATCCTTATAGAAAATAAATTAAAGGGAAATAAAATTGAAGCGTCTATTGTCGGAATCGGCATTAATATTAATCAAGTCAATTTTGACACAGCGACAACAATTACTTCGTTAGCTGTTCTTACAAACAAAGCCGATTATGTCATAAAGGACCTGGCCGTCGAGCTTTTTGAATGTATCCAAAAGGAATACAACAACCTCTTCACCCAATCCTGGCAGCCTATATTAGACCGTTACAATGAGTCACTATTTTGGAGAGACCTGGAGCGCCCATTTTTAATCGCAGGCGAGAAAAAGACTGGGATCATCAAGGCTGTGGGAATTGATGGTCAATTACGAGTGCTTATTGACAACAAATTGCAGAAGTTTAACGTCAAAGAGATACGCCATCTTATATCCTAATCTTTACACTAAATACAGATAAACCATTTTAGAATATGCTAAATTTGTAAAGTGGATAAATTAAACCTTTATCAACTTTAGTGATCAAAGGTGTATAACGAACTGCAATAATTATTTAGGAAAATGAAAAAATTAGTATTGTTAATAACTGCAGTAATTTTCGCAGTTACTGGAGCCTTCGCTCAAATTCACAAACCTGTAAAATGGACTGTAGCCAGTAAGAAACTGAACAACAATGAAGCTGTTGTCTATGTCAAAGGAACAATCCAAAACGGTTGGCACATTTATTCTCAAAATGTAAAAGATGGTGGACCTATTCCAACTTCTTTCAATTTCACAAAAGCTGCTGAATACGCATTAGTTGGTAAAACTGCTGAGCCAAAACCAAAAGTAAAGCACGAGGAAGTGTTTAAAATGGATGTTGGTTACTTTACAAATGAAGTGATCTTTCAACAAAAAGTAAAGTTGAATAAAGGTACTGCAACAGTGAAAGGTACTGTCGAATGGCAAGCTTGTGATGCATCACAATGTCTTCCTCCTGACGAATATGCTTTTGCTGTGACAATCAAATAGTAAAAATGATCATACACGGATAAAATAATAAGGCGATTCTCATCGCCTTTTTTTATTTTTGAAACTGACATCAGAAACAGATACGCATGTTAAAAAACACATTTATTCTACTTTTAATTGCTTTTTTCAGCCTCTCGCTTACAACGACGGCTTTTGCATTTCAACAAGACAGTCTAACGAGTACAGAAGGGCTTCAATTTGAATCTTCACCTGATACTACACCTACAGTGGAGACTGTACCTGACGACTTGGCTTTTTCAGATGCTCCAGATACAACCCTGAGTCAAGATAGCAGCAAATTGGATAAGGCAGTAACAAATATTCCATCCGGTAATTCAGATACTGGAAAAAAATCTCTTTGGAGTATTTTTATCGCAGGATTAATTGGCGGTTTTGCCGCACTCCTGATGCCATGTATATTCCCAATGTTACCGCTGACAGTGAGCTACTTCACCAAACAATCCGGTACTCGCGCGAGCGGTATTAGCAAAGCGCTACTCTATGGTCTTTTTATCATTGTGATCTATGTGGCGCTCGGAATGATTATCACAATTGCTTTTGGCTCGGATGCGCTTAATGCCTTATCGACCAATGGGATATTCAATTTCCTATTTTTTCTATTGCTCGTTGTTTTTGCGGCATCATTCTTTGGTGCTTTCGAAATCACACTACCAAGTTCTTTTGTTAATAAAATGGATGCCAAATCAGATAAAGGGGGCCTTATTGGACTTTTCTTTATGGCATTCAGCCTATCACTTGTATCCTTTTCCTGTACAGGTCCGATCATCGGCACCTTACTTGTTGAGGCCGCATCAAAAGGTGAACGTTTGGGCCCAGCGATCGGTATGTTGGGTTTTTCTATTGCATTAGCGATTCCTTTCGGTCTATTCGCCATGTTTCCTTCCATGTTAAAGTCATTGCCCAAATCGGGTGGATGGCTCAATTCAGTAAAAGTAGTTCTTGGATTTTTAGAACTTGCCTTGGCCTTAAAGTTTTTGTCCAATGTAGACCTGGCTTATCACTGGAATTGGTTGGATCGGGAGGTATTCCTATCCTTGTGGATTGCCATATTTGGTCTCATGGGCTTATATCTTATAGGGAAGATCAAGTTTTCGCATGATAGTGAACTAAAATTCCTTTCTGTACCGCGAACCTTACTGGCAATCATTGTATTCTCTTTTGTTGTTTATATGATCCCTGGTCTTTGGGGGGCACCATTGAAATCGATCTCCGCTTTCTTACCGCCTTCTGCGACACAGGACTTCGACCTTTCGGCTGGAGTGGCAAGCACAGCAGCTCACAGTGATGGCAAGGTAAAAAAATATGCGGAAATCTTCCATGAGCGTGGTACTCCAAAAGGATTTGATCCATACTACGATTATGATCAAGCTCTGGAAACTGCAAAAGAGCTGAACAAACCTGTATTAATAGATTTTACGGGATGGAATTGTGTCAATTGTCGAGAGATGGAAGCGAACGTATGGACCGACCCCGCTGTTGCCAAGCTATTAAAAGAAGAATTTGTTATGGCCGAACTGTTTGTTGATGATAAAACAGAATTACCTGCTAACGAACAATTTGTTTCCAAATATAGCGGCAAGAAAATTAAAACAATCGGCAATAAAAACAGTGATTTTCAGGCATCGACGTTCAATAGCAATTCACAACCCTTATATGTGATCGTGGATGCCTCAGGTAAGGTATTAGTACCTCAATCTGGTGCAAATAGAAATATTGAACAATACAAGGCTTTTTTACAGAGTGGAATTGATGCTTTTAAAGCGAAAAAGTAAGTTAGCTCCTGTTAAAGCTGTTTAAATGGGACTGTCTCCTAATTGAAAACTTTGATTGTAAATCGGTATCAAAGTTGGGCTACTCCAATAAAATGACTAAAAGATCAGAAAACGGACCAAATTCCTAATTGAATTTTTGGTCCGTTTTCCATTTGATTGAACAAAGCCTCCAATCTTTATTTAGAGCCTATTCAGGAAAATCTAATTTTGATACAGCCGCATTGTAAAGTTTACATGAAGTTTGCTACTCGCTTAGATTAATTGCACAGCAGAAGGCAATTATTTAAGCACTTTTAAGCGATTCAGAACTTTTTATAACGGAAATATAATTGTATTTAAGCGCAAAAATCGCTAAGTTTGAGTACGTATGAGTAACATTAAAAAAATTGCTGTTTTGACATCTGGAGGCGATGCTCCAGGAATGAATGCTGGTATTCGCGCTGTAGTGAGAGCGGGTATCTTTAACAATCTTGAGGTATTTGGTGTACGCAGGGGCTATGATGGTTTGGTCAATGGAGAAATTTTTCCTATGGATGCCAAATCCGTGGCCAATATCATACAACGTGGTGGCACAATCCTAAAAACTGCGCGCAGTGAGGCTTTCAAGACCCTAGAAGGCCGTAAACAAGCTTATGATAACTTACGTAGCCATGAAATTGACGCGATGGTTGTCATCGGTGGTGACGGAACATTTACAGGCGCGTCAAAATTCATTGACGAGTTTGACTTCCCAATTATCGGTCTACCAGGTACAATCGACAATGATCTGGCCGGAACTGATTTTACCATTGGCTATGATACAGCAATAAACACCGTTATTCAAGCGGTAGATAAGATCCGTGACACTGCGGAGTCTCACGATCGTGTTTTTATTATAGAGGTTATGGGACGTGACTCTGGCTTGATCGCCATCCGTTCTGGTATAAGTACCGGAGCCGAAGCGGTATTGGTTCCTGAATTTGAGGTTGATTACGATGCAATCATGAAAAGATTGGATAAGAGCCGTAAGAACAAATCTTCACGTATTATTATCGTTGCTGAAGGGGACAAAGAAGGTGGAATGATCGTTTCGGAAAAAATAAAAGAAAATTTCCCGCATTATGATGTAAGGCTTTCTATTTTAGGTCACATCCAACGTGGTGGTAGCCCAACATGCATGGACCGTGTACTGGCAAGCAGACTTGGTGTTGCCGCAGTAGAAGCGCTTGTCGCAGGCCGTAGAGGTGAAATGGCGGGACTAATCTGTAGTGAAATCAGATTCACTCCCTTTAAGAGCGCTATTAAACATAACGTCAAACTTAATGAGGATCTACTCCGTATCATTGAGATTCTTTCGCTATAAAAAGACAGGTTTCCAAATTGGGATTTAAGAAAACGAAGCTGCAAAAAAATAGAAGTACTTCCTGTAAAAGTTGAATATCTGAAAACCAACTGTAGGAGATACAAATAAAACTAAAGAAAAAAACGGTGTGTCCAACAAACTTGGATACACCGTTTTTTTATGAATTCTTAGTACTATACTCCCGTCTCAATATCTTTTTTATCTTCTTTTGAGACAACTATTTCAGCAAATTATTTAGATATTCTTCATTTACAACAGGTAATTGAATGGTCTGTCCAACCTTAGCCATTGAATCGGCAAAATGATTGGTATTTAGAATTGCCTGCTCATAGGCTTTGACAACCTGATCTGAAATATGTAAGGATTTCGGGTCTTTGATATTAACCTTATACTGGTTGTCCGTTAACGTTACATGATGATAGAAGCGATAGGCAGCAGCCTTCAACAAGCCTAGTTCCTGTTGCGACAACTCATCTATACGTGCATTGGGGGGTAATGTCACATCTATAAATGCTGTTCCTTTAGCCAGTGTATCAATAGAATGATCTAATGGAATTGCACTGAGGGCTTCCAGGTTAACCACAGGGACGCCATTTTCTTTCTTCGAATTACAGGCAACAGCACATATAGCCAAAGCCATCACCACAATCAGTTTCTTTCTCATTTTATTATTGTCTGAGTGTACTACTACACCCGGTTTGATTACTTATGAAGACCTGAGTAGTTATTCTCAGGTCAAGATTATTTCCTGCTCGATTTCATCCCTACAAATCACCCAAATTCGATCGCCTGACAGATGTAAATCGACAATCGCAAAAAAATCATCCCTCTTGTCTCTTACTTGATCGGTTCCCTCCAAAGCATCCATTCGCCCCTCAACAGCTTAAAGGGGAGAAACCCAAATCAATTTCTTAAACAAAGTTAAAGAAAAGATATGTAGGCAAACCCTTAACAAAAAACACTTATTTAAAATCTCTCATAAATAAAAGATTTTAAATAAGTGTTTTTGAATAGCGCAGTCTTAGACTGTAAGATCAGACTATTTCAACAATTCTGCTAATTTAGCTTCCAAAGCTTCTCCTCTTAGATTAGAAGCAACAATTTTGCCTGAAGGATCAATTAAGAAGTTTTGCGGAATTCCACGCACCTCATATAATTTAACAGGAGCAGATTTCCAACCTTGTAAATCGGATACATGCGGCCATTGCTGCAAATTATCATCATGGATTGCTTTCATCCAAGCATCTTTCTTACCAGGATTATCCAAGGAAACACCAAAAACTGTAAATCCTTTGTCTTTAAACTTATTGAATGCCGCAACAACATTCGGGTTTTCATGACGACAAGGTCCACACCAGCTTGCCCAGAAATCCAACAAGACATATTTTCCTCTCAACGAAGATAAAGAAACATTGTTACCAGTCGTATCAGGCAATGTAAAATCTGGCGCTAGTGAACCAACAGCCACTGCTTTCAATTTTTGAATACGTTCAGCAAGTTCTTTACCTTTCTCCGAATTTTTCAGCTCAGGAGTCAATTTCTCAAAAGAAGCCACATATTCATTCACATTTTCACCACTTACATTTTCCGCCAATAGATCCAATGTATACCAGCTTTTTGGGTTCTTATTAATAAATTCAGCGTCAGATTTTTCCATCTTTTCAGAAATCTCACCAGCTTGCTTTTGCAACCCCTCAATAAATTTTGGATCTTGTTTTTGAGCTTCAGATGCCGCAAAATATTGCTGGTTTAATGCCTCATATGCATCTGTATGAGGTTTTACAAAAGTTTTGTATTGGGTAAAATCATCATTGATTGCTGTACCTGTTACCAAAGCATCTTTAAATCCTTTGGATGCATCAACTTTGATCACACCTTTAGATAAATACAATTGTGCTGTTTCAGGTTGCTTTTGAGCACCTCTTAGTTCTCCAAAAGAAAGTCCATCAGGAGAATAAATCATTACACCTTTAGTTGGTGAAGCTACCTGACCGTTGAATTTAAATTCACCTTTAACGACAGCTGCTGAATCCAACTGACGTGTACCATTATTAGGATACTGCAAAAATACTTTGGCTTTGTCAGAAGCTGCATTCACTTTTCCTGTTACCGTATAGCTTTCTTGTGCCATCAATAAGGCTGGTAAAAAGCTTAAACCCATTAATATTCCCTTTTTCATAATTATATACTTCCCATAAATGTAAAACATTTCCTTTGCACTGACATGCTATTTAACATTATTTAGCAAAGTTGTTACCAACGTCCTGAAGCACCACCGCCTCCGAAATCGCCGCCGCCAAATCCACCGAATCCACCTCCAGATCCACCACCGAATCCGCCGTCACCGCCTCGGCCGCCACCACCAAGACCATTAAGCAAGGTCCACCAGAAAATATCGGACGAGCCACGACCATTCATCACACGACCACCGCCCTTTCCTCCTCCACCTCGATTTGAAAATAGCACAACAAGAAATATTACGACAATGATGACAAATATAATTGATCCCGATCCACCACCACTAGGCTGTTTAGGATCAGCTTTATATTCTCCTTTTGCATACGAAATCAGGGAATTCGTCGCTTTGTCAACTCCACCATAATAATCACCCTGACGAAACGCTGGCTTGATATCATTTTCAATAATACGATAGGCTATCGCATCTGGGACAGCTCCTTCAATCCCGTAACCAGTCTGAATGGTAACAGCCCGGTCGCCCAATGCCGCTAATAATAAAATACCATTACTGTATTTTTTATTACCGACACCCCACTTCTTCGCCAGCCGGACCGCATAATCTGAGATATCATAACCTCCGGTAGAGTTCATCACAACAACAGCTATCTGTGTAGAAGTAGAATCCTCAAATGCCAACAATTTTTGCTCCAGTTGCTGTTTTTGACTGGCTGTCAATGTGTTTGTATAATCGTTGACAAGTTTATTGGGTGTCTCTGGAAAATCCTGCCCTATTGCAGTCATGAGGGTCAGTGCCCACAGCACCATCACCATGACTGGAATCCGAACCCGAGAAAATAATTTCGACATAAGTTATATTTTTTTATTGACTAGCGATCACCGAAAACAATATCATTTGGAAGTTCATTGATATCATCATGTTCCCTGGGAAAAAATTTCGCTAATTGTTTGCCCGCATGTTCAATTCCCTTCACTAGGCCTTCAACAATTTTATCCATACGGAATTCTTCGACCATAAGATCTTTCGTACAATTCCAAAAGTCGCTTTCCACCCGTTGGTTGATACCTTTATCACCAATGATAGAAAATTTATGATCCTCCAATGCGATGTAAATAAGCACGCCATTTTTTAGCACGGTTTTATGCATGCCCAATTTGGAAAAATAGTACGTTGCACGATCGTGAACCTCATCGGGACAATGATTTTCTATCACAACACGAATTTCTCCCGATGTTTCGTTTTCAGCCACATTGATGGCATGGACGACTCTTTCTTGTTCCTCAGCATTTAAAGCCATAATATATCTTCATTTATGTTCGCATTAGTGCGTTCGTCTGTCTGACTAAGCCATCGGGCAAACACTTACCTATAAAACATTCTGTATAAAAAATGGATGAAGGGCCCATACGCAAGCCGCATCATCCATTATATCGTGTATTTCTAACAAAGGTATTATTAGAATGATACGGTCGGCGCTTTGTCCGAGCCGGGGGCAGCAGTAAATGTTCCCTTAGCTTTAAATCCAAACATACCAGCCATTAAATTATTTGGAAAGCTGCGTACAGTCGTATTAAATTGCTGTACAGCCTCGTTATATGATCTGCGTTCAGTCGAGATACGGTTTTCTGTACCTTCCAATTGAGCCTGTAATTCCAAGAAGTTTTGATTTGCCTTCAAGTCTGGATATGCCTCTACCGAAGCCAATAGACGGCTCAAAGAACCACTGAATTGATCTTGGACTTTTTGAAACTTCGCAATATTCTCTTCTGTTAAGTCATCTGCATTAATTGTAACAGATGTTGCCTTAGCTCTCGCTTCAACCACTGCCGTCAATGTGCTCTCTTCGTGTTTTGCTGCACCTTTGACAGTATTCACCAAGTTTGGCACCAAATCAGCGCGGCGCTGGTAAGCATTTTCAACCTGTGCCCATTTCCCTTTGACGTTCTCATCTTGAGAAACCATCGTATTGTAACCACATGAGTTTAATGATACTAATGCAAATAAACCGCATAGGGCTACTAAAAATCTTTTCATTTTCATTGTTCAAAGAATTAAATACTATTCAAATTATACGGTTACACTATCAAAGCATATACCAAGCTCTTACTAAGATAAGAATATTTTTATTTCCAAATCGGCAAACAGCCAATATTCCGTAACTTTGTCGCGGTTTTGGGATAAAAACCCAGCCCTTTATCTTATGCAAAAAGAAATTGAGATTGCTATCCTTCCTGAAAAAATCGAAGATGAGCAATATATTCTACAACAAGGCGTAAAAGCCCTACGTCTGAAACCACAACAGGTCAAAGGTTATAAAATCCGTAAACGTTCTATCGATGCCCGCAGTAAACAGGTGGTCTATCGAGCAAGGGTCATTTATTATATCGACGAGCTCCCGCTACCCGAGATTTATGAAAACCACTTTAAATCTGTACAGGATGGCAAACCGGTCATTATCGTTGGTGCTGGCCCTGCTGGCTTATTTGCGGCAATTCGCTGTATTGAACGTGGTCTCAGACCGATTGTCATCGAAAGAGGAAAAAAAGTACAGGACCGAAGACGTGACCTTGCGAAACTGAACCGCGAAGGTATTGTAAACCCTGAATCAAACTACTGTTTTGGAGAAGGTGGTGCAGGAACTTATTCAGACGGGAAGCTTTATACCCGCTCCAATAAACGGGGGGACGTAGACAAAGTTCTTAAGCTTTTTGTATCTCATGGAGCGACAACAGACATCTTAGTAAATGCCCGCCCCCATATCGGCACAAACAAGCTTCCTCATATTATTGAGGCGATGCGGGAAAGTGTGGTCGAATTTGGCGGGGAATTTCTTTTCGACCAACGTGTAGATAATATTTTGGAATCCTTTGGTCAGGTCCGTGGTGTAAAATTAGCCAGTGGGGAGGAAATCAAAGCTGATCATGTTATCGTGGCGACAGGCCACTCCGCAAGGGATATTTTTGAACTGTTTCATCGCAACAACTGGCTGATCGAAGCAAAAGCCTTTGCGCTAGGCGTCCGCATAGAACACCCACAGGCTATTATCGATCAGGCACAATACCATTGCCAGGTCAGAAGTGAGCATTTACCCCCAGCCTATTATAGTCTGGTCGAACAGGTTAATGATCGTGGTGTATTCTCATTCTGTATGTGCCCTGGTGGCGTTATCGCTCCTTGTGCAACAGACCGTAATGAAATCGTGGTCAACGGATGGTCTCCTTCCAAACGTAATAATCCACATGCCAATTCAGGCACCGTTATTCAGATCAATCTCGAAGATGTACCTAATGCACTAAATGATCCCTTTGCTTTACTTGATTTTCAGAAGCAAATTGAACGCAAAGCTTTCGAGGTTGGTGGAGGAAGTCTTGTTGCCCCCGCACAACGAATGGTTGACTTCGTGGAGGGAAGGGTCTCAATGGACCTACCCGAAAATTCGTACAAACCAGGAACATCTTCGGCAGACTTGAGGGAGGTTTTACCAGCTTTTGTGCATGAAGCTCTTCGTGGTGCCTTACCAATATTTGGAAAAAAGATGAAAGGGTATTATACAAATGATGCGATTTTGGTCGGTGTAGAATCGAGGACATCTTCACCCATACGTATACCTCGAAACAAAGAAAATCTGCAACATCCTCAGGTCAAAGGACTTTACCCTTGCGGGGAGGGAGCAGGCTATGCAGGGGGTATTATTTCGGCGGCTATAGATGGAATTAATTGTGTCGATGCAATTGATTTATGTTAAGATTTTTTACTTTTTCTCTTGCAGAATAAGAAGAAATGCCTTACTTTTGTAGCATCAACGCGAAAGTAGCTCAGTTGGTAGAGCACAACCTTGCCAAGGTTGGGGTCGCGAGTTCGAATCTCGTCTTTCGCTCCAAATAAAAAAAGCTTCCAAAATTTGGAAGCTTTTTTTATTTATTCTTTTAGCTTAATTTACGCCCTTCCCCCAAGCTCATAATTGAGCTGTTGAAAAAAGACAACAAGCCCACCAATACAACAATAAGACCTGCAATAATAAAAGCTGTTGCCACTCCGATTGCGTCTGCGATAAAGCCTGTAAAAAGAAGTCCTATCATACTCGGTAATATTGCTATGCTAAAATAAAGCGAGAAAACACGCCCCAACATTTCTACTGGAACCTGCTCTTGAATAATTGTCATAAATGATGCCGAGAAGATAGACATTGAAACTCCGCCTAAACCTGTCATGATGACAAATGGAATAAACCAGGTCGAAGGAAACCACCCCGATAGCGCAAAGGTTATCCCCAATACAATATGCATGCTGTTTACTAATACTACTTTTGATAGAGACACTTTTGCAAGTCCCAAAAAACTGCCTCCAACAAGCATACCTATTCCCCAAATAATCTCAATAATACTCATCTCCCACTTTCCACCGCCATAATGACCAATCGTCAACAAGGGAAACATAATGGCAACAGGCATAATAAAGAAAGTCGCCACCATGGCATATAGAAACAACATTTTCAGCCCTTTATTATGATAGATAGCACGCATTCCCTGTTTAAGATCATCCAAAACGGCAGCAATAGTAGGTTTCACATCAGAACGGGACAAGTGTGGGATAGTCACAAAGAGCAAAGATGTAATAGCTATTGCGGCACCGATAACATCCAGATACAAGACACTCGAAATAGGAAAATAGCTAATAGCCAATGTTCCCAATGCGGGACCTGCAATACTACTTACCGACTGTAGCATCTGATTAATACCTGAAACACGCAATAATTTATCTTCCGGAACGAGAAGTGGCGCAATTGCCTGCATGGCTGGCGAGTGAAATGCTGAACCGATCGAACGACAGGCCATTAACAGATAAATCAGAAACATATTGGCACCATCACTTTTGAGTACAAAGGTCATACCTAATGTACAGAGTGCAATAAAGCCATCTGCAAAGATCATGACTTTCTTTCTATCCCATCGATCAATATAGACACCAGCAAATGGCCCGATGATCGCTTGTGGCAATAAGCCTGCGATAGCAGCAAAAGCCAATACTTCAGCAGACTTGTGCGTTAAACTCAACCATATCATGATCGAAAAGTTGACAGCTGAACTAGACAGCAAAGAGATAAATTGCCCAGTCCATATATAACTATAGGTACGAAACCAGTTATTTTTTCCCATAAAATTTTATATAAAATACAACAGGTGTATGATCAAGAATGACCAACACATTGAAATAAAACGTTATTACGCACGCCGAACCAACGAAGGAAAATAGAAGGAAGCTCTTTCCCGAATATCAAATCAGTTAAAGCTGGCTTTTTGATATCTCAGTATGAAACAAGCCATTCGTTTCGTGAACGGATGCGTTCTATTAAGATTTTAAAAACGTAAATGAGCTATAAAACCCAAGGTTTATAAGCGTAAGTTGTATATAAAGACATGTACATAGCACTACAAAAGTAAAAGAAAAAGACCAAAAAAGGAATCTTTATCAAAAAAATAAGGCGTTTACCGAATCAGTAAACGCCTTATCCTATTTATAGTTTGTGTGATTTAGTTTAGTTCGTTCTTAAACTTTCTTCGACCAATTCTTCCACATATCTCCGAACAACCTCATTTGAAAAACGAGTTGTTACGTCAAATGCGAAAGCATGCACAAGAAGAATACGTGCTGACTCCTCACCAATTCCGCGTGCTCTCAAATAAAACAAAGCTTCATTATCAAACTGACCGATCGTACATCCGTGTGAACATTTCACATCATCTGCAAAAATCTCCAGTTGGGGCTTTGTATAAACCGCTGAACTATCGGACATCAACATATTATTGTTCTGTTGGAAAGCATTAGTTTTTTGTGCATCCTCCCGAACAAAGATTTTTCCGTTGAAAACAGCTGTAGATTTATCTTGCGTGATATTTTTATACCATTCGTATGATTCACAATGTGGTTTAAGATGATCTACGACAGTGTGATTATCGACCAATTGATCCCCTGCGGTCAGGTTAATACCGTACAAATGACTTTCTACATTTTCTGCATCCAGACGCACATTAATATTGTTACGGATAAAAGATGCACCTGGGAAATTACAGTTGTAGTTATTATAAAGACTGTATTTCTCTTGGTATACTTCCGTATGATTAAAGTAACGGCTTACAGATTGAGCCACTTGAAGATAGTAATGTTGAACTTTAGCATTCTCTTTTACGACAATCTCTGAAACTTTATTATGCACATTGCTTGCGGCACCATCTGCAGTGATAAAGCTTTCGATCAATTCAAGTTCAGCGTTAGCTTCAACAACAACCAAATTCCGTGTTTGCGCAAAGAAATCTTCTGTTCCTGTAGCGACGTGAATAATCTGTATAGGCTTATCAAGTACAACACCTTTTTTCAAATGTATGAATACACCATTGGTAAAAGCAGCTGTGTTAAGCGCCACCATGATATTATCAGATTTATCAGCGTACTTCGCAAAATGCGCTTGAAATGCAGGTTCAGCAACAGCGTCATCCATTGGAATAACAACAAGTCCTTTTACCTTTTCCAGCTCACTCACCGCCAATACGTACTGGCCATTAACCAGAATAATACGGTACGCATCCAAATTTGGAATCTCTCCCGCACTAAAATCCAAGCCCTCGATATCCACATCTACATCAAGCGCATAGGGCTTATTGATAATACTGTGGATGTTTGTATATTTCCATTCTTCATTCTTAACTGTGGGAAAGCCTGCTGCTTCGAAACGTTCGAATGCTTGTTGACGTGCCTCTGTAAAGAAAGCAGGTTCGTCTGAAACACCTTGCTCTTTAAAAGCTCCCAACACTTGTTGAAGTAATGATTCTGAAACTAATGTACTCATGTTATTTTTTAATCAAATCGCCAAAATTCTCTTCCACTCCTATTTTACCGGTGTAAAAGATTAGGCGTTTTGTGTATCATATTCTTTTAACCAATCGTATCCTTTTTCTTCTAGCTCTAAAGCCAATTCTTTAGGGCCTGATTTCACGATACGACCATTGTATAATACGTGAACAAAATCTGGAACGATATAATCCAATAAACGTTGGTAGTGTGTGATGACAATAAAAGCATTGTCTTTAGAACGCAACTCATTCACACCATTTGCGACAATGCGAAGTGCATCGATATCCAAGCCTGAATCTGTCTCATCCAAAATTGACAATTTAGGATTTAACATCGCCAGCTGAAAAATCTCGTTACGTTTTTTCTCACCACCAGAAAATCCTTCATTCAGCGAACGGTTAGCTAAGTTGGCTGAAAATTCAACCAGCTTTTGCTTGTCTTTTACCATTTGTAAGAACTCTTTCGCTTCCATCGGAGGCAAACCTTTATATTCACGGATATCATTCACTGCTGTCTTCAGGAAATTGATATTCGATACACCAGGGATTTCAACAGGATATTGGAACGCTAGGAACAAACCCTCACGGGCACGGTCTTCTGGAGAAAGATCCAATAGATCTACTCCATCCAATAAAGCAGAACCTTCACTCACTTCGTATGATTCACGTCCAGCCAATACATTACCTAAAGTACTTTTTCCAGCTCCATTAGGTCCCATAATAGCGTGGACTTCCCCTGCTTTAACTTCTAGGTTTAATCCCTTTAATATTTGTTTGTCTTCTACAGACGCATGTAAATTTTTAATGCTTAACATTTTATTCTTATTGAGTATTGAACGATAGGCCAGTATTAGCTAGCTTGCTCAATTATTTTTTATCTATCCTACTGAACCTTCTAAAGAAATCGCCAATAATTTCTGTGCCTCAACAGCAAATTCCATTGGCAGCTGATTTAACACCTCTTTGGCATAACCATTAACAATTAATCCCACCGCTTTTTCAGAGTCTATACCACGTTGATTCAGATAAAACACCTGATCTTCACCAATTTTTGACGTAGTTGCTTCGTGCTCTAATTTTGCAGTCTTATTCCGGTTTTCGATATATGGGAAAGTATGTGCACCACATCTATCACCGATCAATAAGGAATCACATTGGGTAAAGTTTCGAGAATTATCTGCATTAGGTCCGATTTTCACCAAACCTCTGTAGCTATTATGGCTTTTTCCAGCAGAAATTCCTTTTGAAACAATTTTAGACTTCGTGTTTTTACCTAAGTGGATCATTTTTGTCCCCGTATCAGCAACTTGGTAGTTACGGGTCATTGCAACCGAATAAAATTCACCGATTGAATTATCTCCTTTTAGGATTACACCTGGATACTTCCAGGTAATTGCAGATCCAGTCTCTACCTGAGTCCATGAAATCTTGCTGTTATCCCCTCTACAAATACCACGTTTCGTCACAAAGTTAAAAATACCACCTTTACCATCTTTATCACCAGGATACCAGTTCTGCACGGTAGAGTATTTAATCTCCGCATCGCGCTCAGCGATCAATTCCACTACAGCAGCGTGCAGTTGATTTTCATCACGCATAGGTGCAGTACAACCTTCCAAATAGGACACATAAGCGCCTTCATCTGCAACAATTAATGTACGTTCGAACTGACCTGTATTTTGTGCATTAATACGGAAGTAAGTTGATAACTCCATTGGACACCGCACTCCTTTTGGAACATAAACAAATGATCCATCCGAAAAAACAGCAGAGTTTAATGCCGCGTAGATATTATCTGTTTGAGGAACTACTGTTCCCAAGTATTTCTTGACGAGATCAGGATGCTCTTGCACAGCTTCACCAAATGAACAGAAGATCACCCCTTGTTCTTTCAGCTTCTCGCGAAAAGTTGTTTTTACCGATACAGAATCAAAAACAGCATCGACAGCAACCACACCTGCCAAAATCTTTTGCTCATCCAAAGGAATACCCAACTTTTCAAAAGTCGCAATCAATTCAGGATCAACTTCATCCATGGAATTTACTTGTGGTTTTGCTTTAGGGGCAGCATAATAAGATAGATCTTGAAAATCAATCTCTGGAGCTCTGAAATTTTGCCAAGTAGGCATCTTTAACGTCAAGAAATGACGAAAAGCTTTCAATCTCCACTCCAATAACCATTCAGGCTCATTCTTTTTTGCCGAAATAAAACGCACCGTATCCTCTGTAAGGCCTTTGGCTGCAATTTCCATTTCGATATCTGTCGTGAACCCGTATTTATATTCTTCGAGCTCCAGCTCTTTTAATAAATCGTCGTCTTTAGTACTCATATTGCGCTCTCACGGTTTAACTAATTCGGGAGGGGTCTAGCCTCCGCAACTATCGAACTGCAAAGTTACAATTTCAAAGCCAATAAAATACATTTTATGTACCCTCAAACAGGTATTTTTAATAAAAAAATGACATTTATCACTCCATTTCATTGAAATGCGCACATTTCAAACGATTATGACAGTCAAATGATTTTGAATCAATTAAATCTATAAATGAAAAACAATTGTATAGTTAAAATCTATTAATCACCAATAATTTTGTATATTTTTAAATTTCCAAATATAATTTTGTATATTTACAAATACTATTGATTATTAAGACTCTAAGATATGCCGTTTGCACCAGACAAAACAGATTTAAAAATTCTTAAGCTATTACAAGAGAATGGCCGCATTACCAATTTGCAATTAGCATCAAGTATTGGACTTTCTCCTGCACCAACGTTGGAACGTGTAAGAAAACTTGAAAATTCGGGCTTCATCAAGAGTTATCATGCTTTTGTTGACGAAGAAAAACTAGGCCTTGGTATCAAATCCTTTATACAGATCTCACTGGACTTCCATACACACAATGCAATTCCCGAATTTGTTGCTGCCGTAAAAATGATCCCTGAGGTCACCGAATGTCATCACGTCACCGGCAATTGTGACTTTATCCTCAAAGTCTACGTGAAAGACATAAAGGCTTATGAAGGTGT
Source organism: Sphingobacterium sp. ML3W (assembly GCF_029542085.1). NCBI lineage: Bacteria > Pseudomonadati > Bacteroidota > Sphingobacteriia > Sphingobacteriales > Sphingobacteriaceae > Sphingobacterium > Sphingobacterium sp. ML3W. The sequence continues at coordinate 4,964,251 of NZ_CP107036.1, read as the reverse complement.
TATCATGGAGAAAATTGCCAAGATCCCATTTGTAAAAACATTCCAGACAATGATGATCATGTCTACCAGTAAAAAGGAACCGATCATCCCATTGGAATACTAAAAGAAATATTTACGAAAACATCATCCGGGTACCAAAGGCTCACGGTCTTACTCACCCAAGTTGATGCCACAATACGTATCAACGAAATATGGATGATGTTTTCTAAAAAATAATAACAGCCCTAAGACAAACGCCAGTCAATCGGAGCCTTACCATGTTCCACCAAATATTTATTTGCCTTTGAAAAGTGTTTGCTCCCAAAAAAACCCCTATACACAGAAAGTGGTGATGGATGCACCGATGTCAAAATAAGATGTTTCCGGGCATCAATTAATACGCTTTTCTTTTGCGCATAACTCCCCCAAAGCAGAAAAACCACATGCTCACACTGTTCCGAAATAGCATGTATGATACTATCAGTAAAAACTTCCCAACCCCTTTTTTGATGTGATCCGGCTAAATGTGCCTGCACAGTCAACGTTGCATTGAGTAATAATACCCCCTGTTTGGCCCAGGACGTCAGATCTCCAGAGCGAGGTTCTACAAACCCTTCAATATCGTCTTGTAATTCCTTAAAAATATTTTTTAGCGAGGGAGGTAAAGCAATCCCTTCTGGCACAGAAAAAGACAAACCATGTGCCTGACCATCGTTATGATATGGATCCTGTCCCAGAATAACAACCTTAACATCTTGGATCGGCGTAAGCTTAAAAGCATTCATCACCAGATCAGCAGGCGGAAACACCTTTGTCCGCTGCCGTTCCTCTTGCACAAAGGCAGACAATTGTTTCATATAGGGCTGGCTGAACAAAGGTTTCAGCACCGATGCCCAAGAATCATCATATAGCTTTTCCATAAACCAAACTTAGATAAAGTTGTATGTAAAGACAAATTTTTTCACTTGCATCTGTTCACAAAGCATTTATAAGGGCAGCGCCATCGGCTACCATAAAGGATCTTTGGTAGTCATCACCTACGTTAAAAACATAATTTTACAAAATAACCACTTGAACGAGTTGCTTAAACGACGAAATTAACGGATATTTGCAGAATTAAATTGAACACAAATATTTTTTAAACAAAGATTTATGTCAAATCTCGTTAGAATCATCATTTGCAGTGCATTGCTGATTGGAACAGTTGCCTTATTTTGGACTGGAAATTGGGGATGGGGAATTCTAGGCATCTTGATCACTATCCTAGGTTTTGTCACTGTATTTTTTCATGAATACATGCTCATCGCGCAATGGTATATGCGCAAACAAGATATGGCTAGCGCCGAAAAATGGTTGAGGAAAATCACGAATTATGAAAAACAATTGATCCCACAACAACACGGTTATTACAATATGTTGATTGGATTGATCGAGTCTCAACGTGCTCCGATGCAATCCGAAAAATATTTCAAAAAAGCACTGGCACTAGGACTCCACATGGACCACAATATTGCATTGGCAAAATTGAGCTTAGCAGGTGTTGCCATGGCAAAACGCAATAAGCGCGAAGCAGAAAAATTACTTCAAGAAGCAAAAAAAGCAGACAAGAATAAATTGTTGGCTGACCAGATCAAAATGATGAAAGATCAGATGGGCATGCTGGACAAACAACAGATCCGATACAACCGATAGGTTGAGGCAAATTGCTAAAGACTAAAAAAAGCGCTGTGATCTATGAAGATTACAGCGCTTTTTTATTTTACCCAGTTCCGATCAACTATTTATTCAGCAAGATAGGGACATCCAAAAATTTACCTTCCTCCTCGCTACTCTCAAAAACAAGCTTAATACTAGCAGGTTTATCCGTTTTCTTCCAGTCTTTCACGATTACCTGAATATCTACAGGTTTATCCTCTTCAAGTAGGTAATGTAAATAGTTCTGTTTGTCCTCAAATCTTATCTGGACATTTCCCATCTGAATCGAAGAGAAAAAGTGAGGTTGTTTCTTTTGATCTAAAATCTGTGTGGAGAATGTATTCATTTTAAACTCCCGAGGATCTTTACTATAGGATATTGCGAACAAATTAATAATCAGTTCATTTGTAGTCTTATCGACATGATATTCCTTTACATCAAACTGAATATCATCAACCACCAGCAATGAATCTGCCGACTGGGCCTTTACCGCACCGCCCACAAAGCAAAGAAAAAGCAGGGTGGCAGCGCAACGAAAAAATACCTTCATATATTATACTATTTAAAAAGCCACGCTAACCGTGGCTTTCCATATTAAAAATCTATTTAAATAAAATTATGCACGCAAACGATCAGCTGAGCGAATCAATTTTTCATCCCGACGCACTCCACCTAATGCTAGCGCACAGAAAATAATTGATATCGGCAGCAAAAAGAAACCTACCCCAATATTACCTGCTCCCAAAAATTGATTAACAGTAGTGAGATGTGTACTTGCCGAAGAATAGAGCCAAATCGCGAAAAAGATAATCGCAACAATCTCTACCCATATCAGCAGAAGCTGTACCTTACGCTGTTTAAACTTGAAGATCGTGAAGATCGGGAGCAATCCCAATAGGGCTGTCACGATGGTCTGTAGGATATAACCAAAACCACCTTCATGCACCGGCTGTCCGGCCGCAACACCATAAACACCTGTCACCTTCACATTCTTTCCCAAACCGACTAAATCACTGTAATTTACATAAGGGAATAAAAACAAGCCGAATATAACTAATCCTGCCACTAATAAATAAACAGTTTGGATACGTTGAATCATATTTTAATTTTTGTATATCAACAAATATAATAAGCTTTCTTTCTATTTAGAAATCAGAACAATCGAAAGGGCTATTTTGTTGCAACTTTTGGTAGATAAAACATGCCCTTTGATCTTTAAGTCACTTATAATTTACTCCAAACTCATTCTTTGCGGCAGTGGAATGCCCACTATACTGTGTACGAATCCAATACCGACCCCGATTCACTATTCCACTATTGATGCGAGCTAGCTCATGGAGTTCTTTTCAGAAAGCACTATCTTTGCACAAAATTAAAAGATCATGCTATACATATATGGAGCAACAGCACATGCAAAAACTGCGGTAGATGTTGCGGAGGATTTAGATATCGAAATCGGCGGCCTTATTGACAAATCTTTGTTGATAGAGGATGTATTTGACTATGAGGTCCAACTCCACCATCAGGTTAAAGATGCTGCAGAAAATTTCTTTGTTGCCGTTAAAAACCCTGGGCTCCGCGAAAGAATTGTCTCTGAAAATCCAGAATGGAATTTTCAATCCTTAATCCACCCTAAAGCCTATGTTTCAAAAAGAGCTGAAATTGGTGAAGGCTGTATCATTCTTCCTGGAGCAACGATAGCCCCAGATGTACAGATTGGCAATCATTGTATCATTTCAGGTTCGGCAGTCATTGAAAGCAACACCATCATTGAGGACTTTGTAAACGTTGGCCCAAATGTCTCCATTGGAGCCAATGTACTCGTGGGTCGAGGATCAGAAATCAAAGCGAATACACATATCGAAGACGAAGAGACCATCCCCAAAGAGAGTGTCGTTTAACGACTAAATTCCTGCGGAATGGAACTGTAGATCGTATAGCTTTTTATAGTAACCATCAAAAGACAAAAGCTCTTGATGTGTTCCGATTTCCTTAATTTCACCTTTATCCAACACGATGATCTTGTCTGCCTTTTGAATGGTGGACAAGCGGTGGGCAATGACAATGGATGTCCGTCCCCGCATTAAATTGTCAATGGCACTCTGGATCATTTCCTCGGTTTCAGTATCAACGGAAGAAGTCGCTTCATCCAAGACCAGAATTCTAGGATCATGCACTAATGCCCGAATAAAGGAAATTAATTGTGCCTGCCCTGCTGACAGTGTAGCTCCCCTTTCCCTGACATCATAATCGTATCCACCCGGAAGTCGCATAATAAAATCATGTGCTCCCACTTCTTTTGCTGCCTCAATGACCTGTTCTCTAGAAATTGAAGGATCACCTAATGTAATATTATTGATGACAGTATCTGAGAACAGAAACACATCTTGTAACACCGTTGCAATAGTATTTCTTAAATAATCAAGATCATAATCGCGAATATTTACGCCATCTAGTAAGATTTCCCCCTTATTGACTTCGTAAAATCGGCTCAGGATATTAATAGTCGATGATTTTCCGGCTCCCGTAGCTCCAACTAAAGCCAATGTTTCACCGGGTTGTACTCTAAAATTCACATCTCTTAATACCCAACTCTCATCATTATAGGCAAACCAAACATGCTTAAAAGTAATTTCTCCTTTGATATGATCAGGCTTTAAAGTACCCAAATTAGGCGTCATCTCGTCCGTATCAAGAACCTCAAAAATACGTTCAGCGCTAACCATACCCATTTGAAGTGTATTGAATTTATCGATAAGCTCACGAATAGGCCGAAAAATCATGTTGATATACATAATAAAGGCAACAACCACACCAGGTGAAATCACGTCACCCATAATCTGTTTCGCTCCAAACCAAACCAACAGGCCGAGTGAAATAGCCATGATGATTTCCAGAACAGGAAAAAAGATAGAGAAGTACCAATTGGTACGGATATGAGCATTCCTATGCTGTGCATTGATCTCCTTAAATTTATCCATCTCCTGCTTTTCGCGTGCAAAATATTGGATAATCCCAACTCCTGTAATATGTTCCTGCAAAAACGTATTTAAATTAGACACCCATTTTCTGACATCTATAAAGGCGGCTTTCATCGCTTCTTTAAATACATAGGTTGCGGCGACCATCAACGGCATAGGGATAAGCACGATTAGCGTCAATTTCCAATCCGAGTAGAACATTACCCCTAATATCACAGCCAATTGTAATAGATCACCAATAATCTGAATCAGTCCCTCAGAGAAGATATTGGAAAGTGTTTCCAGATCCGATATCGTCCGTGTAATCAGCTTTCCTAAGGCTGTCCGATCAAAATACTTAAGGCGTAACTGCACAATATGATTAAAGACCTGGATTCGAATATCCTTGATAACAGACTGCCCCAGGGTATTTGTCATCAGGGTATGATAATAACGGATTAAGGTCTGCACGATGACCAATGCAAGCATGGCAATCAGCATATAAGACAGTCCGCCAGTGTCAAAGTTCAAGATATAATTGTCTAGTGTATGCTGGATGAGCATAGGTAGGGCCGGCGCTACAGCCGCCAATAGGATCGTTAAAACGACCGATATCCAAAATGCAACATGATAGGGTCGCATATAGCGACTCATGCGTCGCAACAAATTGACATCGTATGTTTTACCTGTTATTTTATCTTGACTCACGTTAATATTTATATATAAGGGTACGCTACTTCTGTTAAATACAATCCATGTGCAGGGACAGACACACCTGCCTTGCCACGGCTTTTGCTCTTGATCACTTCTTGCATAAAGGACGCTGGTTTACCCTTCAGTCCGATCTCCAACGAAGTTCCCACAATAGCACGAACCATATTGCGCAAAAAACGATCAGCGGTAATATGAAAAACGAGATCCTGCTCGTTATGCCATAACCATTCTGCTCTACGAATATCACAAATATTTGTAAACACTTGCGTATGAGACTTGCTAAAACATTCAAAATCTTGCCTACCCAACAAAAACTGGGCAGCTTCGTTCATTTTATCGACATCAGGACGGTCGCGCATGAAACAAGAATAGGGATAAATAAACGGATCCTTATGGAAATGAAGGCGATACTCATAAGATCTATGCGTCGCATCGAATCGGGCATGTGCATCATCGGCAACTTCAATCAATCTTTTAACCGCAACATCAAAAGGTAATAGGGCATTAAGTGAATGAATAAAACGCTCTGGTTTTGCTAATATCCCTACAGGAGCTGCATCAAAATGAGCATACAATTGCTTCGCATGTACACCGGTATCTGTCCTTCCTGCTCCGGTAGTCTCGATAGGCTCACGTAACAAGGTCTCCAAAGCACCATTCAATACTTCCTGTACAGAAATTGCATTGTTTTGAACCTGCCAGCCATGATATGATTGCCCAAAGTAGGCTATTTCTAAAAAAAAACGTTTTTTGTCCATTATACGATACAAAGGTACATTTTTCCAAATGAGCTACATTTCCCCGAAGGACTATTTTGCTCATTTTGGTCAATATTTAATCCTCACATGACAAAACTTAAGTCGCTTTTAGATTTAACTTACCATCTTGCGTCCGCATTAAGTGCCCCTTTTAAGTACACACAGCATGAAAACATTGCGCTGGTAGGTCGGACAAAGTCCAACCTTAATACCTGGTTGACCCTAAGAAAAATAAAAGGAACTTACAGTATGTCTATCAGATTTTCAAAAGCCATACCACGGGAAGCTTTTAATAATACTGTAGCTCCAATAATCGGTTTTTCTTGCAAGGCAACCTTCGCTTCTATGGTCGTTTCATAAAACTCGGCATCATCATTTCTATGTTCAAAAAATGCCTTTCCGACAAAAATCTTACGATCAGCGAACATACTTCTTACATTATCCACGATTTTCCGATGTTCTTCGAAAGATTCTGCTCCAAGTTCAAACATATCCCCCAAGATAACCGCCTTCTTATCGGCCTCAATAATCCGAATATTATCCAATGCAGCAGCCATACTCGTTGCATTGGCATTATAATAATCACAGATCACTGTATTTTGCGCTGTTTTCATGATCTGCGAGCGATTGTTGGTCGGCGTATAACTTTCAATCCCTGAATTGATTTCCTGCGGAGAGATATTGAAATGTAGGCCCACTGCAATAGCGGCTAAAAAGTTTTCTGTATTGTATGAACCTGTAAGTTGTGTATCTATCACATAGGTCTGTGGATCTTCTTTTGTCTTCCAGGAAATCTGCAATAACGGATTTGCTTTCATCAATTTACCGATGACATCATTACTCTCTGAAAATCCGTAAGTCACAATTTCAGCAATTTGACGGGCTGCTGCAATTTCGCCAAGATGTGGGTTATCCCCCTGCAAAAAAAGTGTTCCTTGATGATCCTGAAGCCAATCGTATAGTTCCCCTTTTGTTTTCTTAACACCTTCAAAAGAACCAAATCCCTCCAGATGTGCCTTCCCCACATTGGAGATCAATCCATGTGTCGGTTCAGCGATTGCGCATAAAAAGGCTATTTCTCCGAGATGATTTGCCCCCATTTCTATAATGGCAACTTCGATAGTTGCATCAATGGCCAACAAGGTCAAAGGAACGCCAATATGATTATTTAGATTCCCCTTTGTGGCATAGGTCTTATATTTCTGAGAGACAACCGAATATAATAATTCCTTTGTTGTTGTCTTTCCATTCGTTCCTGTTATACCGATAACGGGAATATTTAGCTGTTTCCGATGATAATTTGCCAGTCCCTGTAATGTTGTCAACACATCTTCAACCAGGATATACTGTTCACCTTTTTTATAAATTTCCTCATCAATGACAACATACCTCGCTCCGATTTCAAGAGCCTGTTCCGCAAAGGTATTCCCGTTGAAATTTGCGCCTTTCAGTGCAAAGAATATACTATTCTTCTCAATTTTACGTGTATCTGTTGTAATATTTGGATACTGTTTATAAATCTGATATAGCGATTGAATGTCCATGTTTAGAAATTTGATGAGCAAATATAACCATTCTGCCTGATTTCAGATAAATCGGGAGGCACATCTAAAATAATTGGATCCCAAATACAATCCCCGATAACGTTTGCGCATTTATTTTAATCAATTTCCTTTAACTAAGGCTTTAATATTGGTAATTTCATTGACCAATTAAACAGTTTGAAATGCGGACGACCAAACTTTCAACTCTTTTGCAATTTTTCTTTCCTTTCGTCTCAACAGCGAAAGTTATGATGCTTTGTAATCGCAAAAACGGTACTGTAGTAAAATGGAATACAAGCTTATAAATTATATATATGAAAGCTTTTTTAGACGAGAATTTTTTATTAAACAACAAAACAGCAGAAGAGCTGTACCACAATTATTCAAAAGATCTACCCATCATTGATTACCATAACCACTTGATTCCAGAGCAAATAGCCAACGATATCAAGTTTGACAACATCAGTCAAGCCTGGCTTCATGGAGACCATTACAAGTGGCGGGCTATGCGAGCAAATGGGGTCAATGAGCGCTATATTACTGGAGACGCATCGGATGAAGAAAAATTCATCAAATGGGCCGAAACTGTTCCTTATACATTACGGAATCCACTTCATCATTGGACCCATCTTGAGCTGCAGCGCTATTTTGGTATAACGGATTTGCTTTCTCCCAAAACCGCATCCAAAATATATGCAGACACGCAAGCCAAACTACAACAAGACAGTCATTCCGTACGCGGGCTGCTTCGGATGATGAATGTGGAGGTCGTCTGTACAACCGATGACCCGATCGATAGCCTCCAATATCATCAACAGTTTGCCCAAGAAAAGGAATCTTTCAAAATGCTTCCGGCATTCCGTCCAGATAAAGCCCTGTATGCGGACAACATCGCAGCGCTCAATCAGTATATTGACGAACTTGAAAGGGTAAGCAATCGGCAAATCAGTAATTTACAAGACTACCTGAATGCATTGAAATCGAGACATGATTTCTTTGCTGCCAATGGTTGTAAGGTTTCTGACCACGGGTTAGAGCAAATTTATGCAGAGGATTATACGGAACAGGAGATTAAAGATATATTCGGTAAGATCAGAAGTGAAAAAGAAATTAGTCCTACTGAGAATCTAAAATTCAAATCGGCTATGTTGATCTATTTTGCCGAATGGGATTATGAAAAGGGCTGGGTGCAACAGTATCATATTGGTCCACTGCGCAACAACAATGCCCGCATGCACCGTTTGATCGGTCCAGATACAGGCTGGGACTCGATTGGTGATTTCAGTCAAGGGCGCGCTTTGTCAAAATTTTTGAATAAATTAGATAATGAGAATAAACTGACCAAGACAATCTTATACAATCTGAATCCTGCAGACAATGAACTCTTTGCGACAATGATTGGAAATTTCAATGATGGTTCCGTAAAAGGGAAAATACAGTTTGGTTCGGCTTGGTGGTTTTTGGATCAAAAAGATGGCATGACAAAACAAATCAATACCTTATCAAATATGGGCCTGTTAAGTCGATTTGTTGGTATGTTGACTGATTCTAGAAGCTTCCTTTCCTTTCCACGGCATGAATATTTTAGGAGATTACTCTGTAACATCTTCGGACAGGATATCGAAAATGGCGAAATCCCAAATGATATCCAGTGGGTAGGAAAAATTGTACAGGATATCAGCTATAATAATGCAAAAGAATATTTTGAATTTTAATGAAAATGCAAGGTAAAGTATTAAGCTTTGGAGAATTGTTGCTGCGGATCTGTCCAGACATAGAGCAGGATTGGATTGAACAGCATCAACTACCCTTCTATATTGGAGGAGCAGAATTAAATGTGGCGACTGCACTGGCACTTTGGGGAGTGCCCTCGTCTTATCTATCGGCCATTCCTCAAAATGCAATCTGTGAAGCAATTGATCTCTATTTAAAACGAAAAAATATAGACACCTCTCCCATGCAATGGACGGGAGATAGGCTAGGAATTTATTACCTACCTAAAGGAAAGGACCTGAAAAACGCAGGGGTAATCTATGACCGGGCCAACTCCTCATTTGCTAGCCTCAAAGTAGGCAGTATAGACTGGGATCAAACATTTTCGGATGTTCAATGGTTCCATTTCTCTGCGATCTGTCCTGCGATCAATGCAGACATTGCCGACCTCTGCCTTGAAGCTGTTAAAGTGGCTCAAGAAAAAGGAATTTTTGTGTCTTTAGATCTTAATTACCGTTCAAAGCTCTGGAAATATGGCAAGGATCCCAAAGACATTATGCCAGAGATTGCGAAATACTGTAATCTAATTATGGGCAACATATGGGCTGCACATCAAATGCTTGGCACACAGCTCGACAGTAAGTTCATCACACAGTCAGCGGGATACGAAGAAGAGGGATTATTACGGCAAGCAGAGCAAACAAGCAAGGAGATCATAGCGAACAATCCGCTGTGTCAATATGTGGCCAATACCTTCCGATTTGACTATGAATCCAAAGGAATAAAATATTATACTACCCTATTTGATACGGATAATTTAATTAAATCAACGGAATTCCGCTCGGCAGAGATTTTGGATAAAGTAGGTAGTGGAGATTGTTTTATGGCAGGTCTGATCTATGGCTTATATTCCAACCTTTCGCCAACGGAGACACTGGAGTTTGCAACGCTCGCTGCATTTGACAAACTGTTTATTCCCAGCGATGCCACAACAAGTACAGTTGACGATATAAAAAATAGAATGATAGCATGAGTTTGAAAGAGAAAGTATTAGAAAAGATTATTGAACAGGGGATGCTTCCTTTGTTCTTCCATCATGATAAAGAAGAGAGCATTGATATTCTCCGTACTTTATATCAGGGGGGCATACGTGTCTTTGAATTTACGAACCGTGGGCCTGAAGCACTAAGCGTCTTCGAAAGCTTGCTAGCGGTAAGAGACCTTGAGATGCCAGATCTCTATCTGGGTATAGGCACCATTAAATCCGTCGAAGACGCAACACAATTTCTCCAAATCGGTGCAGATTTTATTGTTGCACCACTGGTCAATCCTGCGGTTGGAGCACTCGTACATGAACAAAATAAACTCTGGATTCCAGGCTGTATGACACCTACTGAGATTTATACTGCTCAACAGCAAAAAGCCGCACTCATCAAACTGTTTCCGGCGAATATCTTAGGGCCAGCCTTTATGTCATCTATACGCGATCTCTTTAAAGGTCAAAAATTTATGCCTACGGGCGGTGTAGAAATCGAAATGGAAAATTTAAAAGCATGGTTCAAGTCAGGAGTATGTGCCGTCGGTATGGGCAGCAAGCTGATCGATCCAAAAAATACCGACCAATTAGCTGAAAATACAAAGCTGGCACTCGAGTTCGTGTCGAAAGCACGATAAACTTAAAAAAACAAACTTTATAAACCTATTATGATGAATACGGAGAAAAAGGGAAATTACCGTTGGGTAATCTGCTCCTTACTATTTTTTGCTACTACAATCAATTATTTAGACCGTCAGGTACTCTCTTTGACCTGGAAAGATTTTATTAGCCCCGAATTCCATTGGACAAATACAGACTACGGAAATATTACTGCCTTATTTTCTATTTTCTACGCCATCAGCATGCTTTTTGCAGGTCGGTTTGTAGACTGGATGGACACAAAAAAGGGATTTTTATGGGCTATTGGCATCTGGTCTATTGGCGCCATATTGCACGCTTTCTGTGGCATCGCAACCTCCGGCATTGTCGCTGGCGAATGGTTTGTAGGCTTTGAAGGTGCAAAAGAAGCGATTTCTCATGTTAACAATGCTGGCCTTGTCATTAGCGTCAGTGTCAACTTATTTATCTTTGCCCGTTTTATCCTCGCAGTTGGAGAAGCAGGAAACTTCCCTGCGGCAATCAAAGCTACTGCGGAGTACTTCCCAAAGAAAGATCGGGCACTGTCGACAAGTATCTTCAACTCCGGTGCAACAATAGGTGCCCTGGCTGCTCCTTTGACCATCCCTGTTATCGCTGCTCATTGGGGCTGGGAAATGTCATTCATCATTATTGGTGCCCTAGGATTTGTTTGGATGGGATTCTGGATCTTTCTCTATAAAAAACCAGATGAAAATCCGAAAGTAAATGCTGCGGAATTAGCCTATATCAATCAGGATGATCACGAGCAGCAGCCGGAACTACGGGGGAATACAAAAGTTCCAAGAACAACAATTTCTGAATGCCTTAAATACAAACAAACCTGGGCCTTTGTCTTCGGAAAATTTATGACAGACGGTGTTTGGTGGTTTTTCCTATTTTGGATGCCGGCCTACCTCTCCGCTGTATACGATATAAAATCGTCCGATACTGAAGGACAGCTGGCTATATTCGTACTCTATGCAATTACAATGCTTTCCATTTACGGGGGCTGGTTACCAACCTATTTCGTTGAGAAAAAAGGCATGAATGCCTATGAAGGTCGCATGAAAGCCATGCTTTTATTCGCTTTTGTTCCATTGGTGGTCCTGTTTGCCCAGCCATTGGGCCATATATCCTACTGGATACCTGTAATCTTGATCGGTTTTGCAGGCGCAGCGCACCAATCATGGTCCGCTAATATTTTTTCGACAATCGGAGATGCATTCCCAAAACGTTCCATTGCAACGGTTACAGGAATCGGTGGACTTGCGGGTGGCGTTGGTGCTTTTATCATCAATAAAACATCGGGATGGTTATTCGATTATGCGAAGGAAACGCAAATGACCTTTATGGGTTTTAAAGGCGAGGAAGCAGGATATTTTATCATCTTCTCCTTTTGTGCGATTGCCTACCTGATTGCATGGATCGTAATGAAAACACTAGTACCTAAACTTATTTTAATAAAAAATTAACATATATTGTAAAATTTATAGTATATTAGCAGTATCATTACAAATATCAATCTAAACCATTTTTTAAAAACAATGAGCTTAAACTTAGAAGGTATCTTCTACGAGGAGAAAGACATTCCCGCAGAATTTACACTGGACGAACAGGTCGATCAAAGAGAGTTCCTTTCCAATGGAGAAATGATTTCTTGGACGGGTCAAGTAAACGAGGTATTTTCACCGATTTGTGTGAAGACTAAGGATGGCTTGAAACGTAAGCGCATCGGCAGCTTTCCTGTTTGTACAGAAAAAGAGTCCATCGAAGCCCTTGACGCTGCTGTAAAAGCATACGACAACGGACGTGGAGAGTGGCCAACAATGAGTGTTGCCGATCGTATTACATGTGTTGAAAATTTCACACAAAAGATGATTGCCAAGAAGGACATTGTTGTCAAGCTTATTATGTGGGAAATCGGCAAGTCCTATGCAGACTCTGTAAAGGAATTTGACCGCACAGTAGAATATATCTATGCGACAATCGATGCACTAAAAGATATAGACCGCGATTCATCACGTTTTCAAATTGAACAAGGTATCATTGCACAGATCAGAAGATCTCCTTTAGGTGTTGTCTTATGTATGGGACCATTCAACTACCCATTAAACGAGACTTTTACAACATTGATCCCTGCATTGATCATGGGGAATACGATGTTGTTCAAACCACCTAAACACGGAACGCTATTACATTATCCTTTATTAGAAGCCTTCAGAACAAGTTTTCCAAAAGGTGTAGTTAATACCATCTATGGTCGAGGCAACAAGATCGTACCTAGCTTGATGCAATCTGGCAAAATCAATGTGTTGACCTTAATCGGTTCTAGCCGTGTAGCTGACGAACTTAAAAAGTTACATCCAAAGGTGAATAGATTGCGTGCAATATTAGGGTTAGATGCCAAAAATGCAGCAATTATTACAAAAGATGCGGATTTAAATCTAGCTGTCTCTGAGACTGTATTGGGTTCGTTATCTTTCAACGGACAACGTTGTACAGCATTGAAGATAATCTATGTACACCGCAGTTTAGCACAAGAATTTTTAAAACGTCTCTCTGCCGAAGTGAGCAAACTTAAATATGGAATGCCATGGGAGAAAGGAGTTTCCTTGACACCACTTCCAGAAGTCAACAAACCAGCTTATCTGACTGAATGTATCGAAGATGCGAAAGCTTATGGTGCAAAAGTAGTAAACGAGAACGGCGGTCAGGTTGCCGAATCGTTTTTCTATCCTGCCATTGTTTATCCTGTAAATTCACAGATGAAGCTTTATAGAGAAGAACAATTTGGACCTGTCATCCCTGTTGTACCTTTTGATGATCTGGAAGAGCCTATTGAATACCTCATCGGTTCATCTCATGGACAACAAGTGAGCATTTTCAGCAATAACGCGGCTGTAGTCTCATCTTTGATCGACCCATTGGTCAATCAGGTTAGCCGTGTCAACATCAATTGCCAATGTCAGCGCGGTCCAGATACCTTCCCATTCACCGGAAGAAAAGATAGCGCTGAGGGAACACTGTCTGTGGTAGATGCATTGCGCTCGTTCTCTATCCGTTCATTGGTCGCAGCCAAATTTACCGAGGAAAACAAAAAACTCTTAAATGAGATTGTTAGCGAAAATGAGTCCAACTTCCTGAGTACAAAGTATATTTTTTAGTAGTTAGTATAAACCAAAAGAGGGCGTCCATTTAATTGAACTGCCCTCTTTTTTGTTACAATATATTTTATTAAGCTTTCTATTGAGCCCGGTCTTTCTCTTCGTTGCTCGTATCCTTTTTACGGTAATTGTTTTTAAGGTTACCAAATTTGTACGAGTAGGTCAATCGTACTACCCTCCGATCTTGACGCTGCCTGATCTTAGAATCAAATTCGCCAAAAGTAGTGAGTAAATTTTGATTGCCTGTATTAAACAAATCACTAATGGCTAGTTTTAATGAGCTTCGTTGATCCTTAAATGTTTTGGTCGCACCGACTTCCATATCCCATCGCCCTTCTAGATCATACACACTATATTTAAAAGGTGAAAAATAGCGTAAATTGACATTGGTAGTAAGGCTCTTACTTAATTTTAGATTATGCATGGAATTCGCTTGAAGCAGAAATGATTTCCTTTTGACCGGAATACCTGAAATCATACCATCAAAATCAAAATAGATTCCTGTGATGTTATTGTTCATACTCCAGATCTTCGACACAGTCACAGGAATATTGAGATTTAAATAGGAATTCAGATTCCGTCCCAAATTCTCCCGAATGACCCAGGTTTCACCTTTGACCGAATCCTGTCCCATGCTTTCCACAATTGCATCTTTCACATCATTGACCCCCAGTGTTATATTATAACGTTGCAATAGCGTATAGTTCAATGTGTATTCATTTGAAAATTGAGGATTTAAATACGGATTGCCACGCTCAAAGGTCAACTTGTCAATATAATAGTCAAATGGGTTCAATTGTCGATAATTAGGACGTGTGACCTTTCTGGTGTAACCTAATGACAAGATATGATTCTCATGGAGCGAATAGGTCAAGTTAGCGTTGGGGAAAAGTTGAAAATAATCACGTTTCACACGTTTACTTGTCGTAAGAGAATTACCATCCGAAATCGTATATTCTCCCCTCACACCCGCCTTAAGGCTCCACTTTCCGATACTGGTATTATAATCTAGATAGGCAGCCACGATTTGCTCTTTGTATACAAAATGGTTTGTCCGTGTCGTATCGTTTACCCAGGAATCATTCTGCAGCTTTTCGAAAAGAAGGTCATTATCGGACTTTACATTCGAATATTTAGCCCCCATCTCAAGCTTTGATTTTTTTGATAAGGGATGTTCATAGTCGAATTTTGCGACATAGATATCAATACCAATTGGCATTCCACTACGTTCATTTTCCGCAGGACCAATTGGTTTACTATTGATATCAGCATATTGATTGAGATAAGTAACACGTTTACTGCTCCTAAATTTACTCCAGTCCAGGTCAACGGTCAGTTTCCGTCCATTGGAATCTATCTTAAACTCATTATTAAGATTAGCCGAATAACGGTCGAACAATTCTTTGAAAGAAGACGAAGAGCTTAATATTGTATCATAAACGGATACAGCTGTACCAATGTTGGTTTTACTATTATTGTCATTGTATTCGGTATTGTTAGATCCATTGAATTGCAGGGTCAACGTATTTCTTGAAGATGTCTTTTGTTCAACACCGAAACGGTAAGAATGATTGCGCTCATCTTCATCCAATGTAGACTTTTGCTCGAAATATTTCTTTTTACCTCCATTCTGTATGACACGATCGATGTAAAGTCTTCGATAAGACTTTTCATTAGAATAAGCATATGATCCAAATAGCGTGGTATTATTCCTTTTGTAATTCAATGAAAGGGAACTATTTCCCCGGAACTTTTCACCATGCCCCGCCGTCAGATTAAGGGCTCCGTTAAACCCCTCCATCCGATTCTTTTTAAGGACAATGTTAATCGTTCCCACCGCTCCCTCGGCATCATCTTTTGCAGCTCGGGTCGTAATCACTTCCACAGATTTAATTTGATTGCCATCTGTACTTTTCAGAAAATTAAGCAATTGTTCACCAGACATGTAAGTCTGTCGTCCATCAATGGTAACCGCTACACCCGACTGCCCCATTAACTGCAAATTATTGTTGTTGTCGAGGCTCACACCTGGTGCACGTTGGACAATATCCAATGCATTGTTGCCCGCTGCTAATGGAGAATTCTCTACGTTTAGGATCAGTTTGCCGGGCTTACTCTCGACCATAGGGCGTTTTCCTTCCACCGTGACTTCCTGCAATTTTCGGTTATCAGCATTAAGCTGGATTACCTCAAGTGAATGATCGGACTTGTTGATAGCAAAGGTACCACTTCGATTTGAAGCATACCCCACCATCTTTGCCTCGACGAGATAGCTCCCCGGCCCCACATCTGTAAATTGGTATTCTCCCGATTCATTCGTCACGACAGCTTTTAGAACAACAGCAGAATTGACTTTCATCAGGTAGGCCGTTGCTAAAGGCAGCGGCACACTATCTGCAGATTGCACTTTTCCCGTAACCTTCACCTGCGCTTGGACAAAGGAGACAATCAACAAATTTAACAGTAAGAAGTAAAAACACTTTTTCATTAGGTTAATCATTTTTTAAGGCAATGAAGTTCCTATGAGGGAGATATTCATCTGGTTTTGCAGATTCAATAAGCTCATAAGGGTTTCATAATGGTATTGGCTTGTATAATTTGTCTTCCACTCCATAGGAGCGGAAGACTTCTAAAGATTTATTTCTTTTTTATCTGAACAGACACTCCATCTTTTTTCGCATTGATGATCGTATCCCTTCGGATTACAATGGATGTATCAGCAATAACAATATGGTTGCTATCCGAATCATCAGTTTCCTCTTCTGCAGATTCCTTTTCTGGCAAAGCACATTTTACACCAAGCGAGGTCACCACAAATTCGACATCTCTTACATCCCTTAAATCTTTATTGTATCGGTCGCGGCAATCATAAAATGAGATGTCACGTAACTTATCCTCCAGATTATCATTGATCACCAGTTTGGTACCTACGGGCAAAAACAATGTAACATTTACCTCTTGGTCCCGATAACGTTCACCCTCACTCAACTGGAATGCATTATCAAAAATCAGTGCAGTTGAATCTTGTTTAAGGACATAATTGATTTTGGCAGCCCTGTCGGTAGCCACTTTATAGGTATTTCCTTTAGCAGAATATTCATAGCGTACATAAGGTTCCTGTAATGAATCTATACGTTCGATCCGGATCCGGATATCACGTTTCAGATAGGACGAAAAGTTATCGCTTTTTATGCCGACACCGCTTTTAACACCATTTTTTAAACGGATTACCCGAATATCATTTTCACTTAAAAAATACACGGATTGTTTTTGCAAAGGCTTTTCTTCGACAATGGTACTTGATTCTCTAAATTCTTTTGCTATCGAAGTTGAATAGTAGATAATCGCTCCTATCGATGCCAACCACGCTACGAAGAGCGTTGTTGTCAGATAATTATTCATCGGCTTCTTTTCAAAAAGAACACGTAGAAGTAAGTAAAATAATCCCGCAAGAGGAATGAATATAGACAAAAAACCAGCTATCAAAGCAAAAGGCACATCGTTAGGCTCCATTAAATAGAATGGTCCAGAGTCGTCCATTACATCAGGGATCACGTTTACAATAGCTAATGCAAAGAATATTAATCCGATAATCAATCCAATGAGTGTTGCCCCAACAAGGATGACAAAAAAGACACCAATGGCTTTTACAATGATTTGCAATAGTTTTGTCACGCCATCTCCTGTCCGATCCAATCCGCGTGAAAACGTATCCCGCACACCGCTCATTTCCTCGTCAAAAGAACGTTTAAAATTCTGGATATTCGGCGCTTCGCCCCGCATCTCCATTTTATCAGCCCTGGTCATAGCAGGTGGCATTACAATCCAAAGAATGACATAGACCAACAGCCCCGATCCTCCGATGATGACAAACAGTGCAAAAAGTAGTCTAACCCATTTGGCCTCAATACCAAAAAAGTGACCTAGACCGCTACAGACACCACTGAAAACTCGATCATCGGGATCACGCATCAGCTTTTTGCCGACCTTAAAACCATCGGAATTCGTCTCGCGGCGAAAAGAAGCGTAGTCGTCCTGATCCTCCGATTCGAAATCACTCACCCTGCCCATCTGATCAATAACGGCATTTACATCTTCCATATTGAGGACCTCTTTACTTCCTGCCTGGATCTTCTCTGTAAACATCTCAGAAATACGGTTCTCAATATCCTCTAAAATCTCGCGGCTATCCTCCGATTGACCAAAATGCTTCTGTATATCAATCATGTACGACCGCAGTACCTCATAGGCATCCTCCTCAATATGGAAGACGATGCTATTTATATTGATAATTATTGTCTTATTCATCGCTATTGTCTTTAACTGGTTTAGTTGAATCATTGTTTCTACCTACCAATGATGTGTTTACAGCAAACACCAATTCATTCCAGGTAACATCCAATCTTGCAAGGACATCGAGCCCTTCTTGGGTAATTTCATAATATTTTCTAGGCGGACCTGAAGTCGATTCCTTCCATATATAACTCAACAAGCCATTATTTTTTAGACGTGTTAAAAGCGGATATAAGGTTCCTTCCACAACCAACAATTGGGCTTTCTTCAGTTCGCTGATAATATCGGAGGCATAAATTTCTCCTCGAGAAATTATGGATAGGATACAATATTCAAGTATCCCCTTCCTCATTTGGATTTGTGTATTTTCAGCTATCATAACAATACAAAGATATATGTATTTTATGGTACCATGCAATACATAGTACCATATAAAACAAAACAAATACAATAATCAACTGATTATCAGTGTAATAATTTTTTAAAATTATTTAAATTTCATTTCTATCAGGAAATTTTTGGATATTTATCCCCATGATTAAAATCCTACTGGACTATAAATGGTGTTTTATTTGGGCCATCATAGTTATTGTTTTGTGTACGCTTCCCGGAAATAATTTTGATAAAGTGCCTAGCTACCCCGGCATGGATAAACTTGTTCATGCAGGTATGTTTTTCGTTTTCTGCACGCTCTTGTATAATGGTGTTATACAGCAATTTAGAGGAAAACCAACACGTTGGCTTCCTATTTTCATTGTATCTTTCCTAGGCTTTTCATTTGCCGGATTGACCGAATTACTTCAGCTTTATATTTTTACTTACCGCAGTGGTGATTGGTGGGATTTATTTGCTGACTCTGTAGGTATTGGTATGGCGGGATTTGCCTATCTATTGAATTATGTAAACAGAAGAGTTTAGAAGATCTTCTTCATGTACCCAGAACTATTTATTACTTCATACCGCTCGGATCAACTATCGCTTCATCATGGGCTGTCAATACAACTATTGGGCACGAGCCAAAGTTGCGACAGACACCTTACATCCTAACGATTCCTGTAGCGTAAGTGCAGCCGAAACGATTGTCGCACCGGTTGTTAGAACGTCATCAACAAGTAAAACATGTTCTCCCAGCGGTTGTGAAAGCTGTCTACAGACAAATATATCTTCTACATTTTCATAACGTGATAGACGGTCTTTACCTGTTTGTGTCATTGTCGCCCGTTGACGTTTCAGTACATCATCCCGTAAAGGAATATTCATTGCCCGAGATAGGCCTTGCCCAAAATATGCTGATTGATTATATCCTCTTTTCCTGAGTTTACTCGCATGTAAGGGAATTGGAACAATCGCTGATAAACCGCGATATCGTTCCGATTCAAGCAGTTTGAGGCCATACTGATAACCAAGATATTCAGCCAAAAAGGGTTGATTATTGTATTTAATCTGGTAAATTAAACGCTCCACACGGCTCCCTTTTTGTAGGAGCATAAAAGAGCAAGCCTCTTCGATAGGGACTTTCCCCCAAAGCTGCCTGGCAGTATCGTTATCCGAGTAAGTATGAAAATTGGTATAAGGCAAATGGAAATCACAGGCAATACAGATATATTTTTCCTGATATTTAAGCACACAACCGCAACACGCACATTCCTTGGGAAAGAATATGGCGGCAAAATCACCCAGAATATTTCGTAGATCAAATTGCATACAGGTAACTCCCTCAGTTAAAGATACCAACAAACTTGTAAACTATGCCTCTGAAGTCTCCTTATCCTTGTCTTTTATTGCCAATTGTCCGCAAGCGGCATCAATATCTTTTCCTCGGCTTCTTCTTACGTTCGTAATGATTCCTTGGCTTTTGAGGTAGTTGGCAAATACATCGATCTTATCAGCTTCCGCATTCAGGAAGTCGGCAAGAGCAATTGGGTTGTACTCAATCAAATTTACTTTACAAGGCACATGCTTACAGAATCTAGCAAGTTCCTTTGCGTCCTCCAATTCGTCATTGAAATTATTGAAAACAATGTATTCAAATGTTATTGGGCTCTTCGTCTTCGCATAAAAGTATTTCAGTGCTTCCGC
Source organism: Sphingobacterium sp. ML3W (assembly GCF_029542085.1). NCBI lineage: Bacteria > Pseudomonadati > Bacteroidota > Sphingobacteriia > Sphingobacteriales > Sphingobacteriaceae > Sphingobacterium > Sphingobacterium sp. ML3W. The sequence goes on along the minus strand of NZ_CP107036.1, from coordinate 4,943,677 downwards.
CAATGCAGCTAAGGAATTCTGCTCATTGATCGGCATAATCTCATTCCGTTTTTTATCATTGGCTGCATGTAACGAAAGAGCCAGGTTAAAACGCACCTGATCATCACCCAATTTTTTGATCATTTTCGCAATACCGGCTGTAGATACAGTGATTCGTTTAGCAGCCATATTAAGACCATCTGCAGCTGTGATACGTTCAACGGACTTCATCATATTGGCATAGTTCAACAGCGGTTCGCCCATACCCATATAGACAATATTCGTCAGCGGCTGATTGTAATTTTCTTCAGCTTGTTTACTGATTAGTACAACTTGATCATAAATTTCATCCGCATTAAGATTACGTTTTCGATCCATATAACCCGTCGCACAGAATTTACAGGTCAGACTACAACCGACCTGCGAGCTAACACAGGCTGTCATACGTTCGGGTGCAGGAATAAGTACACCTTCTATGATATTGCCATCATAAAGTCTAAAACTGCTTTTTATCGTTTTGTCTGAACTGATTTGCGACTCCTTAACTTTGACAGCATTAATTGTAAAATTTTCTTTCAGCTTTTCGCGTAGGGGCTTGCTCAAATTACTCATTTGATCAAAATCTACACAGGATTTTTCCCATAGCCACTCGTAAATCTGCTTTGCACGAAAGCCTTGCTCACCCAACGCGGTCAGTTGATCTTTGATCTGACTCAAAGACAAACTCCTGATATCTATTATTTTACTTTTTTCAATCACGGTACAAAGATAAGAATAATTAAGTGACAAAAAATCCCGTTCTAAAGAAAATAGAACGGGACAACTGTTATGTATGTGTTTTAAAATAGGTAGATTCGCTATCCTTTAGCCATGTATGGCCTCTTTATTTCCGTAAGACTGGATCAGTTTACCCTCAAAATCCAACCATTCTTTCCAACGTTTGTCTACGTCGACATCCACGGAATATTTCCTTGCAAAATTCAGGAATGTGGTATAATGGTTTGCTTCGGACACCATCAGATCGTAATAAAATTGCGCCAGATCTTTATCTTGAATATTTTGTGACAAAACCCTAAACCGCTCACAACTACGCGCTTCAATCATCGCAGCAAATAGTAGTCTGTCTATAAAAGCCATATTCCGGCTGCCATCTTTTTTGGAGAATTTCATCAGTTGACCGACATAGTCATCTTTCCGTTCACGCCCCAATGTGTAGCCCCGTTCTTTGATAATGTCAATAACCATTTTGAAATGCTCCATTTCTTCAATAGCTATAGCCGTCAATTCATGAACCAAATCCTCATGCTCTGAGTTGTTTGTGATCAAGGATATTGCATTTGAAGCGGCTTTCTGTTCACACCAAGCATGATCTGTCAGAATCTCCTCCAAATTTCCTTCAGCGATATTTGCCCATCGCGGATCTGTCAACAACTTAAGTCCAAGCATTCTACTATCTAAAATAATTTACTGACAAAGGTAGGTAATATCTCTGCTTAAAAAAAATGATAATACGCCCTTTTAGCTATCTTTATTAAGTACCGACCTAATTTTAGGTGCTATTTTTTCGCCATAGATCTCAATAGACCGCAACATTTCTTTATGTCCGGGTGCCCCAACGTCCATATGTGCCGAGAAACGGGTCAATCCAAATTTCTCATGGATCTCCAAAATTTTATCAACTGCATATTCTGCATCACCAACGATAAGATGCCCCCGAGACGATCTGCCAAAGTCATATTGTGTCTTTTGATAGGGTGGCCATCCGCGACTTGCTCCGATCCGATTCATCTGTGCCGAGTAGATCGGATAATAATAATCCGCAATCTGCGCACTGTTATCACCAAAAAAGGCATGCATGTGAACACCAACTTGAAATTTTGACATATCGTGTCCATTATCTTCATAAGCTTGGCGATACATTTCAAACAAATGGTCGAAACTTTCATACATCCCCCCAATAATTGCAAACATGACAGGTAAACCCAATTTTCCGGCGCGGATAACAGATGAAGTGGTCCCCCCTACTGCAACCCAGATTGGCAAAGATCCATTCTTTGGTCGCGAAAAAATTTCCTGATTGATCAAAGGAGCTCTAAAATTTCCGCGCCAAGTCACTGGATTCTGTTTATTCAACCGTAGTAGTAGTTCCAGTTTCTCCTCAAACAAATCCGCATAATCCTTCAAATCATATCCAAATAGCGGAAATGACTCAATAAACGAGCCCCTACCTGCCATAAGCTCTGCCCGACCGTCGGACAACAGATCGACCGCTGCAAAATCTTGAAACAATTTGACCGGATCAGCCGAACTCAATACCGAAACAGCACTACCCAACTTGATGTTTTGGGTAACTGTGGAAGCCGCGGCCAGTATAATTTCGGGCGCAGCGACAGCATAATCTTCCCGATGGTGCTCGCCGATACCAAAGAAATCCAACCCAACCTGATCCATCAGTTTGATTTCTTCAATAATTTCTTTCATTCTATCCTGTGCAGCCTGGATCTGACCTGTAGTGGGATCTATCCTGGAGTCACCAAACATTCCTATTCCTAATTCCATGTGTCTTCTCTATTTAAAAACTAATTCAAAAATAGTGGGTCTTTTTATCAATTTATTTGATCTAGGATAAGAAATACTAAAAAAGAGACAGGGTTGTCTTAACCACTTTATCTGCATTGCCACTAAAATGGTGTCCACCTGAAAGATATTTCTTGTTAAAGTTTTTCAATCGAATCTTTTCTACCGGAAATTCGGCCTCATCATCTCCCAAAACAATGCTCGTTTTAATCCCCTCTATCCGATTAATCTCGGCAACAACGTCAAGGCTACGTTTGGTACTACTCCGCCCTAAGATGTCGGCGATATGAATCTCTAAATCTGTGGATACTGAGGGCTCCAACAGTACGATGCTTCGCACATTTTTCTTTACCAAGGGATCAATACGGTTTATGATAAAAGGTACTGCATCTGCTCCAAAAGAATATCCCACAATAAAAAGCTGCCGATTCTGTCTTGCCAAAATAAGGTTTTTGAGCGTATTCGAGATATCCGCGGCGATATCCTTGGCGGTCTTTTTCTTCCAAAAATAGCTCTTTGAGTCAATAGCAGCCACAGCGTAACCCGCATCAGCAATCAGCTGACATATCTTATTTGAAAAAGAATTGAATCCACCATCTCCACTCAAGTAAAGTACCAGAGGTAATACTGATTTATTATTCCAATATTTCATTTCGATCAAACGTTGTTGGGCGAGTGCATGAAATGCCATGCAACCGATGATAAATAAAACGGTAAACTTCTTCATAGGATCAGTAATGCTTGCTTAATAAGGCTCCAAAGTATATTAATCATTAGGTTTCATCACCTTAACTAATGCAACAGGGAGCTGTATCAGATCAAAATCATTATCAAAGATAAGATATTTGTTTTCCCAAAAGGTCGCATACTTCTCTTTAAAATCGCGCAGACTATGATAATGTTTGAAGTTTCCCAAGCGGGTGGAAGCAAATTTCATAATCTTTTCTGCCGGACTATCCGTTGTTTCCAACCCAGTCATGGGAACCATTCCCATATTCAAATAGCTATAATTCTGAGCTTTTGCATAGCTGATCATCTCAACTATTAGTGCATCCATACTACCGCCCGGTGCTTCCAGCGACTTTCGGATCATATCATAAGTACATTCATCCTTGGCATAATCAGGAATAATATTCAGGAAGGCCACGATTTTGTCACCATCATTTTTAAGAACAATAATATCCTGCTCAACGAGGGTTTCGGCGCTGAACATTCCCTGGGAAAAGACCATTTCTTTTTTATCAAATTCCCTCAGCCATTCATCAGAAATTGCCTTAAGCTCTTCCAAGGTCTCTAGTTGCTGCGGCGCTTTCAATACCGCTGTGGTAAACCCTTTTTTCTGAATTGCATTAAGTCCATTACGCAGTGATTTACGGTCTTTCCCTTCCAGTGTAAATGCCGCTAATTCCAAAACAGCCTCTTGACCGATTGTTATCTTCTGTTTTCGAAGCGACGAGAAATGAACCAAACTATTTTCATCAACCCGATAGTAAATCGCTTTTAACCCATTTGCATAACAATACCGGTCAAACTCTTCAACCAGTTCTTCTTTATCTCCTTGTTCACAGACTGGTTCGTCCAATACTATGGCAAACTCATTTGCTAGTCGATAAGCTGTAAAACCCTCTGAAACCTCAGAGAAAAAAAGATACTTGTCCTTCCCCAATTTGAAAAAATCCATCGGTGATTGCCCAAATTCGTCCAACAGCTGCTGCGCCCGTTCTAGTTCAGACTTACTCGAATCCTCGTCGGTAATCAAACGCGGGCGGGCGAGCGCGTAGATGAGTAGAAACCAACAAAAAATCCCCAAAACTTGCGTAATCCGCAGGAATTCCTGCCCGAAATTGGTCTGTGGCATCAAATCATCATCAGCGAATAACAAAAAACTTCTTATGGTATGGTAAATGGACTGCCGCCAAGTAAACTCAACACCAAAATGCTGTTTATCAATAAAGTAAAAGCTTAATATTTCAAATAAACAGACCCCAATCAATCCGACAGCAAAGGTTACAAATCCGATCCTTACCCAGCGAATATTACTTTTAATCCGATACTGCTTATAACTAATCCCCAAAAAGATAAGGGTCAACAGGGCTGCTGATGCTTCCTCATAGTCCAATGCTTTAAACACATGTCCAAATAAAGAAAGCGCACTGAACACAACAGCTATCCAAAATGCCACGCGAAAGCCTTTGATCAAATAGGCCGAGGTAACCAACAAACCTACTCCCAAAACGAATACCATAAACTTTGATGCATGAATAGCTTCGAGAGGTAAATAAAACCGGTCTAGCTTCATGCGATCTGCCAATGGTGGCGTCAGTACCGAAACAATGTTGACCATACCCAAAAAGAAGATCAGCAAGGCTGGTCCTACACGCGCTAAAAGCTGCCTACCGCGCCAAGCAAAAGCGATTAATCCTAACAATAGCGGCAGCCAGAATTCGAATACCCGATAAAGAATGGTTATGCCCAAACCTTCGGCTTGACCGTAACCGTATGCTTTGAAGATATATAACATGGTTAGTTCCACCGCCCCCAATCCTCGCAAAAAAGGGGATACAATCATCAAAACTACCGAAACCGTGTAGGCTATAGCTGCCGCCTCAAAGGAGTGATCCAAGCCCAAAGCATACATACTGACAAAAGCATGGGCTATCCCACAGCACTCCACGACGATTGAAGCCAATACTGTCCCTAAGAGATATTTCATCTTCACTTCTCCAGAAAATATCTCGTCAATATTGGAGGCAACTGCCGGAAATTTTAATTCCACCCACCGATAGATCCCTTTATGGGTACGAAAGGACCATACCAACCAGAATACAACGGCCAAAAGCACACCCAAAATCAGTAATGAAATCCAAGCATCCCCAAAATTTTTATTGTCCCAAATGGTATATAATATCACGGGAACACCGATCAGAAAGACAGTTAGCAGTCCCACATAACCATAGAGCGCACCAGCCTGATGAATCTGTGTCGTATTTAGATTCCTCTTTCGCAACTGCGTGGTGGTATAGGCGAGTGAGCTAATACCGCCTGCGGGGAGGAATACACTGAGCAGGTTTCTTTTTAAGAATAGATCTATGGCAATTTTCAAATTGATCGAAAGACCAATGGCTTTGAAACTCTGTACATACATCAGACCTTGCAATAGGACATAGAGCAGGGTTATACCAATGCCGACCGAAACCCAAGTCAGATCTGCCGCCTTTAACTGGGGAATAATGGCAGCCAGCTCTTTTCTTTCATTTCTAAAAAAAACAAAGGCTAACAAAATGACCAAAACAGCTATTAGTTCTTTCCAATAGGTTTTTGGCGAAAAATGTCGAATGCGTTGAACAATAGTTTTGCCCATATTATCGTTTATTGTATAATAACCATACCGTATATAAACACGAAATAAAGCTAATCGTTTGAAAATGATAAATTGTTAAGTTTTCATCAATTCTTTTGACATTAATCTGTAATTTTCGCCCATGAAAGAGAAAAGGGTTTTGTTTATCGGACTGGTATGGCCAGAGCCAACATCCTCAGCTGCCGGCTTTCGGATGATGCAACTGATCGAGACATTCCTGGATCGTTCTTATCAAATTACATTTGCTTCCGCAGCGGCGAAGTCGCCCTATAGCGCAGCCTTAAAGCCCCTAGGTGTTGACGAACAGTCCATTGTATTAAACTCTGACAGTTTTGACGGATTTATTGCAGAGCTGCAACCTGATATTGTTGTCTTTGACCGCTTTATGGTGGAGGAACAATATGGTTGGCGGTTGGCCCAACAATGCCCGGATGCACTTCGGATACTTGACACCGAGGATCTCCATTTCTTAAGACAGGCACGACAAACCTGTATTAAAAACAAGGACGATTTTTCTTTCGAGGAATTATTTACCGACACTGCAAAAAGAGAAATTGCTTCAATATTACGATGCGATTTATCATTGATTATTTCGGAGTCCGAAATGAAAATTCTAACGGAAGTATTCCGCATTTCACCCGATATTCTCTATTATCTCCCTTTTCTTGAAAATGAGATTACTGCTACCGATATTAATGCCTGGAAACCATTTGAAGAGCGAAAAGACCTACTATTTATTGGTAATTTCATCCATGAGCCGAACTGGCATACCGTGCAATATCTAAAGACAACGATTTGGCCAATTCTTCGGAAAATGCTTCCGAAAGTAGAATTACATATCTATGGGGCCTATCCTACCCAAAAAGTACTTCAGCTGCATAATCCCAGGGAGAATTTTCATATCAAGGGACGGGCTGATTCTGCAAAGCTCACCATGTCCAATTACAGACTATTGGTTGCGCCGATACAATTTGGCGCTGGTGTAAAAGGCAAATTTATCGATGCCATGCAAACGGGGACTCCCTCCATCACAACATCCATTGGTGCCGAGGCGATGAGAGGTAACCTAGCCTGGAATGGCTTTATCGAAGATGAGCCTGAAACATTCTGTCAAAAAACAGTAGAGCTTTATAACGATGAGATCGCCTGGAAAACAGCACAGACCAATGGCATTCGCATTATCAACGAGCGTTATGAAAAACGGAAATATCAAGCGGATTTTATGACCAATCTATCTTTACTCAAGGTTCAGCTGGATAAACATCGACAACAGAATTTTATAAGCCAGATACTCCTGCATCATACTGTACAGAGCACAAAATATATGTCGCTGTGGATTGCTGAAAAGAACAAGCAATAAATTTAATTGACGTCCCGCCACCAAGGGGAATATATGGTATCCAGCTTATTCAGAGAAACCAGTTCCCCTATCTTCGGGGTAATAAGTTTACTGTGTTCCTTTTGAGCGGTCTCATAGAACTTCTCCATCGGCTCCTTCCACCCGTGCATGGCCAGAGCAAATTTTGAAGAGTGGACAGGCATAGTGACTTTAGCTTGCAGATCTTTGGTTTCAAGTCCCCATTCTTCAGGCAAAGAGTGAATATAATGCCAAGCATCATTATACTGCCCATTTTCTAAAATAGCCAGGTCAAATGGCCCAAACCGTTCACCGATTGTCTTAAAGTGTTTTCCATAACCACTATCACCTCCTAAAAATAAATTATACTTTGAAGTCTTTAGCACGAAGGAAGTCCAAAGGGTATTGTTTCTCGTGATTCTGCGTCCGGAAAAATGTCTAGCAGGGGTGAAAGTTACCTGAAAATCAGGCACAAGATTTACCTGATCATACCAATCGCCTTCGACAATTTGTTCTGTTTTATAACCCCAGGATTCGAAATGCGCGCCTACCCCCAAACCACAGATGACCTGACCTACCTTCTCACGCAGTTTGATGATGGTCTCATAATCAAGATGATCATAATGATCATGGGAAATAAATAGATAATCTATTTTGGGGAAGTCTGCTACTGTATAATCCACTGCGATTTTAAACGCTTTGTTACTCCCCGGAACGGGTGAAGCATTTTCACTGAATACAGGGTCTACAAGCAATAATTTACCATCGATCTTCAGTAGATAGGATGAGTGGCCAAACCATATCAGAAGATCTTGTGATGGCAGATTTTTTAGATCACATTTTAGGGCTGGTAATACACCTAATGGCTTCAGCCCCGGTTTTTTATTGAAAAGAAAATCCCACATTAAAGAGACGACGTTTACATCACTCTTCAAGGACGGTGTCACCTCTAGGTTATGAAATACACCATTTCTGAAATTCGGCGATTGCTTCATCCGCTCCAATCGTGTACCTTTAAAGCTTCCGCCAAACATTGGATGGACAAAGTAATAGAGCAACCCACTGACTAAGACAATCAATAGCATCCCTAAAATAATCCATCCAACGTTTTTCATTTTAGAAACTATTCTTCCACATCATGGATTCGACAGGACGGATAGTCTTGCCATTATATTTTGCATTACCTTTTGTATTGTAAAACGTCTCTATCTCACCTTCTACAGCAAAATAAATCAATTGACCGATTGGCATACCGGCATAGACTCTGACGGGTTGCGCAACAGATATCTCCAATGTCCAAGTATTACAAAAGCCCACATCACCTTTACCAGCTGTCGCATGGATGTCAATTCCCAAACGACCAGTACTCGATTTTCCTTCCAAAAAAGGAACGTGTTTGTGCGTTTCTGTATATTCCTGAGTGACGCCTAAATAAAGGGTATTAGGTTCCAATACAAAACCCTCGTCTGGAATTTCAAAATGATTAATTTCATTATGCTTTTTGGCATCCAAAACGCGATCCGCGTAAGTTGCCAAATATTTACCCAAATGCACATCGTAGGAATTTGTTCCCAAGCACTTACGATCAAATGGTTGAATGACAATACTGCCATTTTCAATCTCTTCAAGAATTCTTTTATCCGATAAAATCATGTGTATCAAGATAGCAAGAGCATCAGGCCATGCTATATAAATTCAAAAATACGGTTCTCACACAAATTTTTACGCTATTTTTTATGTAAAAAAAACAAATCCATTAATTTTTCAGATCGCTCGGCATTGAGTGTGCGATAATTTGTGATTTGTTTTTTAAATTTGGGTATGAGTCTAGTGTATTTACGTGAAATAGATAATCAAACTAAATTTGCCATTTGGCGGATTGAAGAATCGGATGATGATTTATTATCCAAACTGCAGTTGGATGAGCGTGAAAAAGCCAAATTAGGTTCATTTAACAAAGGCAAAAGGCGTTTGCATTGGCTAGCAACCCGTGTTCTATTGCGTACTTTATTAAATACCTCACATTACATTGACTGTCCGTCCGACGCCAACGGCAAGCCTTATCTTGCAAATTTTCCACAAAAAATCTCACTTTCACACTCTTTTGACTATGCTGCGGCGATGATAAGTACCAAAGGAGAAGTGGGGATAGATATGGAAATTATTAAAACCAAAGTGGAACGGATTCAACACAAGTTTCTTAAGCCCGCTGAACTTGCTTTTATCACGAAAGCTGAAACACGATATGAGCAATTATATGCCTGTTGGTGTGCCAAAGAGGCGATCTATAAACTACAAGGTAATTCAGGTGTATCCTTTCTAAACAATATGACCATTGAGCCATTTGAATACGAAAAACAAGGCATACTGAAACTCGTACTCGACAGCAGCCCTCTCCAGCAGACTTTTGAGGTACATTATGAAAAATTCAATGAATATATGCTCGCATATGCCGTTGGTTAAGGTTGTCTAAAAAAATAATTTTTCTCAATTTCAGCGAATTAGCAATGTAAGAACACTTTTTTTTTGTGCTTATTGAAAAAGCTTCTATATTTGCAGCATCACAAAAAAATGGCCCGTTCGTCTAGGGGTTAGGACGCAAGATTTTCATTCTTGAAACAGGGGTTCGATTCCCCTACGGGCTACTAAAAACAAAAAATCCTGCAAATCAAAATTGCAGGATTTTTTGTTTTTCAGTATCTACAGATACCTATATTGAACCGGTCTCTGGACGTGAATACGAACCATCGAAATGAAATTCCAAAGCTAACCGTGTAAAGGGTACCAAAGGAGCTGTACAATCTTCAACAGTTACAACAAGGGTCCTGCCTTCGCTTTTTTTCTTTTAATTTTTAGGTGCAGCAAACGAAGCATCAAATAGTAACCAACTTATACTTTTTGACAGTACTTATTCAGTGTTTGTTCAGTGCTTGCTCAGTGATGATTCAGTATGAACTGAATAAACAATGACTGATTACTGTTTAAAAATTGATTGAAAATTGTCACTTGTTATAATTTGGTAATAGCGTGTTCCAGCTTTAATGTGTATCTTGATTACCTATAACCTATCATTTAATTATAGTAATCATCAAAAAAAGCGTTAATGGGCTGTTTGCATTTCACTGGACTGCTTGAAAGCCTTTTGGTCAAACTACCCCATCTTTTTTGAGTGTTCTACATTTCGGCCACCTTGCGGCATATTCTTTGCGTTTCTCCCTTGCATCCTACTCGTCATAAGTGGCCAGCAGAAAGTCGATCTCTTTTTCTGCTATACCCAAAAGTAATTTCTTAAGGACTTTATCGAGTGACTATTCAAGTTATTAGTTCACACCTTCCTCTTAAAGAAAAATAGGGCCATTCGATTTTTTTCGAACAGCCCTATACTAACAATCTACCTTCAGATAATACGATAAATATCAAATATCGCTACAGACCTTTTACATATACTTCGGCGATAGCAGATGAAGGTGGACGGTTACTCTCGGTAACAATACATTTCAAATAACGTGCTTTCGTCGTTGGAATATTGGCCATAAGTGTATGTTTTGGATTATTGGCACCAAAGTCAACTTTGCCTACCGGAATATAGGTTTTATTATCAGTACTCACTTCAAATTGGACAGTCTTCAGATCATTATTTGCCCGTCTTATGAGCTCAATTGCCATCATTTCATGCTCTTTACCCAAATCAATGACTAAGAAATGCGGTAGTGGCGGTTCTCCCCCCATCCAAATGTTATGCCAGTAGGTATCTACATTGCCGTCCAAAATGTTTTCTTTTTCACCCCCACCAATCCATTCGGATGAAGCCTGAATAACCTTCCAGCCTGTACGGGCAATATCTGGTGGTTGAAATGAAACCGGAACCAATATGGTTGACGCTTCTGGATTAACACTATTTTTTGAAACAGATTTAATCCGTAAAGGCAAGGCATATTCACCAAATAAATTTGTCGTACCATTGGTGAGCCCCTTTTTAAGGATCGTAAATTCGAAACTTCCCTTATTTTTCATGGCATTGACTTTGTAGGGCATATCCGACAATTGATATGCTGCTTTCGGAAGCAATTTCAGTTTCTTGTCATCAGAAACTGTTCCATTATAAGTATCCAGAATCTGTGGGTCGATTTCAATTTCATATGTAAGATCCCATTGATTAGGATAATTTGTTATAACCGAGGCCTGCCCCTTTATTTGTTCTGATCCCGTTGGTGTCAATTTAATCTGCTCAAGTTGCAAACCCGGTGACGTGAATTCTAAAAAAGGATCTTTAACATTCGGAATAAGCAAAGTTGTTGCCATTTCTGGTTTCAAGGAATGTAATATGTCATCCTGGGTTTCAACTCGGCAAGGAAGGACATACATTTCCTTATACTTCCCCTGTAATAATTTTATCCGTTCACTATCAAACACAATTGCTATGTCATGTAAATAATCCTTCTTCTCAAAAGTCAACGTTATTTTGTCAATTTTATAGCAGTCCGCAGGAAGCAGTTTATAATTTGTCCCTTCTCGGGCATTATAATCAGCCAGATATGCTTCATCAATCTTAAAATTCACCTTCGCTTCCTTCTGCCCAATTCCAGCTTTGACAACAGTCACATTGTAATCAAACTTCCCCCAGTCAAATACAGTTATTTTATTTTCTTTAAAGTCTTTGAAATAAATGGTATCGTCGACCATATTATTCATTCGATCATCCTTCTGACACCCAAGAATCAGGGCAAATGCCAACAGGAAGACACAATACGAAATACAAGTTTTCATCTTCTTCAGTATTAGTAAATTTGCACTACCATCCATAATTCTGTGTAATGTTGACCATCTCACTCAATTGCTTTTGATGTATCGGAAAGAAATAATGCTTTGACTGAAAAACTCGTTTTCCAGGAAAAACATCCTTCGTCCTTTCCCATGAGGCTTCATAGGTTTTGGCGGCAACATTACGCGTATAATAAGGTTCGTTCATTTCCTGCTCTGCGATCATCCATGTTCTTAGATCTGGATAACGATGCCCCTCAAAAGCCATTTCCACCATCCGTTCTTTGCGGAGGAGTGCGCGAAGCAACTCCTTATTTCCCAATACTTCTGGGTAAGCCTCTTCCAATTTATTCAAACCGCTACGCTGGCGGACGAGATTGACATATTTTAAGGCTTCGGCTTCATTCCGGCTTGGTTTTTCATTACATGCTTCCGCATAATTGAGGTATATCTCAGCCAGGCGATAATAGGGCCACGCAAACTGTCCCCAGTTTCCCGACTCGATATCATTTGTCGGGTCACTCATTCTCCGCCAAAGGTATCCAGACTTTACACAGTCCCCCGTGGTAGTATAGGTCGATGTTCCGCCATCAAAAAACGTAACCTTCTTCGTGCCATGTAATGTGTTGATCCAGTACATTCCATTGGCCAAAATAGAGGCGTAAAAGCGGGCATCACGTCCCACACAACTGTTATGCGCTTTGAAGTTCCCAAAATTGTCCAATGGATGAACATAGTTATCCGTAAATCCCGTTTCTTGATACCCCGATTTCTCATCGATAATCGGTTGGCCATTGGCGCTATAGCCTGTTACCGGATATCGTCCAGAATTTGCCATGGGATAAGCATCTACCAATTTCAATGATGGCGCATATCCACCCCAACCCGTTGTCACCACCCGAGGGGGGGCTGTACGGACATTATAATTAAAGCCATCATCAGACCAGCGACCCCAAATAATTTCTGAATTCCATTTTTCAAAATAAACTCCCATATACGATTTTATCGCACGACGAAACGGGTTTGTTTCCTTATTATCTTGGTATAGCATGTACAGATTCAAGTCGATCACATCTTTGGCCGCTGTGGCGGCCAGCTCCCATTTAGTGAGATCGGTAGTCTGAGGGAACAAGAATTCTCCGCTTTTATTCTTCATTCCAACATATAATTTTGCGCCATTAAATAAGGGACGTGCCATATACAATAAAAGTTCCGATTTTGCAGCCATGACCGCACCTTTTGTCAAGCGACCATACCATGCCTGATCTGTAATCTCCTGAGGCAACACCGCTGTTGACTTATCAAATTCGGAGAGAATAAAATCGACATTGGCTTGCAAAGGCATTCTATCTACGGTCTTCGCATCAATCTTATCATCTGCGGCACGATCACCCCAGACATATACCGGACCATAGCGTCGCAACAATAAATAATAAAAATAGGCCCGTAAAAACCTAGCCTCGGCTTTCATCACATTTTTGGTAGGCTCATTTAATTCCACGTTTTTATCAATATTATTAATAAAAACGGTCGCCTGGTTAATACCCTGATAATTATGTACCCAAGTAGCATACTCATCTGTGGTAACACCCCAGCCTCCATTCGCGAAGTTGAGCCAGGGTACCCAAGCCACCCAGGAGAACAGTGCTTCATCACTCAGCGGGACATTGCCCCCCTCACTATTAAACAAATCATGTTCAATAGGCAGATAACCATAGACTTGGGCCAGATATCGCTCTGTTGTGATACGCTTCATAAACGTCTCGTCAAGCGTTTTTTGATTGGCAAGATCTACATCTAAATACTTGCTGCATGCCCCAAAGACAAAGGGCACCAGAAGACAAGACAGGAGGTAAATATATTTTTTCATCATTTTCTCAATTAGAATATCACACTTAGACCAATATTAAATACGCGCATTTGCGGGTAACTACTTCCGGACACAGTTTCCAGTTCAGGATCCCATAACTTGAATTTACTGAATGTAAAGACATTCACTCCTTGTGCATACACATGCAGAGTAGACAGCTTCCATTTTTCAGTCCATTGTTTGGGCAATGTATAGCCAAACTCCAAATTCTTTAAGCGCATGAAACTCATGTCCCGCTGCCACCATGTTGATGCCTGGGAATTATTCGCAATATTGAGCGACAGGCGTGGATAGAGCGCATTTGGATTTGGATTATCGGCACTCCAGCGATTATCGGCCACATCTGCATAAATTTGTCCTGAATTCCAGATATTGCCCGTCTGTCCGTACAAAGGTCCTCCCGCAATAATCCGGGTGATATCTCCCACACCGTGAAAAAATGCTGCAATATCGAATCCTCGCCAAGATACACTTGTTCCAAAACCATAGGTCAACTGCGGCATATCGGTATCACCAATAGCCACCATATCCTCCGTAGATATTTCTCCATCACCATTGATATCCCGGTATTTCAAATCTCCGGGACGTGGAGGGCTAAATTTTTGCACCGGACTATGTGCGATTTCCTCCTCCGACTGAAACAAACCCGTTGCGATTAGACCACGTTGCTGCCCCCAACGCTGTCCTATATCGGATTGGTAGGCCCATATAGGCGTGGGTTTATCATCAAATATTTTTTTGTTGCGATTATAAGTGATATTACCCCGAACCTGAAGGCCGAAATCTCCTTGACGATGGTTAAATTCCAAGGAGCCTTCTATCCCTTTATTCTCCATTTTACCGATATTTACTAACGGCTTTATATTAACCCCGACGATGGATGGAACACTTTCTTGTGGAATATAGATCCCTTCACGTTTCTCCGCAAAATAATCTGCCTGAATCGTCAACTTATTGAACATGGTTAATTCCACGCCAATATTGCGTTTCAAAGCACTTTCCCAGGCGACCAATGGATTCCCTGGATAACCTGTAGCAATTCCCTGCAGCCATTTTTTTCCATTGATACCAAAAGAATAACTACCACGATCCTCCATCTCCGAGTTATAGGCAAATCGGCGCCGGCCATCAATCTTATCACTACCGATCTTACCAATGGATCCCCGTATCTTTAGGAAATTTATTACAGATAATAACGGTTTAAAGAAAGTCTCATTACTCAACACATAACCCATTGCCAAGGATGGAAAGAATCCGAAACGTTTTTTCGGGGCAAAATTTTCCGACCCATTATAACCAAAGTTTCCTTCGATAAAATAGCGGTCCTGATAGGAATAAGTCAGACGTGAAGCGATCCCCGTATTTCGGTATGGGAGCGCAGCGATATAATTTTTCTCAGGAAAATTATTTGTTCGCTCGCGCATAGAAAATAAGAATAGCCCACCTAGGCGATGCTTGTCGGCAAATAAGCGGTCATACATCAGTGAACTTTCAAAGTTAATCGCCCGTTCGCCCGAATGCTTGTCATCCAGTTCGAAATAGTCGCTTCCCGCACCATTATCTATAAAAATTAGATTTCCATCGCTGTCCCGTGCATTCTTCTTGTCTACATAATAAGTAACGGGATTCTTACGACGATCCAGTGCGGTCCAATTCTTAGCATCCCAGGAGAATTTGACATTGGCTCTCAGCCCAGGCGTTATTAATTCAGAAAAGTCCTGTGTTACCCCAACCAAGGACTGTGCATTATTCCAAAAATCTTTCGAATATCCTGTTGTATTTAGAAAATAATAGGGACTCATTGCATAGGCTCCTGTCGAAAATTGTGTTGGCGTTGCCACGGGAGTGGTATGCAAGATGATATCATACATGGTTCCTAAATCTACTCCTAAACGATTTTTTGTTTCAAACTGATTGGAAAGATTTAAATTGACTTCAGTCGAAGGCGAAAGTCTAATGTCTACATTTGACCGGAAATTGATTCGGTCGAAATTCACAGAAGGATCATAGTTGGATGTCTTTCGAGGTTGAAAAATCCCATTTTCTTTCATATAGGAACCTGACACATAATACTTAATAAAATCTCCACCTCCAGTTACGTTCATGTTGAGCCGGCCATTGGACGTTCTTTTCTTAAATATTTCCTGCATCCAATCCACATTAGGGTATACATCCGGATCTAACTTATTGATATGTTTGTTGATCTCCTCTGGCGATAACGGAGCCATACCAGATTGTTCATAATTAAGATCGTGATAATAGTCCAACCATTGTGTGGCATTGGCCAGTTTTGGTAGTCGTATGGGTTCCAGTATACCACGTTCGAAGCGAGCATTGATGCTTGGTTTGGCGCTTTTCTTTCCTCTTTTCGTGGTGATGATCACAATGCCATTGGCCCCCCTTACACCATATACAGCTGTCGCTGTCGCATCTTTTAAGACAGAAAAAGACTCCACATCTTCAGGATCAACTAAATCCATGGGTCTTTCGATTCCATCAACCAAAATCAATGGACTGTTACTTCCAGCAAAACTACTGACGCCTCGTATCCAAAACGACGTCGCCGATCCCGGTTCTCCTGAACCTTGCACAGTGATAACACCCGCCATTTGCCCTGCGAGTGAACTACTAATTTTGGCTACGGGTGTTTTTAACTGTTGTGGTGAGACACTACTAATAGCCCCAATCACACTTATTTTTCGCTGCTTTCCATAAGCAACAACTACTGCTTCCTCCAAATCACTTACTGCCGCCACTAAGGTCATGTTGATTTGGCTGGAGCTACCTATCGTATGTTCAACGGACTGGTAGCCCACCAAGGAAAATACAAGTATCTTATGCTGATCTTCTACTTCCAGGGTATATCGTCCCTGTGCATCGGTCTTTGTTGCTACACTTGTCCCTTTGACCGCAACGGTGACACTCTCCAATGCATTCCCCTTTGCATCTGAAACGACCCCGGTAATCTTTTTTTTCTGTACCCGTGCAAAATTTTGCGGCAGGTTAGACGATGTCGGTTTTGCAACGATCAATACCGTATTCAGATTTAGCTCATAAGCAAGATCTCTTTCGGTCAAAAACTCCTGCAGGACCTCCTTAAAGTTTCTATTCTTTGCTTTAATGGTCACCCGCTTCTGTTTATTGATTAATTTATTATTGTACAAAAATTCGTACCCCGTTTGTTTTTGGATCTCATCCAGGACATCCACCAAATGTCCGTTTTTTATATCCAAGGTTACTTGTTGACCAAAGCTAGCCGCATGGACATGCACCATGGAGATGATGAGGATTAGTATACATACTTTCATCCTGATTAATGCTTTTACAAAGAATTTCTGTTTAAAAAAGCAACTTTTGCTATTCCTTTTATACATTTGTATAGGTTTGGTGTTAAATGGTTCATAACTCAATTAGGTCTATTTAATTGCTAAGCATCGATCGGGAGTGTTACGAGCACTTCCGATTACTTTTAGCTTCATCTCGTATTGTCACATAACAAGGACCCTCCCATCCTGAATTTTAAATTTATAATTGGATATCTTTTCGAGCTGCTTGAGTAAATCTGAAAGCTTCTTAGTTCTTTTAACCATAGCAGTAAATGTGTCTGTTGAAGTAGATTGTATTTTGATCTCTTTGATATCATACCAATCTTTTACTTTTTGAAGCACAGTTTCTATATCATCTTCTGTAAAGCGGAAAAAACCATCACGCCATGCCAAGATTTCTTTTAGATCAGCCTGTTTCAACACAATCTGCTTTTGTTCCGGATCTGACTCTGCTTGCATACCGGGGGCTAGAATTTTACGGGTGCTGCCCAAGCTGACTTCTACTTTACCTTTGATCAAAGTTGTCAGCGTTTTGGTCTTGGTTAAATCGGATGATACATTAAACTGTGTTCCCAGAACTTTGATCCGTGTTTGCTTTGTTTCTACGATAAAGGGCTTGGCGGGGTCATGGGCGACATCAAAATAGGCCTCACCATCTAAGAAAACTAATCTATTGGCTGTCTCAAAATGTACGGGGTAAGTTAAACTGGATCCTGAATTCAAATGTACCTTTGTCCCATCAATCAGTTGTAGCGTCAAGGCACTCCCTTTGGGGCTATGAAATGTCCGTTTTTCAGAACCGTGCTCACCATGTTTCAGCTGATATAACAACGTTCCATCTTTGTCTCTAACAATAGTCAGATTACCTTTGTCCAATGACTCGGGATTATCGGCAGAAATCGAATATTGCTCACCTGTAGACAGTGTAAGTATGGGTGCATTCCCATCAGGGAGAGCGATCTCATTCGCTAAAACCTGTTTAGAATGTGTTATCGGCGCCGTTTCGCGCTTTACAAAGTATACGATTGAAAAACAAAAAATAACAACTGCAGCAGCTAAACTACCCCACTTGACATAGTTTATTCTATTTCTTCCATTGTATGCTAATTCTTCTTTGTCTTCTTGAATACGATGAGAAAGCTGCTTGGCTACGTTATCTCTGTCAAATAGTTCTGAACGAACTGGAATCTTCTCTTCCAGGCTCTCAAACAGAGATGAAAACTGGGATTCATCCAGATCATCCAATTTATCTAACATCTCTTTTAACTCAGTCCGCGAGATTGTATTTCGGAAATAATTGGTCAGCAAATAGCGTAGTCTTTCTTCTTGCATGGTCAAATTGGTTCGTACTTTCTAAGTTTATTTTAGACAGTACACCACAAAAGCAAAAAAGGACTACATAAAATATTCTTTTTTTAATAAAAATAAAAAAATAAGGATAATAACAGGTTTCTTCCTGATCGGACCTGTTTCAGGGATTTCGACGCTCTGGCAAGATGATTTTTTACCGTGTTTTTAGAGAGGTTTAGTTCCTCAGCTATTTGTTGACAGGGAACTCCATCTACCCTGCTCAAGGTAAATATAAGTTTTTGTTGAGCCGGCAACTGGGAAAGGTAACCCTCAATTTCCTCGGACAGCTCTTTTCGTTCGACCATTCGATCAGCGGTCTCTGATTGGCCTTCGATGTGATAGGCTAATAGTTCAAAAGCAGCATGCGAGCGCTTAATACTCCTTAGTTTGTTAAAGCACTCTCTTTTGGCCAAAACATATAGAAATGGCCAAAGATCTACATCTTGTTTTATGCTCATACGATTGGTCCACAACTTAACAAATACTTCCTGCACAATATCTTCGCTCCAACCCGTATCTTTCAACAAATAAAAGGAAACATCAAAAATTCGATCTGCATACAGCTGGTAAAACTGCAGCAAAGCGGCCTCACTTCCCATAGCGAGATCCTGAATCAAATTAGCTTCATAAAATTCTTTTCTCATAACCCAAGTCCCAACACTTCAGTATATTGGTCGTTTTTCTTTTCCGTTAAAAATCAGTTTATTGAGACAATTTAGCAATTATTTCAATAGCACTGCTTTTTTTGTTTAAACTTTCATTTTCTCATAAAAATAAAATTACTTGCGCATCAGCTTATATATATTAAACGTTTTGATTCGCCTAAGTTCTGCAGCCTCGTTTTTTTATTAAACTTATTGATATACAGATTTTAACCTGAATCTATCAAACTAATAAATAGCACCGGGAGCAGCCTTTTCCTGCAATTCTTTATAGTGTAAAACCTGCTGCAATACCTCAGGATTTTCGATAACTTTTGGCGCAAACTTCGAACTCTTCATGTAGGTGAGTATGGATTGCAGCATCTGTTTTGCAACAGGTCGCTGCGCTAAATCAGTCGCTAGATCAAATGAAGCTACCATCAGTTTGCCATTCCCCACTGTCCCCTCAAATAGTGAGGCTAATTTTCTATTGTTTGCAAAATTATCTATCATCTCTACAAGGGTTTCGCCGCCTTTGATCTGATCCATCAACATTGTTGTTGATTTGATCTGTAAGTCCCACCACTGCCAATCGGTATGTCCCGCTGTCGGAAAGTCAGCGAATACAGGATGTTTTGGATCACAGAGCAATCCCATTGTCCCAGCTTGCTTGGGAAAATGTACCGGGCTCCAAAATACCGGAACGAATTTCCCTTCGATACCTGTAATTTTTTTCCAATCAGGATTTAAAAGAACCTTTTTACCTGCCTGCAACAGCCGTAAAGCTTCGTCTACCTCTCTTGTATAACTTACATCAGCAAAATCAATTTTATTTTCTTTGGGATACACCCATATATTCCAATTATTTTCATAGTTCGTGCCTTTGAGATTAACATGAACTGTCAGCTTTTTGGCCTGTTGTATCGTCTGCAGTGGCACTTCAAAGCTGCCTATATTCCCGTTGTACCCCTGAGCTACGACTGTTTGAAAGTGACCTTTTGCAACAGTTTTCGTACCATCTTTCATAGACCACTCGACCAACTGATCACTCAATGCTGCAGCACCATAATTGCTGATGTCTAAAATCCCCTCAAATACTTCATCATTGGTATATACGGCTTTGGAAAACTGGAGCAAGGGAACTACTGGCGCACAAAACTGTCTAAATTCAGCTGCTGAAAGAATGTTCTTACTATCCCAAAAGGCATCTAATAGTCCCACCAAAGCAGTACCTTGGCCCGGGAAATCATGGAGGTCCAATAGTTGATAACCGCTGATGCCCGGTGTTTTTAAGGCCCGTTCCAGCTCTTCTTTATAGAGAATTGCTGCCAACTTGCCTGACGACATGGTATATGCCTTCGCTTTATGCAATAAGCCCTTGCGTTTCAGATCTTCGGCTACAGCAATAAAGTTTAACGGCTTTAAAACACCTGTATACTTTTTAATCTCTTCCAAATTGGGATAAACAGCATATTGTCCGATCTCATGAGTAACCACAGGAATCGAAACGCCATCCAATGAAGCGCTGTAATTTTTATTAAAGACAGGAGGTTCACTATTAAAGACCCCCTGCCCTCTCACCCATCCCCTTGCCGTCCACTGTGTAATCAGAAAATCGTCAAAGGGTTCGCCGACAATTCCATGTCCCTGTTGAAAAGTAAATGATGTAGCTGTGTATAGATGTCTCTTATCTTTCTCTTTTAGGTTTTTTACCAATGCGTTGAGGGCATCGAAGTCACCACTCAGCTCATTTCCCATACTCCAAAAGCAAAACGATGGATGATTGCCATATTGCCTGATCATCTTATCAGCTTCCTCATATAAAAAACGTAGTACTGCATCATCCTTACCAGCATTATTCTCCCAAATAGGCAATTCGACCTGAAGATAGAATCCCATTTCATCAGCTACAGTAAAGGCTGCTTCCGGGGGGCACCAAGAGTGAAACCGTAAATGGTTGAGTCCCCATTCCTTTGCTGTCAAAAATACCTTCTTCCATCCCGCTTTATCCATTGGGGGATGCCCCGTCAACGGAAAAATGCTGCATTCCAATGTCCCCCGAAGAAACAGGGGTTGCCCATTGATTTTCATCACGGTTCCCTCCTTCGACAATTCACGCATACCAAACGATGTACTCATCACATTTACCCCCTCACTCGAGTGGCACACCACTTCTACCTCATAGAGATTTGGTGAAAATTCGCTCCATGACCGGATATTCGCGCCCAGATCATAGCTCAATTGTATAGTGGAATCACCAGGAGCTAATAAAACCTCTTTTTCTATTGTTGGAAGGAACTTCTTCTCACTCTTAAATTTGGCTCTTAACCGAAGTGTACTACGGGTATTTCTTTGTGTTTTATTTGAAAGGACTACCTTTAGGTCTACACGTTTTGCTGTCAAAATCGGAAAAGTACTTACTTGCTTGATATGAACTCGATCCATTGCTTCAATGTACATCGAACCGATCATTCCGTTCCACATAATCTGGGTATGATCCGTATAAGCATGTGCCATATCATCGACACTGATTGCCAACTTTTTGCGGTTATCAATGCGGATAGTCAGACGATGCTTTTTTCCAGCCTTTAAAAAAGAACTTAAATCAAATTCATGTGAACCTACAAGACTGCGCTGTTTTTGCGGAATTTCTACTCCGTCAACCCAGACATTGGACTCCCATATAATCCGCTCCAGTTTCAGGATCATTTCTTTACCCGCCCAGCCTTTCGGAATCAACAGCTCCTTGCTGTACCAGACTACCCCCACATACCGATGTTTCCTTGTCAGATGTGAAAGTTGAGGTTTTGTGAGCGCCGGTGTTAAACTATTCGCAGTTCCCAATCCCGCATCGTCAGTTGTTCCAGGTAATTTGATGGATGTTGTGAAAGAGCTATTCGTCCAACCATTCTTCACACCTACATTCTCTGGGTCAAGTTGTACACTCCATTGTCCGGCAAGATTGAGCTGAGACCCTCCCACTGCCAAAACGCAGTAACTCTGTAGAAGAGCAAGCAATAAAATGAGATAACGATGCATGTCTGAAATTAATTATTTAGGGTGACTTCCGCTATAAAAGAGCGTAGTATTGATAAACAGCCCTGATGATTGGGTTCTAATTGCCTCACCTGTGCAAGATAATCCTTGGCCAGATCCAAATCTCCTTTACCTAAGTAACCTAACCCCATTACATATAAGCAATGAATCCTATTTTTATGGTCAAGGTCGTCCTCCCAGATATCCATATCAGGCAGTGAAACTGCAAAATAATCGATTTTAAAAGGTTTGTCCAGATAGGTTTTACCATGATCTATTAGACTTTGGAAACATTGTTCCGCTTTTTCTTCTTGTTTGAGCTCAAGCCAAGCCAATCCTTGAAAAAAGATCTTGTCTGGTTGTGGATCATTATAAAAAAGAGCCTGTTGAGGTTCCTGAGCCCCCAGCGTAGCTTTGATAAGATAAGTTATTGCTTCCTCCTCATTTCCCAATGAACGGTATGCAACGCCTTTGTAGTAATAAATATCGTTCTCCTCCATTGTAATCAGTTTACCCTCACCAAGATTATGCGGATAGCTGTCAATAGCTGTTAACAGTACCAAGGCACTCTTCGGATCATTGGCTTTTAATCTTTCTTTTGCCAGTTCCAGATGACAGATTGTATATTGACGGGACACCTTCCCTTCTCCGCCTTCCCAAGGTTTAAACTGTCGGGAAGCCAGTAATTGTCGAGCCTCTTCGTATCGTCCCAGAAGATTGAAAAGTGTAATCCGTTCCAAGAAAAGATCATCTCGGCTGACAACAAGATCTGTATAGCGATCCAATAGCGCCAATCTTTCCGTGTAATTGCCCCCTTGTTTCTTATAGAGCTGGTGCAGTTCCATCAGCAGCCGTGCATCGGTCTCATCCAATGCAAATGCTTTTTCTAGCAAAGCAACAGCCTCCTCTTTTTTGTCCATACGATTATAATAGGCCAAAGCCAGATTCCGGAAAACGGTAGGGAATTGTTGATCCAATTGTATGGCTTGCTCCCAGCAGTCTACCGCATCTTGATACTGTCTCTTACCGTACCATAGATTCCCCAAGTAGTAATAGGCTTTTGCATCATCATTATTGTGCAGGATTGCATCCTGAAGTATAACGATCTCTTCCAACCGATTTGGGAAGCAATAAGTCGGGTCCATGATACGAGCTTTGTCATAATAGGCTGTTGTTTGATCATTTTGTCCGATACAGGCGTTAAAATAACCCAGCGCATAATATATCATTGGATATACTGTTTGCGGATCATCGATTGTTTTTTCCAATAACTGGATGGCTTCTTCATATAGACCAGCCTGAGCAAAATCCAGCGCATATTCCACCACACTCTGTACATTGACTTTACATAAATCTAGAATAGGCGATAATATAGTCTCGTCCTTTGTCAGCAGGTACCATTCAAATTGACAGCCCATATTAAATGGATCTATTTCCAAAGAATCTTTAATGTAACCCAACGCTTCATCTACCCGCCCCAGTTTTCTTAAAATCGAGGTTTTTAATTGCCGGGCTTTATGATGCTTCCAATTTCGGTTTATTGAACGTTCTATTTTTTCCAGAGCAACGTCCCACTGTCCACGCGTTGCATCTATCTGTGCAAGACCAAAATAACCTGCATCCTGCCAGGCAGCATTCCAGGTTGCTTTGTAAAAAGCGGCATAGGCAACTTCCAGTTCACCGGATAATTGTAAAGCTAAGCCTAGATTATAGTAGGCCTCGCCATCGTAAGGATTTGGATTACGTTCGGTAAGTCGCGCAATTGCGGTACGGAAATAAGGGATGGATTCTGCTATCTTTCCATTCCGCAATAAAAGAGCACCCATTGCATTATTACATCGTGCATCATGCGGATCCCGTCGCAGTGCCTCAAGATAGTAATCTACAGGGTTATAGGTTGCGTGCCGATATTGTTCAAGATGCTGTCCTGTCAGGAACAATTCCTCCACGGATTGAATGTCCTCTGGTATTGACGCAGCTTGAGCCGGTTCTGGGATATCTGTAATATCTTTTTGTTTTTCCAATTGATAATGCAGCATTTCATTTTGATCACTATCATAAACCGACAGAATCAAATCAAATGGATCACTCTGCAAATCGGAAACAGTTTGTTTATAAATATCACGGGGCGAACAATGGATCTTTTCTTCCAGATAAACTCTCCCTTGCTTATCCCTCAGAACAATATGAAGCCCTTCAAATACCGCTGTTGCGTATAGGATAATGTCTGCACGCTGTTGATGGACCCCCATATTGAGGACAAGATCTTTTGTTGCATTCTTCACATGACCAACAGCCGCGTAGGGCATAAAATATTGTGACCATGATTTCACCTCATAAGGCTGCAACCAAGCAAAATCGGGCTGATTGTCGGTGTAAACACCTGCCATCAATTCGATATAAGGACCATTTTCGTCTGTCAGATTCCGGTCCCAAGCCACACCAAAATCACCGTTACCCCATGTCCATTGTTTCTTTCCCGGAGAAATGTGGTGATCCGCAACGTGCAACATCCCCGCATTGGTGTCTCCGGCTTCGTACCCCCCCACAAAATTATATTTTGATTGAATAGCCATATAGGATGTCGGAACAGGAATATTCTTGTATTGTGCGATATCAACTCCAGCTGAATAATCGTATTTATAATAGGTTCCTGTCGCGATCGGAAATGTTGAAACTTCTCTTTTGCCATGATCAAACACTGCATTTACGTCAGGTGGAAAAACAGAGTAATAATCATCATTGACGACAACAGCTGGATTGGCCCACCAGAGGAAAGTCTGCGGTAGAGCCGTGCGATTATAAACCTGCACCTTTATTTCAATAAAAGCTCTGTCAGGATAAAGTGTAAATCCCTGCATGGCCTTCATCCGAAACATACGTTCGATTTCATTGCACCATACGGTCACACTACCATCTGTATTATGCTCAACTAAATATTCTGTTGGCATAAAGGTCGTCGGACGGTGATGCTGAGGCCAATTGAATTCGATCCCCCCAGAAATCCAAGGTCCTGTAAGCCCTACCAGAGCTGGCTTGATCACCTCATTATAATAAACAAAATGCCGTTCTCGGACTTTATCATAGGCCATATGGATCCTTCCGCCTAGTTCAGGCAGAATCATCACCTTGATATATTCATTTTCAATAAATAGCGCCTGATAGACCTTATCCTGTTTCTCGTCACTAATTTTTTCAATAATCGGATAGGGATATACCACACCTGAGCTACCTTGGTACACACGTTTTTCAGCAAAAATCGGATTTTTTTCCATCGTACCGACCTCATAGGTCGGTATCGCCACAGGTTCCTCCCAAACTTTTACTATGCCGCGCTGATCGACTGTAGACTTAATCAGGTAACGTGTCAATTCTGTCATGTTCTAAAGAGCTATTAGGTTATATATTGTAAGTTGATTTAATTATAAAAATGGATTCCTATATGCAAAAATCAGGGTGTTATGGCTTCATCAGACCATTCCTGTTCAATTTCCTCAAGACTTTTACCTTTGGTCTCTTTCAATTGCCCCCACAAAAAGACATAGCCAATCAAGCAGACTATTCCATACAGCCAAAATGTGCCCGCTGCGCCCAAGCTTTGATTCAACATCGGAAAGGTATAGGTAAGTACGAAACATGCTATCCATAACAGCGAGGTAGCTATAGCCATAGCTTGGGCTCTAACCGCCGTAGGGAAAATTTCAGCAATGATAACCCAGGTCACTGGCGCCAATGTCATCGCATAAACCGCAATTCCAGCTAATACCAGAAGAAGTACAAAGATGCCGCTGCAATTGAAATAGTAGCAAGCACCTAAAGCCGCATAAATACCAAAAAGTCCTGCAGCACCGAACAACATTAATGCGCGGCGTCCAACCCTATCGACCATATACATGCCTACGAAGGTAAATATGACATTGATCACACCGGTTATAATAATATTGAAGAGCATCCCCGAAACCGTGTATCCCGCAGCTGTAAAAATCTCTTGCGCATAATTAAAGATCACGTTGATACCACACCATTGTTGAAAGACTGCGATAAAACTTCCGAGTAGCAACAACTGCAATAATTTCCCCTTAAATAGGTTCCTTTTCTTTAGGTTATCATGGTTTTTATTGGCGGCATCAATGGAAGCCATGTTTTCGTTAGCATAATAATCACCACCCATCCGCAAAAAGATACGTCTGGCCTCTTCATGTTTTCCTTTATTGTATAGCCATCTGGGGCTTTCCGGGATTAGGAAAAGCAACAGTAAAAAAATAACTGCCGGAATCGCTCCGGCCCAAAACATCCATCGCCAGCCCTGCTGTCCATTCCATGTTGCAGCAATAACCTCGTCAGGCAACACAGGTTTTGCAATCAGCCAATTGACAATTTGCGCGGCGAGTATACCCAATACAATTGTCAGTTGGTTGATCGAAACAAATTTTCCACGGCTCTCCGCAGGAGCTATCTCAGCAATATACATCGGCGCCAAATTGGAAGCTACACCTATACCAATCCCCCCTAGCACTCGATAGATAATGAAGATGTTAAGGTCAGCAGCCATACCCGTTCCTACTGCAGAGATAATAAATAGAATTGCGGCGGTATAGATCAATGGTTTGCGGCCAAAACGATCTGCCAAACCTCCTGAAAGTAATACGCCGATAAAGCTGCCTACAATCGCTGACGACATCGCCCAACCTTGAAGCGCTGGGTCAGATTCCAAATGAAAATATGCCTCATAGAAAGGTTTTGCCCCGCCAATGACAACCCAATCGTAGCCAAAAAGAAACCCACCAATAGCGGCCACAAAAGTGATTAACAGCAAATACGTCGTCGCGGTCTTTTGCATAAGAATTTACATATTTAGATTTATTGACGTAAAATTACAGGATTACTGCATGAGAATCATGTAAGTGAGCACGATAAACATGTAAAATATTATTATTTTTACAGCATACACCAAATTTCCTAACTTATGATTCGAGACACAGATGTAATTGCAGAAGGATTCAAAGGAGAGAAGGCTATTGTGCTTCCTTATTCTGTGTGCAACTATCAAGCACAGAATAATATCACTTCAAAATTGCATATCACACATATCGGCTACTATCCGACTGCAAAAAAGCATTATCGCGATCGGCAGGAAGGCTGTACAGAATATATTTTGATCTATTGTGAGAAAGGCCGCGGTTGGATCAAACAAGACGAAATGCTATATAATCTCTCTAGGAACGACCTTTATATCATTCCCAAAAACACAACACACTCTTATGGATCCAAGACCAATGATCCCTGGAGTATTTATTGGATTCACTTTCAAGGCACTGAGGCTTCCCTTTTTGAAAACATAATCGGGCAGATCATTCATATCAATGATACGGACTCAAATAAACATACTGATCGTTTTCAGCTGTTCGAAAGTATCTACCAAAACTTGGAAATGGGCTATAGTCCAGAGAATTTAGAATACACGAGCTTCTGCCTTCAATATTTTTTGGCCTCTATCAAATATTCCACTCAATACGAGGAAAACAATCGAGTTAAGGTAGATAATATCATTCAGGATATCATCATGTTTATGAAGGACAATCTAGAAAATAACATTAGTTTAGATGAAATTTCAACTCATTTCAATTATTCAAAGTCGCACTTGATTAACCTCTTCAAGCAGAAAACATCCTATCCACCCATGGTGTACTACAATCAATTACGCATGCAAAGAGCCTGTTCGTATTTACAATTTACGTTACTGAAAATTAAAGAGATCGCTTTCAAATTGAATTTCTATGATCCATTTCATTTTTCAAAAGCTTTTACCAAAGAAATGAAGATGTCCCCACAAGATTACCGGAAAAAGTATCAGAAATAGTGTTGGTTAAATTATACAAGTTCTCAATTCAGAGGGCACAGACACCACAAAAAATAGCATTCTCTGAAGGGGCATATTTTAAGCACAATAGTCTGCAGCAGTAGTTTTTTTATAGCAACCTATTTAGACAGCAACTATTTCAGATAGGTTTTTGCCTGCGATTCACTCCTCGATGAAAGAAGATTGTCAGACCAAATTTATAATTCCCCTACTTCGTGTAATCTCGAGGGTAAAGCTATTTTTACAGTGGAAATTTGGGTGATCTTTTTTCAAGAAAAGCGGAAACTCCTTCTTTGAAGTCATCCGTTCCGAATAAATGACCAAATGCATCCATCTCCACCTTACTACCATCCCGCTTTTTATCTCCGGCGGCATTGATGGCATCTATGGCATTGGCAACCGCAACACGTGACCGCGTAAATATTTTTTGAAGGATCTCCTCTGCTCTAGCGATTAGCTTTTCCTGCGGAACGACCTCGTTAACCATGCCCATTTCGTAAGCTTTTTGCGCATCAATCATATCGCCGGTCAAGATCATCTGCATCGCTCGCCCCTTTCCTATTAATGCGGGCAGGCGCTGCGTACCTCCGTAACCCGGTATTAATCCCAGTGAAACCTCCGGGAGTCCCATTTTTGCATTTTCAGAAGCGATACGTATATGACAGGCTAATGCCATCTCAAGCCCCCCCCCTAACGCATAACCATTAATAGCGGCTATAACGGGTTTTGGAGCTGCCTCAATAAGATCTGTAAATATGATATGGCCGCGCTCGCTCAACCAACGTGCTTGAACGACAGTCAGGTCGGTAAACTCCTTGATATCCGCACCGGCAACAAATGCTTTATGCCCTGCACCGGTCAATATAATACCCCGCACATTATTATCTGCATTAAAGTTCTTGAAAATGTCCTGCAGTTCATCAAGTGTTTCTTGATTCAGTGCGTTCATTTGAGACTCGCGATCGATTATTACATAGCCAATGCTATCTTTAACCTCATATTTTAAGTTCGAATATTGGATCATAAAGCTAAAAATTAAAATGTATGGATGCCGTGAAGGTATCTGAAGGAACGCCTTCTCCACCTTTGTAGCTCAATCTCTTTTTATACTCTAATCTAAGTAATTTAAATATATTATCCACGCCTACCAAACCTTCAACATAAGGTTTATCGCGGACCGCTTTAGTTTGAATGATACCATCTTTATCCGCTTCAAATTGAATATTTTCAGGGGTAACAAACGGATTATTCACATCGCTTAATTTTCCATAGAAAGCCTTGAAGCCAGTAACTTCACGCCATTTCAGTCTTTTAAATAAAGGGATTCTATTGAAGAAAAAACCGTTCCAGTTGTGATAATAGGTCAATTTTAAAAACTGATCCGATGCAAATTCCGAAGTGGCCATCAAGTCAAAATTTACCAAAGGCCCCGATTTATCTCTAGTGACCTCAGGAAGCTCTAATAGGGTGTATGGCAAATGTTTCCCCCAGATCCTTCCACCTGAAAACTGAAGATCGGCCTGACCAGCCGGAGATAAAAATAATCTCTTGAACACACTAAATCGCAAAGCATCATAACTATAATCTGCTCCCCAAAAGCCTTTCAAGCCCTTGTTATATTGAAGTGTAAAAATTGGATATTTGTTCTCTACTGTCCCACGATCTAGATTATGATAAGTAAACTCTTCATTTGGAGCCCAGCGCAAGATGACTTGTAGATCGTTGGTATTTACGCGACGGATAGTGTCTGGACTAGGTAAACTATTGACATAAAATAAATCGCCCCTAGGCTGTCTACGGGTATGTGTAAATGCTGTTCCAATACTCACATGGTTACCAAATTCGATCAGATGATCAAGGCGATAGATATCATTGAATTGCCATTTATTCGGCCTATTCTTTCCGAAGGACCTGAAAAATCCGTCACCTTTTAGAAAACCTAAATTGCGTCCCGGCTCCATGACATCGTGCTGGACGGTAAAACGCAGGTAGTTCGCTGGGAATTGAACAATACGTTCTCCATTTAATGTGAATGCTGTACTCAGATAATATTTTATTTCCTTGTCTTTATCTCCATAGGCGGTATAACCCTCTATAAATGCTTTCTCGGAAAATAAACGCGTTGTCCGACCACTCAATCGAATACGATTGCCTTCATAGTTATTACGACTATAGAGATACTCTAATGGTCCGAACTCAACCTTCCCCGCATTATAATATCCCTTAGCCAATAGATAGCCTAATGCAACTAACTGATTGAAAGATCGCATGTTTTGAACGGAGTCAACTTTTTGATAGGCTCCCAATTCTGCCTTGCTTAATGGTGTTGGTCTGACTTGAACTATTGGGACTTTTGTTGCAGACTGCAGCAGGTACTTTTTTTCAACAGGGACACCAACAAAATTCTCATTTGAGATTGAATCTGTCCGATGCCCCAGATACCGCGTTTCCCGTCGCCCATATAAAACGTCCGATTTACTTCCTCCAAACAACATTTTTAAATCAGTATGTACCGGAAGCATACTACCATTTTTAAATTCGCTGTATCCCAGATCAATCTGTACGTCATTGATCCAGTTGATATTTGCAGTCTTTCCAATATTCAGTGTCGCCTGATGAACAGCGTAACGCGTATCATCTGATATCAAAAGTACACCATAGAACAATAAATCAATCTTAGACTTACCCTCAAAATGAAGTTCGATATAGTCTTTACCCGCTATTTGAATGGTATCCTGTATACGATATTTGTAAAAGGCTGTTGCGCCTGTGGCTATTGGACTCAATATACCCTTATTCGTAACCTGTATGGTATTGTCGTAGAGATCGACATCACGAAGTATTGTTTGAAAACGGGTCTGCCAATTGTCATTATTAAAAAAACGGGGATTTAGTTCGGTTTGATTATGGCTGATGACGATCTTCTTGCTTCGGTTAGGATCATATGAAGAATAAACATTCGCATAATTTTCCTCCAAATAGAATGGTGCAATCGTTACTCCCCTAAATACAGCTGAATCTATATTCTCAAAAAGAAACCGAAATGGTTTCGGAAATTTTTTTGCTTTATCTTCTGGGTTCACAAACCCAAATTGCGTCTTCTCATATTCGTCAAAACGAATTTCAGGAATACGGCTATAATGATTTTGTGAGCGATGGGCAATTACCTGCTCTATCAAAGCAATCGCAGGATCCTTCGGCTTCTTATTTTTTCGATTAATAACAACCATATCCAAGGTATTATCTTTCGCTGTCAACCGAACAGTCATTACAGAATCACGTCCACGACGTACATCAACTGTCCTTCGTTCATAAGCCACCCCCCCAAATACCAATTGCTTATATTGCTTTTTATCCAGAATTTTAAAATAGCCGAGTGTATCGCTAACGCCGCCGCCATCCTCCCCAACCCAGTTGATGGAGACGCGACTAATCCCCTTCCCTGTCTGTGCATCAACAACCTTTCCACGGATAAATTCTTGCGCAATTGCTTCTCCTCCTATCAGTAGGAATAGCAACACACTCAAAAAGCCTATTGAAAAAGATTTAACACACACTTTAAACACCATCTGCAAACTGATAGGATTTCTTTTTTACAATATACAATTTGTATTCAAGAGTTATATCAATAAATATAAAAAAAGCATAACGAAATCGCTATGCTTTATTAAACAACAAGTATTTTAACAGAAACTTTATATTAATTTTAAAAGACAGTCTGGATATACCCCAATTAGAATTGTCAATCCCACTGCAAGTAGTAGAACAAATGAATAGTTCCACTGCACATTGACACAAGATTCTTCACTATCTCTGAAATACATCGCAACCACCACTTTCAAATAATAGTAAACTGCGATAGCAGCATTAATCACGGCCAAAATCAGCAATACAATGTGGTAATCCTCCATAACCGAAGAGAACATCATAAACTTACCAATAAATCCTGCGGTTAAAGGAATACCTGCAAGTGATAGCATAGCCACTGTCATAGCAAATGCTAACATCGGATTTCGTTTTCCTAGTCCATTGAACGCCTCAAAATGTTCGGATCCTGTTGTCTTCTTTACAAGGATCAGCCCTGTAAATGCTACAATCGTTGCGAGTGAATAGGCCAGCCCATAAGCAAAGATACTGTTGGCAGAACTCGCTCCAACGGCGATAATTGCAAACAACATATAACCAGCGTGAGAGATACTGGAATAAGCCAGCATGCGTTTGAAAGACGATTGCATTAAAGCTGAAATATTTCCAATAAACAATGTGATAATCGCTATAATCAAGAATACAGGCTCCCAAAAATCTTGTAAAGGAAGTAGACTGTAACTAAATAACCGTAATAAACCTGCAAAAGAAGCTACTTTGACCACAGTACTCATATAACTTGTTATCAGAATAGGAGCCCCATCATACACATCTGGCGTCCAAAAGTGAAATGGTGCTGCCCCAACCTTGAAAGTCAGGCCAACAATAAGCAATAGGATACCACCATAAAATAAGGGCGAGATCGCATGCGGATTATTCACAACATAGGCTTTTATCTCATCCAAATTGAATGAACCTGTGGCTCCATATAATAACGCTATACCAAACAGTAAAAATCCGGTCGAAAATGCGCCCATTAAAAAGTATTTCAGTGCGGCCTCATTTGACGCTTT
This sequence comes from Sphingobacterium sp. ML3W, assembly GCF_029542085.1. Classification (NCBI taxonomy): domain Bacteria; kingdom Pseudomonadati; phylum Bacteroidota; class Sphingobacteriia; order Sphingobacteriales; family Sphingobacteriaceae; genus Sphingobacterium; species Sphingobacterium sp. ML3W. The sequence goes on along the minus strand of NZ_CP107036.1, from coordinate 4,910,901 downwards.
ATCCCGCTTACGGATACCGACTAAAATATAAAGCGCCACGGACATAATTTCTATACCCAAAAAGAGCATGGAGAAATTGTGATAGCTATTTACCAAAACAGCTCCCGTCAACGAAAATATCAGTAATGAATAATATTCTGCAACCTGTCCCCCTTCATCAAAATACCCTTTGGAGATAATAAATATGCACAAAGTAACGACGATGCATAAGACCGAAAAAGCAATCGCGTAATGATCGAAATGAACCATCCCACTGAAAAGAGGTCCCTTGTCAGCTGTCCAATCGTTCAATAGAAAACCAATCGCTACCAAGAATCCAAGGATGGAAACCGGCAAAAGCAAGGCTTTCGCTTTGAACAAGCCAAGATAAAGAACAACTAATGCTAATATTGAAAGTGTAATTATAGCTCCCATACAAATTGATATATCTATTTATCTGCCTAAAAATGTGCTTAAAACTTCCACTGAACCCGCAGAAAGATTCAATAAGAAATTCGGGAATATACCGATATAAAGAATCAAGAAGGAGATCAAACTTAATACAACCAGTTCTCCCCCTTTTACATCTTCAAACTGCATAGTTTTGTCCGTAGTTTCCCCCAACATCGTCTGCTGATAAAGGCGTAGCGTATAGACAGCCCCTAATATTAACGTTAGTCCACCGAAAACTGCAAACCAGAATCCATATTGAAATACACCTTTCAATAACAGAAACTCACCAATAAAACCATTGGTTAGGGGCAGCCCAACTGCACCCATACAGATAATCATAAAAAAGATCGCTAATTTCGGAGCTTTGCTCGCAATTCCGCCAAGTTCTGAAAGACTACGTGTTTGTGTACGTTGCTGCACGATATCCAGTACATAAAAAAGTCCAATGACCGAAATACCGTGATTTAACATTTGTATTGTTGCACCACTTAGACCATTTGTATTCCAAGTGAAGACCCCCGCACTGATCAATCCGACGTGTGCAATAGAAGAGTACGCGATCAACCGTTTGGCATCGTCCTGCTTAATGGCAATGATAGAAGCATAAACAATTCCAATGACACATAAGATCATTGCAAATTGCCCATACAAAGCAACCCCAGTAGGAACCACTGGCAATAACCAACGCATTAAACCATATACTCCCATTTTCAACATAATACCAGCCAACAACATAGTTCCGGCCGCAGGAGCATTTGTATATGTATTCGGCTGCCAAGTGTGAAACGGAAAGATGGGAATCTTAATCGCAAAAGCGATAAAAAATGCCCAGAATAACCAACGTTGTGTGTTATCCCCCAGCTCCAAAGCGATAAAAGAAGTCCATTCAAAATCGTGATTTGGCACCTGTTGATAGAGATAAAGAATCCCAATCAACATCAAAAGGCTTCCCAAAAAAGTATAAATGAAAAACTTTAGATTAACCCGAATACGATCACCTTCGCCCCATAGCGCACAGATAAAATAAATCGGAATCAAAGCGATTTCCCAGCCCACATAGAACGTAAAAGCATCCAATGCCATAAATACAAGCAGTAATCCAGCTTGCATAAAAGCCATCAACGCATAAAAATTACCCTTATAGTCTTTAGAAAAAGTTGTCGCAATAATGAAGGGCATCAATCCATTGGTCAACAGTATCAGCGGCAAGCTAATCCCGTCTACCCCAAGATGAAAATGAATATGCAAAGCAGAGATCCATTCCCAATTTTTTTCAAATTGCATTCCGCCATTTGGATCAAATTGACAAAGGAATGGGATAGTCAATGCGAGCGATACTATTGATAAAATCAATGCTATTGACTTGGCGGCATTGGTCTTTAATAAAGCTAAAATCAATGCGCTGATTAACGGCAATAAAATAAGTAAGAAAAGGTTATCCATCGATTATACTAAATATTAAAGACTCAAAAATCCATAAACGAAAATAGCAATCACTCCAATTACCATCATCAATAAATAAAACCCAACATTTCCATTTTGAAGCAAGCGGAGTACTTTTCCTGTATCGAATGTTGCTTTACCGGCTCCATTAACAATACCATCAATACCACGTTGATCCACGACCTGACCAAAGAAAGTCGATAGCCAGTTGATCGGGCGTACAACCACCGCATCATAAAGTTCATCCACATAAAATTTATGGTAGGAAAGATTTGCCAGAAAGCCTCGCGGAGCTTCATCTCCAGCAGGTATTTGCTTACGCTTCACATAGACATTGTAGGCTAGGCCAACCATAATTAATACACCAACTACAGAAACCGCCATTAACATATATTCGGTGCTATGCTCCAAATAATGTGCCGCAGGAATCAATGCTTTCCCCTCAGCAAATACCGGCGCAAGAAAATTCTCCAACCAATGATTTCCACCTAGCGCTCCGGGTAAATTGATCGCTCCACCAATAACAGAAAGCACTGCTAATACCATTAAAGGGATTGTCATACTTTTTGGTGATTCGTGAAGGTGATGCTTTTGTTCGTCTGTGCCCCTAAATGAGCCAGAGAATGTCATGAATAGCATTCTGAACATATAGAAAGCAGTCATTAACGCTCCCAAAAATCCGAAGCCCCATAAGAGCGGATTTGCCGCAAATGCATTGGCCAATATTTCATCTTTAGAGAAAAATCCGGAAAATGGAGGGATACCTGCAATTGCTATCGTTCCTATTAGCATAGTGACATAAGTAATCGGCATTGCTTTCTTTAATCCACCCATTTTTCGCATATCTTGCTCATTACTCATCCCGTGAATAACTGATCCTGCACCAAGAAATAATAAGGCTTTAAAGAACGCATGCGTCAATACATGAAAAAATGCACCAGTAAATGCGCCCACGCCCAGACCAAGAAACATATAACCTAATTGTGAAACTGTAGAATAAGCCAATACTTTCTTAATATCATTTTGCGTTATTGCGATTGCAGCGGCCAACAAGGCAGTACAAATCGCAATAATGGAAATAAGCTGCAATGTAATCGGTGAGAGTACAAATAACACATTGGATCGCGCGATCATATAAATCCCCGCTGTCACCATAGTCGCCGCGTGTATCAATGCCGATACGGGTGTAGGACCAGCCATGGCGTCCGGTAACCAGGTAAATAATGGGATTTGTGCGGATTTACCTGTTGCAGCGATAAATAGCAATATGGTGATACTCACCACAGCGATGTCACCAACAGCAAAATTCTTTGCCCCCGCAAATACAGTAGAAAATTCAAGGGATCCGAAAGTCCCCAGTATCAAAAACACTGCTAACAAGAATCCCAAATCACCAATTCTATTCATCACAAATGCCTTTTTCGCAGCATTTGCATAAGAAGTATTTTTATACCAAAATCCGATGAGTAGGTAAGAACAGAGTCCGACACCTTCCCAACCAATAAACATGACAAGGTAATTAGAGCCTAACACCAGGAGCAGCATGAAAAAGATAAATAGATTCAAATAGGCGAAAAACTTACCGAATCCGCTATCATGATGCATATACCCAATAGAATAAATATGGATCAAGAAACCGATGCCAGTGACAATCAATAGCATAATCGCACTCAATGGATCTACTAAAAAGGACAAACTTATTTTGAGATGCCCCACTGAGATCCAGTCAAATAGATGTTGTTCGATAACTCCTGCTTGTCCTGCCTGTCTTGATTGATATACTTCAGAAAAAAGGATGCAACTGCAGATAAAAGAAATAAGAACCACGGCACTGCCCAAAGCACCGATCATACCTTTGGAAAATGCATTTCTGCCCAATCCATTCACTATAAACCCGATTAAGGGCAAAAGGGGAATCAACCAAATTAATTCACTCATCGTATTTATTTCTTAAGTTCTACCAACGGAGTTTATTTAAGGAATCGATATCCACAGACTTCGTATTCCGATATACCATAATAATAATAGCTAGACCGACGGCTACTTCCGCGGCTGCAAGTGCCATAATAAAGAAGACAAACACCTGCCCCGATGAATCGCCATGTTGCACCGAAAAAGCTGCTAATAGCAGGTTGACAGCATTAAGCATCAATTCGATGGACATCATAATAATAATTACATTACGACGGATCAATACGCCGATCACACCAATAGCAAAAATAATAGTGCAAAAAATCAAATAATGATTTATCGATACGCCCTGCAACTGTTGAACAACTGTTTCCATTAGATTTGTTTAGGTTCTTTCTTAGCTAATAAAATCGCTCCGATCATGGCTGTCAATAATAATAAAGAGGACAACTCAAAAGGAAGCAAAAATTCGTTAAACAATACCTTGCCCAGATTTTTCACCAATCCTATTTCAGGATTAACAACAGTCAAGGGGTTGGAGATCTCAAACACACGATATACTCCGAAAAAGGTTACCAATAGACAACAACCGGCAATTACCCCCATAAATTTGACCAGATTGGATTTCATCGGTTCGGTATCCTTATTTAAATTGAGCAACATGAGTACAAATAAAAAGAGTACCATGATCGCCCCCATATAGACAATAAAATTGACCACAGCCAAAAACTGGGCATTCAATAAAATGTAATGCACTGTAAATGTGAAAAAAGTAATGACCAAGTACAAGACACTGTGTACAGGGTTCTTTGTAAAGATGGTCATCAGCGCAAAGAAAATAGACAAGAAGGCTACTAAATAAAATACTGTCATAATTTCTTGAATTAGCTCTTTAATTTGGTGATATCAAAGGTTGGCTCGACCAGCTTATCCTTCCCATAAATAAAATCCTTACGTAGGTAATCTGCTGTCACATGTGGACCATCCAAATAAATGGCCTCTTTTGGACAGGCTTCTTCACAAAGACCGCAGAAAATACAACGCAACATATTAATTTCATAAACTGATGCGTACTTTTCTTCACGATAAAGGTGTTCTTCACCTTTTTTACGCTCAGCAGCAGTCATTGTAATGGCCTCCGCAGGACATGACAACGCACATAATCCACATGCGGTGCAGCGTTCTCGACCTTCCTCATCACGTTTGAGCGAATGTTGACCCCTAAAATTCTTCGAGTAAGGTCTTATTTCCTCAGGATACTTAACAGTAGGGATTTTCTTAAAAAAATGCCTCAATGTAATCCGTAAACCTCTGATAATTGCCGGAAAATAGATTCTTTCCGAAAAGGTCATTGGCTTTTGTTCGATTACTTTCTTACGATTGCTTAGTTGCATAAAAATCCTTTCTTATGATGAGAAATAAGTATCTTTTATCAATGTAAATACACCTGTAAGTACAATATTGGCAATAGCCAAAGGAATCAGCATCTTCCAGCCCAAATTCATCAATTGATCATAACGGAACCGTGGTAATGTCCAACGTACCCACATAAAGAAAAAGATAAATCCAAATATTTTAAGGAAGAATACAATGACACCAATAATTGTGATCCAATTTGCAGACAGCCCCAGATCATTCATAAAAGGGAAGTTATACCCTCCAAAGTAAAGTGATGCCATCAGCGCAGAGGACACAAACATATTAATGTATTCGGAGAACATATAGAGCCCCAATTTCATGGAAGAATACTCTGTATGATAACCACCGACCAACTCAGTTTCACATTCTGGTAAATCAAAGGGAACACGGTTACACTCCGCAAATGCACAGACCATGAAAATAATAAATCCAAGTGGTTGTGCCCAAATATTCCAATTTACAAAACCTGATTGTTGAGCTACAATTTCTTTAAGCGAAAGACTTTGTGTTACCATCAATAACGCGATAATGGAAAGCCCCATAGCTATTTCATAGCTAATACTTTGTGATGCCGCGCGAATTGCACCCATTAACGAAAATTTATTATTGGATGCCCATCCACCCAACATAATGCCATATACACCCAATGCGATAACACCAAACATGTATAATATACCGACATTGACATCTGCCACCTGTAGAGAGACCACACGATCTCCAATTTGCAATTCCTGTCCCCAAGGGATAACAGCCGAACTGATACAAGCGGTAATGATTGCGATGGTCGGCCCGACAATAAAAAGTACCTTATGTGCGCCTGCAGGGATAATCTCTTCCTTAAAGAAGAATTTTCCACCATCACACAAGGGTTGCAAAATTCCAAATATACCAGCCCGATCCGGACCATACCGATCTTGCATAAAACCGGCTATTTTACGCTCTGCAAGTGTTGAATACATCGCAATCACCAAGGTAATAACGAAGATCACAGACACCAATATTAATTTTTCGATAACAAAAGACCACTCCATGATTCCTGTTTATTTCAATTTTTCTGTTCTAGCCAACTGTTCGCGATTTTGCTGTTGAAGTATCGGATTCTCCTTCACTACTTTTGGCGGGTTAAATAGTTCATAATGATTGGCTGAGATAACAGATTGTTGATCAATTTCTGTCGGTTCATCCAAAATCCAGTCGCTCGTTTTTTTGCGATCAAAGCGGCAGGTATTACAGATAAATTCTTCTACCTCACCAAATTCATCTTTCCGCGCAGTTACACGGATAACTTCTTCTCCCTTATACCATAAAGTCACTTTACCAGAACAAGTCGGACAATCACAATGTGCATCTATCGGTTTCGTAAACCAGACCCGATTTTTGAAACGGAATGTCTTGTCAGTAAGCGCCCCGACAGGACAAACATCAATAACATTACCTGAAAAATCATTATCAATTACGTTTTCGATATAAGTAGATATCTCCGAATGATCCCCCCTGCCCAAAATACCATGTACCCGTTGATCTGTCAATTGGTTAGCCACATAAACACAACGATAGCATAGGATACAGCGGTTCATATGCAATTGAATTTTGTCACCTATATCAATACGTTCAAAAGTCCGTCGATCAAATTCATAGCGTGTATCAGCACTTCCGTGCTCGTAACCCAGATCTTGCAATTTGCATTCCCCAGCCTGGTCACAAACCGGACAATCCAAAGGATGATTGATCAACAGAATCTCGACAACGCCCTTTCTCGCCTCCACGACTTCTGGCGAAGTGATATTTTGTACCTCCATGCCATCCATAACAGTAGTCCGACAGGAGGCAACTAGTTTCGGCATTGGCCGAGGATCCTTCTCGGAGCCTTTCGATACCTTAACTAAACAAGTACGACACTTTCCGCCACTCCCTTCCAATTTTGAGTAATAGCACATTGCCGGCGGAACGATGTCGCCACCAATTTGCCTTGCTGCATTCAATATACTCGTCCCCGGTGCTACCTCCACTGGTATACCGTCGATTGTGACCTTAAACTTTACATCTTCCGCTTCTGCCATGATATTTATAATTTATCGTTACAGCTTTTATTATGATACAATTGGTTGCAATGGATCTGCATAATGTGCCAATCCATAATTTCTTGTTTGTGACTCTTCGGGATGTAATATATGCCATTCAAATTCATCCCGAAAGTGCCTGATAGCCGCAGCTACTGGCCAAGCAGCAGCATCACCCAATGGACAGATTGTATTTCCTTCGATCTTACGCTGTACATCCCAAAGCAAGTCAATATCGGACATCGATCCATGTCCACTTTCAATTTTATGTAACACTTTTTCCATCCATCCGGTTCCCTCACGGCATGGCGAACATTGTCCGCAGCTTTCATGATGATAGAACCGAGCAAAATTCCAGGTGTTGCGAACCACGCATTGATCCTCATCAAATACGATAAAACCGCCAGAACCTAACATTGTACCAGTTTGAAAACCTCCATCAGCCAACGACTCATACGTCATCAAACGACTATTTCCCGCAGCTGTTTTCAAGATAAGGTTTGCTGGCAGAATAGGCACAGACGAACCTCCGGCCACAACAGCTTTCATCCTCTTTCCGTTAGCTATACCGCCACAGTATTCATCCGAATAGATAAATTCCTCTACCGGTAGCCCCAGTTCGATTTCATATACCCCAGGTTTAACGATATTACCACTGGCTGAAATCAATTTAGTCCCTGTACTACGCTCGACACCGATCTTTGCGTACTCTTCTCCGCCCAAGTTAATAATGGGAACGGTTGCCGCAATAGACTCCACGTTATTCACTACAGTCGGACAGTTATATAATCCTGCTATTGCAGGGAAAGGTGGTTTAATACGCGGATTTCCCCGCTTCCCTTCCAAAGATTCCAACAAAGCGGTTTCTTCCCCACAGATATATGCACCACCACCTGGTTGGACATAAATCTCCAGATCATAGCCTGATCCCAATATATTTTTACCTAAAAATCCTTTCTCCTTTGCTTCAGCAATAGCACGTTCCAAGATTCTGATCTGTGGCATCATTTCCCCTCTCACATAGATGTATGAAGTATGTGCACCCAACGCAAAACTGGCAACAATCATCCCTTCAATCAACGCGTGTGGGATATAAGTCATTAAATAGCGATCCTTAAATGTACCCGGTTCAGACTCATCAGCATTACAAACTAAATAACGTGGTACCCCTTCCGGTTTGGCCAAAAAAGACCATTTCATTCCCGTAGGGAACCCAGCGCCGCCTCTTCCACGTAATCCAGATTTTTTCACTTCCTCAACCACATCCTCAGGAGACATCGTTTTTATTGCCTTCTCAACAGCAGCATACCCTCCTTTTTGACGATACACTTCAAAGGTATTAATGCCAGGAACATCGATATGTGTCAGCAAAAGTTTACGTGCCATATTATTCCGTTTTAGCTTTTAAATTATCAATCAATTCATCCACCTTGTCTTCATTCAAATTCTCATAGAATGTATACTCAGGCCCAATTTGAAGAACCGGACCAAAACCACAGGCAGCCAGACATTCAACACCACGCCAGGAGAAAAGCCCATCTGCGGTTACCTGCCCCTCTTTTACTCCCAGTTTCTGTTCCAAATGTGTCATAATTCGTTCCGCCCCAACTAAGCAACAAGGACCAGTACGACAGATCTCCAGCACGTATTTACCTTTAGGCTCCAACAAAAACATCGTATAGAAAGTTGCAACCTCATAGACCTCAATAGGTAAAATATGGAGATAAACAGCCACCTGATCCATTGCATCGGCGCTAACCCAACCAAATTCTGCTTGGACCAAATGCAAAATAGGCAATAGACCAGATTTTTGCTTCCCTTCCGGATAACGGCTCACTACTTCTCCAAACTTGGCCAATAGTTCTGGGGAAAACGTTACATTTTCATTATGTTGTTTTACACTAAGCATCTAATTCTCCTGCTATAACGTTAAGACTACTCATATTTAAAATCGCATCGGATATTAGCATTCCCGCACTCATAGGGGCAAACATCTGATAGTTGACGAAAGAAGGCCGTCTAAAATGAAGACGATAAGGCGAGCGGCCACCATCGTGAATCAAATAAAATCCCAATTCTCCATTTGCACCCTCTACCGCATAATAGACTTCAGCTTTAGGTGTATCTACTTCCCCCATAACGATTTTAAAGTGATATATCAATGCTTCCATATTGGTATAAACCTGCTCTTTTGGTGGCAGATAAAAATCGGGCACTTCCGCATGAAACACACCTTTGGGCGCTTTCTCGATTTTTTCCAGGGCTTGTTCAATGATGCGAAGCGACTGCCACATTTCCTCATTCCGGACCATAAATCGGTCATATACATCCCCCGTTGCTCCGACAGGCACGTCAAAATCAAACTCCTCATACGAACAGTAAGGGTTTTGTACCCGAACATCATAATCTACACCTGTTGCTCTTAGAATAGGTCCAGACCAACCATAATCCAATGCCTCCTCTGGAGTAACGGCAGCAACCCCAGAAGTTCGCTCAATAAAGATTCTGTTTCGCACAAACATCTCCTCAAATTCTTTCAATACGGGCGGATAGCGTTTTAGAAATTCGCGAATTTTCTCAAATGCAACTGCATTAAAGTCGCGCTCAAATCCACCGATACGCCCAATATTTGTTGTCAGGCGTGCTCCACAGATTTCTTCGAAGATCTCATATATAAATTCGCGTTCCTGCATGACATACAAGAATCCCGAAAAGGCTCCAGTATCAACGCCCAAGATTCCATTACAAATGATATGATCAGCTATGCGTGCAAGCTCCATCACAATGACACGCATATATTGTACACGCTTCGGGATTTCGATTTTTAACAGTTTTTCAACTGTCATATGCCAGCCCATATTATTGATAGGTGCCGAACAATAATTTAAGCGATCCGTCAGTGGAGTGATCTGATAAAAAGGTCTGTGTTCAGCAATTTTCTCAAAAGCACGATGAATATAGCCAATGGTGGAAACACCACTTACGATACGCTCCCCATCTATCTGCACGACATTCTGGAATACACCATGCGTTGCAGGGTGTGTGGGGCCAATATTCAAGGTGATTAGCTCATCCTGTGGATCGTTATCATCAAAAACGGGTTGATTAGGTGTTATCTTGCTTATAAACTCGCTCATATCATATAAATTAACGGCCGAAATACAAATCTTTTTTATCTACTCGATTTGGATCTTCCAAAGGATATTCTTTTCGCATTGGAAATACGTCCATATCGTCAACGTTCAGAATTCTTCTTAAATCTGGATGACCTATAAAGTTCACCCCAAAAAAATCAAATGTCTCACGCTCCATCCAGTTTGCACCCTTCCAAACAACTGTTGCGGTCGGAATTTCGGGATTTGGACCATACAAAAACACTTTTACGCGTATACGGATATTGTGGATCAAACTATGAATATGATATACAACAGCAAATTCTTTCTCCAGATGAGGATAGTGCACAGCAGTAATATCAGTTAAATGAATAAACTGCAATTCCCTATCTGTCTTTAGAAAACGCAGCACATCGATTATATCATCCACATTTACAAGAATAGTTAGTAAATCATGTGAATCTGGAACTTCTATAATTTTGGCGGGAAAATTTCCCTGGAGTTTCTCCAATAAAAAACCGTTCTCCATCCTCTATTTATTAGTATGTATACCGTATTTTTCTAATAGTGCCTTATATTCTGGTGTGTTTCGTCTATTTAACGATTCATTTTTGACAATATCCTGCAAACGCAATACGCCATCCAAAATTGCTTCTGGACGCGGAGGACAACCGGGTACATAAACGTCCACAGGAATAATCTCATCGATACCCTGTAATACAGAATAGGTATCAAAGATCCCACCACTGGAAGCACAGGCTCCCACAGCAATCACCCAACGGGGTTCTGCCATCTGCACATAGACTTGTCTCAAGACAGGAGCCATCTTCTTTGCGATAGTTCCCATGACCAACAACATATCCGCCTGACGCGGAGAAAAACTTGGTCGTTCGGCGCCGAATCTGGCCAAATCATAGGTGGAACCCATTGTAGCCATAAATTCGATACCACAACAGGATGTCGCAAAAGGCAAGGGCCACAATGAATTTGCGCGCGCCAACCCGATCGCTTTATCCAAGCTTGTCGCAAAGAAACCTGCGCCTTCTACTCCCGGAGGAGCTTCTGCCAATTTTATATCACTCATGAAAAGACGATTTATAAGGTTTAAGTACAATCAGCCATTACAGCCAATGTTGCAGGACAACTTAGTCCCAGTTTAATGCTTTTTTCTTAATGACATAGATAAAGCCCAACAAGAGCATTCCCATGAAAATAAACATCTCGATCAAGCCTTGAAAGCCCATTTCCCGGAAGTTGACAGCCCATGGATACATGAAAATAACCTCAACATCGAAAATGACAAACAAGATTGCTACCAGAAAATATTTAATTGAAAAAGGCTGCCTCGCGTTCCCTATGACTTCAATACCGGATTCAAATGCCCCAAGTTTATTTTCCGTCCTGACTTTCGGCCCGATAAGGTGTGTAATAATTATGGTACCTACTCCGAATCCTACCGCTACGATAAGCTGTATGAATATAGGTAAGTAGTCTATCGGCATACTATTGGCGTGCTCCATCTCAATCAAAATTTATATTGGTAACTGTCTTTAAATATAGAGATTCCATGACTAAAATCAAAACAAAAAAGGCGCAGATATCACTATCTGCGCCTAATTTAGAATGATTTTAGTTAAGCCTATTTTAAAGCATCTAGGTATCCTTTAACATCCTCGTTTGTAGGATCAATTTCCAATACTTTTTGGAAATTCTGTTTTGCTTTCGCTGTATCTTGTTTCAAATAATGGAAAAGACCGATATAAGTATACGCATCAACTAAATATGCTTTGTTCTTTTCTTGCGTACCTCTTTGGTTGATTGTATCAATCAATTTTTGGAATGCAGCAACAAAATCACCTTTTGGCTGTGCCATATCGTCAGAACCCAAAGCGGAAAAAGCTTTATAATACAATGCGTTAATCAAGTATTTATCTTGAGCCTCTTTGTTATCAGTTGTTTCAATAATTGTCAGCTCTTTTTGTGCAGTAGCAAAGTCCGCAATAGCTTGATTTCTCAAGTCTTGATTTACATAATTTCCTTCAGCATCTTTCGCTTGAGCATCCTTTTTGAAACCAATTTGATAGTTACCTTCGCCAGCATAATAGTGGGAGTCAAAGTAATAAGGAGTGTCTTTATACTCCCCTACAAGTCCAAATAAAGAAACTGCTGTCTGCAATTCTTGCTCTTGATATTTTGCAAAGGCCAATTCAGCAACCTCACCTAACAATTCTTTATCACCCTCAATAGCCTTCTTAATATTAGCAATACCCTTTTGGATATTTGCGGTATTTTCTGGAGTCAAAACTGGAGCAGCTACAGTCGCCGTACTATCAACAGCTGCACCATCAGCACCTGCAGCCGGTTTAGGGCTATTTGTCGCAATTTCAGCCATACCCAAGTACATATAATCCAAAGGAATCACACGGTCTTTCTCCATCTTGCTGAACATTTGATTTAAATATTCCAATGCTTTTGGATAATCTTTCGATTTTTGGAAAGCGATATATCCTAAATAACGATAGATTTTTGGATCTACAGATGGATTTTTTGCCAATTCTTCCGATACAGTTTTCAGCTCGTCATATTGACGCGAATAAACCAAGAAATCGGCATAACGGATTTTTGCTTCCAATGTATTGTCACCAGCAACCTCTAGATATTTCTTGTATTGTTCAACACCTTTTTTGTTCAACTCAACATATTTCTCATCTGTCGTTCCAGGCATTTTTGACCATTGGTAGTAAGTCTCTGCCAATTCACGGTAAGTCGGAGCATAAGTTGGCGTTTCAGCAACGATTGCTTCCAATTGTGTTACGGCTTCATCGTAAGCCTGTGCTCCACGAACGATAATTGCCTGACCAACTTTTGCTTTAACGGAGTTTTGATCAATGTCCATCGCATCACCGTAACTGGTATATGCCAATGAACCTTCTCTCAAACCACGGTATGCATCACCTAACGCTAAAGGAATCGCAATATCTTTTGTATTTTTCGCTTTCGCTTGTGTCAGATATTCTAAAGCTTTCGCATAATCCGGTTCCGGTGTTTTAATATATGCACGACCGATTTCCAATAATGGCTCGTAATCTTTTTTACCTAATTTTGCTGTTGCCAAAGCAAACTTGGATTCAGCGCCAGCTTTATCTTTTTTCAATAAGTCAACATAACCCAAACCTACGTTGTTGATAGTCGCTTTTGGATCAGCAGTCAAACCTTGGTTGAAAATCGCAGCCGCAGAGTCCGCTCTGTCGTTTACCAAATAAACTTGACCCAAATAGAAATAATTATCTCCATTCTTAGGTTGCTTAGTCACTAATTGTTGAAGAATAGTTTTCGCTTTACCATAGTTTTCAGCCTCGATAGCTGCTCTAGCATCTTTCAAACTTTGCGCACTTACTGTGCCCACAGATCCAGCCAATAAAAGACTAAATAATAATTTACTGTTTGTCATAATCTATTTTTGTACTATTTATTATCTATTTAATATAACTCTCATCTCTAATAATGATCTCGCGACCCGGCATTGTCACAGGAACTAGTCCCGCTTTTAATACGATCCGTTGCCCGCGATCTCCTGTCAAAAAAGCACTAAAGCCCAAGCCTAGCCCCATGTTCGGTTGGTAATTCATGATGTAAACCGGTCTGATGAACGGATACACTCCGTCGGCTATGGTTGACTGTGATGGCTTATAAAAATGTGCCTTGTCTGCCCCCGCACTAACATTTTCGATGCTCAATGTACGAATTTTATCCAATAATTGCGAATTTTTTTCAACCGCTTTCAAGTACCAATTATAACCGATAACCCCCACTGCATTAGCATTTTCACTAATATACTTCATTACATCCTCACTATCTCTCATCGCTGAAACAGCCTTCGGATCAATTTTCTCAATTTTGAAGTAGTCCTTTAAAAAGCGTAAGGTACTTGAATTAGCATTGTCAAAAATCAAACGTTGACCACTTAAGTTACCCTCCAACAAAGACTTAACGTTCTTTTGAGACATTATAGTATCAGCACTGTTACGATTATTAATTAATACTACGGCATCGGAAGCCATCTGGAATATTTTAGGCTGAATCCCACGCTTCTTAAAATAGTCTTCTTCTTGGCTATTTAATTTCCTTGTTAATACAACCACATAAGCTGAGTCTGACAATAAAGCATTAACAGCTTTGATCTCTGGTCTCGCCATAATTTCAAGACTGGAATTCGGATAGGAACTCTCAAACACATCAGCAGATTCCTTAATGATCGGCAATAATGTCTGATCAACCAAGACGGGCAATTTACCGGTTAGAATATCCTCGCTCCCTTTATTGTTCTTTGCTCGATCTTTGCAGGATAACAACAGTCCCACGCAAAGGCTAAGCATCACAAGAATTACACTATATTTTCTCATACGATACATCATATAATAAGACAATTAAAATAAAAGAATAGTTTAATTTTTGAAGAGAGTTGAATGAAATTTAAAAAGACCGCTAGCAGTTAATTAAAAATTGTTTTGCCAAAGTCGTACAAACCGCATAAAAGAATAAAGAATCAGTACAACACCAAAAACTGTTTTGTAAGCTGAATTAATTTCAATGGGAAAATTGTCCCAAAAAATAATCAGCAGGCCCAAAACAAAATAAAAACCAAACATAAATAGTCCTAAAATAGACAGAAATCGCTTTAAAGGCGATTTCTGTCTATAATTAGAATTATTATTCGAATTAAAATCTGTCATTCTATTGTGTCTGAAGATTCAAACGAATTGGTAAGGTGTAAGCTACACGAACTGGACGACCATTTTGAATACCCGGTTTCCATTTTTTAGCTTTCTTCAACAGCTTAACAGCTGCATCTCCTGTACCATATTTCAAATCGCGTTTTACACTGATATCTGTCAAACTACCATCTCTCTCAACGACAAAGGAAACTTCCACCACACCATTAACTCCACTTTCCTGTGCCGCTTGCGGATAATCATAGTTAGAGGATACCCACGACATAAACGCTTTCATACCGCCGATTGGCTCAGGATTAACCTCTACCGCAGTAAAGATTTTATCCCCATTTGGATCTCCATTTGGATCTCCTTTTGAAACACCAGTGATTCCACCGTCTTGTTTCTTTGAACCAAACTCACCACGTGCTACCGAAGTACCTGTCGGACTACCTTTCAAAGTAATACGCGCCGGAGTTTTATTTGGATCCTTCAACTCTTCCTGCGAAGCAACTTCTTCTACAACTTTATTTGCAGGAGCTACTTTTGGCTCAGGAAAACGAATCAAATCTTCTTTCGGCACATCCATTGCCACTTGCTGAGGTTTCTCTTCCGGTTCTTGTGGAAGTGGTTCCTCTTCTGGTGGTTCTGGTGGTTTGATCTCTTCAAGGTCTTCCAAGGTAACTTCTGTTACCGCTGGAGGTGCTTCAACAGGTTTCTTTGGAAAAAGCTTATTTCCATAAACACTAAGGAGACTGGCTATGACTACGATGCCGATAACGACAACAAGCCCTCTATTGGTCGCTTTAGGGGCAAGTTTACGTAGCTCATACGCTCCGTATTCCTTGTTACGTCCCTGAAAAACGACCTCAAGCCATTCTTTCTTAAAAATATCTAATTTTGACCCTATCATATTTTTATACTTTATCGTGCTATCTAATAATGATTAATCATTGTAGATATTATCACGTTTTAAAACCTCCACTTCTTCTGGACTGATTTTAGCAATCATGTAACGTTTAATATCCACGATTTTCATTTCATCAAGAATATCAACTAGGTTACGTTGCGTGCTTTTATCACTCGGTCTAATGATAACGATCAAATCCTTGCCACCAGCAACGCGTGGTACATAGGCTTTTTTCTCCATCAATACCTTGCGAATACCATCAGCTCCGAAACCAACTGTAGTTGGTCCTTCGATAGGATTTTTTACTTGTCCGTAAATCACAGAGACTTTGTTATCAGATCCCAATAAAACTGTCAATGAACGGTTATCAGCTGTCAATAGATCTGGCTGAGGCTCATCCTTAACTTTATTTTTATCTGGCATCGCCACGTCCATCGCTTGTGGTTTATTTAAAGATGTGGTTAACATGAAAAAGGTAATCAATAGGAAGGCCAAATCCACCATGGCTGTAAGGTCGACCTTACCACCATTCTTCTTAGACCGTACTTTCCCGCCTTTGCCTTTTTTACCACTATCCTGATTTAATTCTGCCATTTTTTGTTCTTATTAAATCGTCAATTATTTTTCCTCAGCACGCATGCCAGTGATGAAACTAAATTTGTTTTGCTTTTGATTACGCAATGTTTCAATTACCTGGTTTACAGAAGGATATTTCTCGTTTGCATCAGCTTTGATCGCAATTTTCAAAGGTCCTGGGTGAACAAAGTTCTTATCCGAAGACTCTTTTTCTTTATTTACTTCCTCAGCAGCTAAACGTGCATTTTGAACCCAGTAATACAACTCATTCGAGGTGTTTTCTGTACTATCAATTGGAATACCAGTCTGTACACCTTTTTCAGTACGCTTGCTACCATCCAAAGCCAACAATCCTTTCAACTTAGACATTGGTACACCGAAGTTTTCCATCAGTTTGAAATGATCATAGTCTTCTTGTGAAAAGCCAATGCCATATTTTGCAGACATTCTTTCTAATGCTTTCACGCGAACTTGCTGATCTGTCGTTCCGAAGAAAACTTTTCCACCATCACCGATCGTAATCATACCCACATTAGAGTCAGGTAATTTATCTTTCGTAGTTGATGCTGGGGTATCCACCGTCAATGCTTCCGGTTGGCGCGCTGTCGCCGTTAATACGAAGAACGTAAGCAGCAAGAACGATACGTCACACATCGCTGTCATGTCGATTGACGTACTGGCTCTTTTTACTTTTGCTTTACCCATTTTAAATTCTTCTTTTTAAATTAAAAACTCAATCTTCTATCCTATGATGCTTTAGATTTTTGATTTCCATAAAATAAAATCAAAAATTTTCATCATAGTTCTTATTTGTGGTTTGCAGCGTATGTTTGTACGATTGAGAAACCAGCTTCGTCGATAGAGTAAGTTAATTTATCGATTTTTGCAGTAAAGATGTTATACAATACGATAGCGAATGTAGAAGTCGCGATACCTGTTGCAGTATTGATCAAGGCCTCAGAGATACCGTTCGCTAATTTAGCTGAATCTGGAGCGCCACCGGTTGCTAATGCCGAGAAGGCTTTAATCATACCTGTTACTGTACCTAATAGACCACATAATGTACCGATAGAAACTAATGTTGCGATTACGTTTAAGTTTTTCTCTAACATTGGCATTTCTAATGCTGTAGTTTCTTCGATTTCTTTTTGAATTGCAATAGTCGCTTTTTCAGTATTCACTTCAGGGTCTGCTGATACGGCTTTGTATTTCAATAAACCAGCTTTTACTACGTTTGCAACTGAACCTTTTTGTTTGTCACACTCAGCAATAGCTGAATCGATGTTTCCACCATTAATCAAAGATTGGATTTTTCTAACAAAGTTTCCAACGTTTCCTGTACCAGAAGCTTTGTTAATAACGATAAAACGTTCTACGGAGAAAACCCATACCATCAAGAATAAACCAAGCAAAACAGGTACGATAGCCCCAGCGTGGTAAACCATTCCTAAATAGTTACCAGGATTAGGAGCATTTTCAGGATTGTTATCAACGAAGTTAGTTGGATTACCCATTACAAATTTCCATAAACAGAAACCAACGATGAAACAGATGATGATTGCAGCTTGAGCGAAGAAAGATCCTCCGTTGTTGCTTTCTTGTTTTGCAGCAGTTTTAGGTGCGTTTGCCATTTTTCTAATTTTTAGTTTTTTACTGTTGTTTAAATATATAATGTTGTTTAAATTATATGCACTCTTATTCGCTTTCGAAATCAATTTTGCAAAGCAAATTTAATATTTAATGTCAAATTTAAAATATTCATCTCAAATATATAAAAAAAATCAAATTTGTTTTTTCAAACTGAACACACCATTCATAGTGTTATTTTTCTCAGCAGTTCCCGTTATATAATCCTTATTACCTTGAGCTAAATCGCTTATTAGCAATAATTATTTTACAATGAAAACCATTTTTTTTTTGATATGCAAGAAAAACGAGGATTTTAAGCGACAAAAAGTAAGTGATTACTCATGTTTTTCATCCCCTTCTCATCTCTTTTTTATATCATATTTATCTAATAAACAATTCATTAGATTTACTACGATTAGCACAGATATAGTTGTTTAACCACCAACCAATTTCACGCGATACCCCTCTTTAAGTAACAACTCATAGATCTTTTGCTTAAATTCACCTTGGATCACAATCTCCCCATCTTTAACCGTCCCTCCTACTCCACACTTCTGTTTCAATAATTTACCCAAGGCTTCCAGATCTTCTATTTGTCCAACAAATCCAGTGATTAAGGTAACAACTTTACCTTTTCGCATTTTGCGGTCGAGTTGTACTTTAAGGTTTTGCTGGTTCACTGGTAATGTCTCTAATTCCTGAAAAGAATCAGCAAGTTGATAATTATAACTGTCATCCGTTGAATATACAACGCCTTCGTAAGACTGTTTCTTATTTTTACTCATGATTTTTAACAAATAATTTTTATCGCTTTTGGAATGATGGAAATATTAAGCTTATCACCAAGCTCAATTGGTTCACCATCTACATGTACTGGTGAAATAGAGTCTACTTCAATTTCAATATTCCTACCTGGTATAATCTCCACATAGCTTGATTGGTCAGCGGATTTATTAAACAAATGAAAAATCATCTTAGGCAAGATATATAAAGGGAACTTATGCACAATACAAACATCGAGTATACCGTCATTAACCGAAGCCTGAGGTGCTATATACGCATTATTTCCATACTGGGGTGAATTGGCAACACTGATCATAAAGGCCTGCCTTTCATAAACCTGGCCATCTATCGTTAATTTATAATGCGCTGGTTGATATTTGCTTAGCACATTAAAAACAGATTTCATATAACCCAGTGGGCCACGGATATTTTCGTTGGCAAAATTCTCACTTACTGATGCGTCGAACCCCAGTCCCGCGATATTAAAAAAACGACGCTCATTAATTACACCACAATCAACTTCAATGGATTCAAAACGATTTATACGGCGGATAGCCGCAGCCTCATTCATCGGAATACCTAAATAAAGTGCCAGACCGTTACCTGAGCCTTCAGGAATAATGCCCAAAGGTATGCCTGAGCCAACCAAAGCAGATCCCAATTCATTTATCGTCCCATCTCCCCCAACAGCAATTACCGCATCATACCCCTCCTGAATAGCCTTTAATCCAATTTCGTAGGCATGATTGGGTCTCGCTGTTTGCTGAAATGTAGGATCAAATTTCTGCAAATCCAGCACATCCAATACCTGCTTTTTAAAGGACGTTTTACGTTTTCCTCCTGAAATAGGGTTAATAACAAACAATATTTGTTTACGTTCTGACATATCCAAAGATAGCGGAAATTACCAATTTCTTAAAATAATGTAATCTTTATACCGTTTTAGCATCGCTTTCTATGCTTTTTAAAATTAAAAGACAAATTTGATTTTAAATATCCCACAAAGTATCGTAGCTTTGTCGCAACAAAAAATAGAATGTGGACTGATTTGCGTGCTGTTGCATACACAAAGCAACGACAAGGAGATTGCAACCACAGTAAAAAAGTGCTAAAAACCCTTCGCTATCACGGCTCTTATCACTTTGCTGTTATTTCATTTCTAGCGCAAATCCAATATTAAAATTACGTAAGGCATGGCTTATTTATTTACGTCAGAATCTGTTTCTGAAGGGCATCCGGACAAAGTTGCGGATCAAATTTCAGATGCATTAATCGACAATTTTTTAGCATGGGATGAAGACTCACGTGTTGCTATTGAGACTTTGGTAACGACTGGACAGGTTGTTCTTGCTGGGGAGGTTAAATCAAACATCTACTTAGATGTTCAGAAAATAGCCCGCTCTGTTATCCAAAAAATTGGTTATACCAAGTCTGAATATATGTTTGAAGCAAATTCTTGTGGTGTGTTATCTGCAATCCATGAGCAATCTGCAGATATCAATCAGGGTGTAGACCGCAAAACAAGACAAGAGCAGGGAGCTGGAGACCAAGGCATCATGTTTGGTTATGCAAATAATGAAACTGAAAACTTCATGCCTTTAGCATTAGACCTTTCCCATCGTCTTTTATATGAACTAGCTGAATTACGTAGAGAAAACAATGAAATACAGTACCTACGACCAGATGCAAAGTCACAGGTAACATTGGAATATGGCGACGACCATAAACCAAAAAGGATTGATACGATCGTAATTTCGACACAACATGATGACTTCGACAGTGAACCGGTCATGTTAGATAAAATCACACAGGATATAAAAAGAATTTTAATTCCACGTGTTAAAGCACAATTGAAACCAGAGCTTCAGTTGTTATTTAATGATGAAATTAAATTCCATATCAACCCTACTGGAAAATTTGTTATCGGCGGCCCACACGGAGATACAGGGCTTACCGGCCGTAAGATCATTGTAGATACTTATGGAGGTAAGGGTGCACATGGCGGTGGGGCTTTCTCTGGAAAAGATCCGTCGAAAGTAGATCGTTCAGCAGCTTATGCAACCCGTCACATTGCCAAAAACTTGGTAGCTGCGGGTGTGGCGGACGAACTCCTCGTTCAGATATCCTATGCAATTGGTGTAAAAGATCCTATGGGAATTTATGTAAATACCTACGGCACAAGCAAAGTAAACCTGACAGACGGCCAGATTGCGGATAAAATAGCCCAATTATTTGATATGACTCCTTATGGCATTGAAACTCGTCTTGGTCTTAGAAACCCGATCTACTCTGAAACCGCTGCTTATGGCCACATGGGAAGAACACCACGAAAAGTAACCAAAGAATTCGAAAGTTCAACTGGAGAAAAGAAACAAATCGAGGTGGAGTTATTCACTTGGGAAAAGTTAGATTACATCGAAAAGGTGAAAGAAGAATTTGGTCTATAAAGGAACTCACCTACCAAAATAATAAAAGGGATACAGCAAATGTATCCCTTTTTTTGTACCTTACGATCTCTAAACCGCATCATAAATGAAAAGACGCAATTTTTTACTCGCACCTATGGTTCTCGCCGCTACACCCACGTGGGCAAATCCGGCGCAGTTAGGTAATGACCTGCACCCCAACACAATTGTCCATGTCGTGAATTTCTGGCTTAAAGACGATGTCAGTGAAAAAGACAAAAAGAATTTCGTTGGATTCTTTGAGGAGCTTCGCAAGATCGACGTCATCAAAACACTTAGTTATGGCGTTCCAGCACCAACAAATGCGCGGGATGTTGTTGACAATAGCTTCGATTATACATTGATTGTCACCTTCAAAGATCTTAAAGATATAACCATTTATGAAACACATCCGATCCATTTAAAAGCCATTGAGAAATACAAACACTTTTGGACAAAAGTCATGGTGAAAGACACAACCATTATTAAATAAGTCCTCGCGCTTTTATTTCTAGATATTTATTGATGGAATTTATCGTCAAATTTTCTGGAGCAGTGTAGATGGTTTGAAATCCATTACGTATCAGTTCCTGCACAATAAGTTGCTTCTCATAGATAAATTTCTCGGCAATGATTTGATTGTAGATCTCAATGGTCTTTTTAGGCGAGCTTTTAGCTAAATCTTCAACTTCAACATTTTTGAAGACTACCACAACAATGAGATGACTCCGGTTTAACATCGAGAGATAATTCATCTGCCTTCTTAGCGAGTCTAGCGTTTCAAAATTTGTATAGAGAAAGATCAGCGAACGTTTATTAATATGTGCATTTGCATAACTATAAAGTTTACCATATTCAGGTTCGTCAAAATTTGTAACAACTTGATATAAAGCTTCCGAAATCTTGAGCATCTGATTATTTCTTTTTTCAGCAGGAATAAAAACGTTCACATCTTTTGAAAAGGTCAATAATCCAGCTCGATCTTGCTTTAATATTGTTGCATTTGAAAGAACCAAGGAGGCATTGATTGCATAATCCAATAATGTCAGACCCTCGAAGGGCATCCGCATCGCTCGTCCCAAATCAATAAATGAATAGATCGGCTGTGACTTCTCATCCTCATACTGATTGACCATTAGCTTTCTGGCTTTTGCTGTTGCCTTCCAATTCATATGACGATAATCATCGCCTTGAACATACTCCCTAACATGGTCAAACTCCATCGCAGAACCAATACGGCGTATTCGCTTTATACCCAATTCATTTAACCTATTGCTCGTTGCTAAGAGCTGATACTTTCTCAATTGAATATACGATGGATAACATGGAATTTCCTGAACCTGGTTGGTCACAAATCTCCGTTTGAAAAATCCAAAACGTTTCACCAGTGCCATACATCGACCAAACTGGTATATCCCCCTTTGTGTTGGCCGCATCAAATAAGAGATTTCCGAACTTTGATACGCAGACAAACGGGTAGAAAATTCGTTGTTTCGAATTTGAAGTTGTATCGGAAATTCCTCTAGGATTTCTATAATAGTTGGAAATGGATAGAAGGAATTGACGATTAGCTTCATCGGATTTTCATCACCATTGGACAGCTTCTCGGGATAGACCCTTGCAATTTCAATACGCCCCTTGCCTGCAAATAAGACAACGAAATCAAAAATCAACACAGCCAACCATAGCCAAAATACAATCCATGCAACAGTAAACAATCCCTTAATAAAAAAAGAAATTGCAAAGAGTGTTGCTATCCCTAATAGAGAATAGAAAAACTGATTGGTTAGAAAAAGCTGCTTTAATTTTTTCATTATCTTGGAATTTCTACCGTATTAATGATTTGATCAATAACATAAGAAGTTGTAAAACCCTCCATTTCTCGTTCTGGAGTCAGCATGACACGATGTCCCAAGACCGCAGATGCAACCCTTCTAATATCTTCAGGTGTTACGAAATCTCTTCCACTCAATGCTGCAGACGCTTTGGCAGATTCCAATAATGCAATAGAAGCCCGCGGTGAGGCCCCTAAAGTTAAGCTTGGATTGGTACGCGTCTTTATGATCACTTGAGCGATATAGCTTAACAATTCTTCGTGTACAAAAATTGATTTGATAAGTCGCTGAAATGAAAAAATTTCTTCCGCTGAAACCACACTGTTTACTTGATCCTCTTTATTCGATGCTTTCTGTGCATGATGCTCTTTCAAAATCTCTAACTCTTGCTCAAGTTCTGGATAATTCACATTGATCTTAAAAAGAAAACGATCTAGTTGTGCTTCAGGTAATCGATAGGTTCCTTCATGTTCGATCGGGTTCTGCGTAGCGAACACAATAAATGGAACTGGCAAAATATAGGTATTTCCATCAACAGAAACTTGATGCTCAGCCATACTTTCAAAAAGTGCGGCCTGTGTTTTTGCAGGAGCACGATTGATCTCGTCTATCAAAACAATATTGGCAAAAATAGGCCCTTTTCGAAATTCAAATTCGTTGCTTTTTAGATCCAAGATAGATGATCCCGTCACATCTGAAGGCATCAAATCTGGGGTGAACTGAATTCGTTTAAAGTCACTGCTAATTGTCTTGGCTATCAATTTTGCTGATAAGGTCTTCGCAACACCAGGTAACCCTTCTATTAGCGAGTGTCCAGAAGCTAAAATCGAAATCAGTAACATATCAATCAATTGATCCTGTCCGACAATAACCTTTTTTACCTCCGACTTTACTTGAGCCATTTTATCATACAAAACCGAAATATCAATTCGGTTTTCAAAAGATATATATTTATCGAAGTCACTCATATCATTTTTGCTTTATGTTTAAAATCTTCTATAGTTTCATTAATCTGCCTTAATCCGGCCACATCATTCTGCTGTGTTCCTTGCATTCGAATTATTAATCTGATTAGCTGTTGCGTTTCAGCCAGTGAGACACCAGACCTTTCTGCCAATTCTTCACAAAAGTTCTCTTCTCTTAACGCTAAGGTATCCATATGAAAACGGTTTCGTATATCGTGCAAGAAATAGTCTATTTTCTTATCAACCATATTACCTGGTGTGCCGTTTTCGTAATATAATGTTGCAATTGTCTCACAAAATTCTTTGGAAAGATTGGGTTCCGGTTTAGCAATTTCCATTGCACGCTGCTCCCTTTTACTCTTAAACACAAGCAAAAGAACAAGTCCCCCCAAAAGTACATACCATGCTTGCCTTAATCCCGAATTGGTCAACAGAACCCGTAATGGGGTACTGTACTGAGCAGTGTTTGCCTTAAAATCATACCATGCAATAGGTTTATCATTTAAATAAGATAATGATTTTGCAGCATAGGCATATTGAGAGGCTGAATTCAGCAGGTAATAATTTCCAAATAAATCGGGGGTCAGGTGCAAATAAAGTCTGCCCTTGCCAATCTGTACCTCAACAAAATTAGGTAGTAAATATTCCTGATAAGTGATCCCTCCCAAAATGGTAGCATTCTTAGGCAGCTTACTAAAGACTGTACTTAAATCTGATTTCGCATAATGAATTTTACTATTATCGTTAGTCAGCTTGACTCTTAAATGGCTTTTAATATCAACGCCCTTTTTATAACCATAGAAATCAAATACCTTAATGGCCAAGGAATCCAAAAGATAATAATCAATCGTTTCGGCAATAATCATCGCCTTTCCTCCTCGAGACACATAGTCAAGTAATTTATTTTCCGCTGCTTCACCCAAGGAAAAATACGACGTGTAAAATAGAAGGTTCTTATCCGTTCCTTTCATACTATCCAGATATTGGTATAATGGACGCTCGACATCCTCATTATGCCTATCAATAATATGTTTTAATTCATTTCTGACCACGTAAGCTCCAAAAGGATTTTTATCTTTCACATCGAAAGTCCGATCCCAAATAATCGGTTTCTTGCTCGTCATGTCGATGATACCAATCAGTAACAGGACGATTCCCAATAATATCAACCCAAATTTTACTGATCCCTTCATGTAATTTGATTTTGATATTGGTTAAACAATTGTTCATACTGACCAAAATCTGATGCATTTAATTCAAATTGCCCAAACCAGACATAGTCAAATATTCTGGTACATTCCTCGAATCCTTCACGTAGGATATTATTCTGTATCTCATTAGCAAATTCAGCATTTGTTTTACTGTGCTTCCACTTTATGTGACCTGTTTGCGCTAGTTTTTGAATATTCAATAATTGTAGATAGCGAACGCCCAGAGCATAATTTTTCCGTTCAACAGCATCATTAATATATTGTCTGATATCGCTGTTCATCAAGTTTCTCTCGACATAAGCCAATGTATCCAAGGCATCTTCTTCCCGCTCATGTTTAATGAAATATTGATTTTTATTATATAGCACTTTATAGAGAATAAAAGCCAACGCGATTAACGCCAAAAAAGCAAACACATAACCAAATTCTTCGTTAAATTTATACGGATTATCAGGCATTATATCACCCACCCATTCCGAAATGCGGGATAAAATACGTTGCAATACACTTATCTTATCTTTGATATTCTCGGAATACACAAAATCATCCCGTTCATATCGTTTGATAATTTCTGGATAGGGATCCATCTTAAACACTCGTTCCTGGCTATATTTAGGAATAGAATCAAATAAGTAGGGATCCCAAAGTGCATCGTCACTATTGTCAGCTTTTGTCATTGCAACAGAATCCATTGCGGCAGAATCTACGGCAAGACCCACAGAATCCAACAAGGGGGCAATAGAGTCAACTGCTACTGAGTCTGCACTATAGGTTTCCGCATCTTCGGTTCGCGGTTTCGGATCGCAGGCGCTTAGTGACAGCATAAATACAAAAGAAACAACGAATAATATTCTATTCATTCTTGCCTCCAATCTGATCAATTATACCATAAATGCGTTCACCAAACTTGAGATCCTTTGCCGTTTCATAAATTATACCATTGGCCAGTACACCTGCCATATATAAGAAAAGGGTAAACAATGTAATAAACATCCCTCCCAAAGTCATTAACAATTTTCCCCAGGATGAATCAAAGAAAGCTGCGTCCAATCCCAAAAAATTGTAAGATATAAGGGAAATAATTATTACGGGAATTATCGAGATCATCATAACGGCCATTTGGAAGATAAAATTGACGATATACGTTGCAATACCATATTGGATCAATTTTTTGCTTAGCATAACATAGGAATCAGTAAAACAACTTCCCAGATCGGAATACCCCTCACGGTAGAATAAGAATGAGCTAAATAACCAAATTCCCACGATTGACATCAGTATACCAATCGCAAAACTTCCAATAAACGGAATAAAGACGGAGAGGGCAGCAACAATCGCAAGGGGTATAAAAACAACGATTAACGCCAGAACCATCGCAAATAAGAACATAAAATAGCGACCTATATTTGCTCTAAAATTTTGTAGGACTTCTTTTCCTGTAAATAGTGTGTTTTTACGTTCTTTCAGAAGAAGAAAATACTCAATGGAAATACCATAAACATATAAACCAAGCCCAATTAATGCTAAAATCAGTAATCCGGCCCAAGTGAATCCATCAATATCTTCGAATGAGCTACTGCTTGCAGAAAAGGTGATTTTTGTTGAGAGGAAATAATATACTAATGCTATTCCAGCTAGCGGTAATGCCGACAGCCCAAATATTGTTGTCACAAAATGTTTATAGATCAGTTTGAAAAGGTCTATAAAGTTCTGGACAAAATCCCCTATTTTTCGCTCTTTCTGAAATTCAAATTCTACTTCCATTGAAACCGTTTTGCTAATCGATAGGGGTTAATAACATAAAAAAATAAGATGGCGGCCAACGATAGGAGTATGATTAATAGACTAAGCCATATCGACACATCATAATATCTAGTTACAAAGCCCTCCAATGTACCTGCGACAATAAAAAATGGTATTGTACTAACCAGTACTTTCATGGCAATCTTTGCTGTCTGAACAAAAGAAGCCATCCGGGTATAAGATCTTGGGAACAAGATGCTATTTCCGATCGCAAGTCCACAGCCTCCCGCAACAATGATCACCGAGATTTCGATAGTTCCATGGATCCAAATAGCCGACATCGCTTTTCCCATTACACCATATTGGAAGAACATCTGATGAAAAGCACCCAGCATAATACCATTGCTAAACAATATATAACCCGTGCCAATACTCAGAAACAATCCAAATGCAAAAGCCATAAAAGCCACCCGAACATTATTGATCGTAATCCAGATCGCCGAACCAAAATTACTTCCTTTTCCATAGACCGCAGCAGGATCACCGGCTTTAATGCTCTCTATTGTTGAATCAACATAAAAATCGCCTAAGATAAGCCGAATGAAATCTATATCATACACCGCTGAAAGAAAGCCAATAGCCGAGGCAAGTACAAAAATCAAGAGCGAATAAAAAAGTTGCCGACGGATTGACCAAATTGCCTGCGGAATCTCTTCGTTAATAAAAGATTTGAATTTATTGTTAGAGGCTTTTCGATCTTTATAGATTTTTTGATGCGCGGTTACAGCAAGTTCATTTAAGTAACTGCGAACCTTACTATCTGGATAAAATGTTTGTGCGTAAGCCAGATCATTTGTCAGCTCAATATAATTTGAAGCCAGTTCGTCCGGATCAACCTGCATATTAATTGACAAATTATTTTCAATTAACGTCCATTTTTCTTTATTTCGTTCTACAAATGATGCTTCTCTCATTAATTTTTTTAACTGGCTAAACCAAATATATGAATAAGCTTGAGATAAACACAGCACAAAATGTAAAAATCCAGTATAATCTTGCTAGCCTAGGTTCGAGGATGATCGCATTTGCAATAGACTATTTTATTATCGTGTGTTACTTTTTCTTTTGTATGTTTCTGTTGGATGCATTAGATATCACGAGTAGAGACCCTTATCTTTTCTACGGTATTATTATGGGGATGACGTTACCTGCATTTTTTTATACCTTGATTACCGAAACGGCATTTGGTGGTCAGACCATTGGTAAAAAGATCATGAAAATAAAAGTAGTAAAGCTCGATGGCTCTCGTGCCGACTTTTATCAGTATCTATCACGATGGACATTATCAATAGTAGATATATGGATGACCATGGGTGGTATTGCGATTACCGCTATTGTTCTATCCAAAAATGGTCAACGCATTGGAGATATCGCCGGAGAAACATCTGTCATTAGTTTGAAACCTAGTTTGAAGCTCAGTGATACGATTTATGAAGAGACCTTTGAAAATCATCCCATTTTATTCCCCCAAGTCATTAAGTTGAGCGACAAAGATGCAAATGCGATCAAAGAGGTTTATCAAACGGCATTTGACAGGAGAGATGTAGGAATACTGACAGCCTTGGTGCAACGTCTCGAGGCGGTTATGGAAGTTAAACACCCTGAAAAAATGACACCTAATGATTTCGTTTTACAGGTCATGAAAGATCATTATAGCATGTTTAAGGACAAATAGACTAATAATTCGCTATTAGGCCTTGCATTTATTTGGTTAAGCAATGGATATCAGCCAGAAGTGTTACAGCTTTTAAACGCTAGCAACCGAATCAGCACCGTTAGAAGGCAAAAGGTTTATATGCCCTAAATTCACGTTTTGTAAAGAGGATACCATGAGATTTTATGTATAAGAAAAGGGCCGAATAATCGGCCCTTGATCTCTTGTAGTTAAGACAATTCTTAAGCTGTTACCGAAGCCGCTGAAGTTTGTACCTGACGATCTACTTTCTTAACTAAACCTTGCAAGACATTTCCTGGCCCAACCTCTACAAATGCAGTAGCACCATCCGCAAGCATATTTTGTACAGTCTGTGTCCAACGCACAGCGCCGGTCAATTGTGCAATCAGATTTTGCTTAATAATAGCGGGTTCCGTTTGTGGTTGTGCATCAATATTTTGATAAATAGGGCATCTTGGAGATAAAATATCAGTCGCTTCAATGGCAGCTTGTAATTCAACTTTAGCAGATTCCATCAATGGCGAATGGAATGCACCGCCAACATTTAATTTTAAAGCTCTTTTCGCTCCAGCCTCAGTCAACAAAGCACAGGCTTTATCTACACCTTCTATTGATCCCGAAATAACTAATTGTCCCGGACAATTGTAATTCGCCGCTACAACCACTTCATCCACTTTAGCGCAAATTTCTTCTACAACAGCATCTTCTAAGCCCAAAATTGCGGCCATTGTTGAAGGTTGCAATTCACATGCTTTTTGCATGGCATTCGCGCGTTGGGATACCAATTTCAGTCCATCTTCGAAACTCAAAGCTCCCGCTGCAACCAATGCTGAAAACTCACCTAAGGAGTGCCCAGCCACCATATCTGGCTGAAATGAGTCCCCTAAAGCTTTAGCCAAAATAACAGAATGCAGAAAAATTGCAGGCTGTGTTACATTAGTTTGTTTCAACTCCTCGTCCGTACCGGAAAACATAATATCCGTGATACGAAATCCTAAAATATCATTAGCCTTTTCGAACAAAGCTTTTGTTTCTTCATTTAAGTTATACAGGTCTTGTCCCATCCCAACAAATTGGGCTCCCTGACCAGGAAATACATATGCTGTTTTCATCTGTTATATTTTTTTCTTTAATGGCTGATGAGAGCTCGCAAGCTCGGTTTCATATTTAAGAATTACTGTAACCGCAAATATATAGAATTCTATCAAATATTAATCTTCTGGAACAAAACTCAACGACAGCATCTTCCTAGGGTCAAATACATCCTGTGCAATGGCCAGGAGATTAGTGTTATTTAAATGCTGGATTTTTTCGATCACTTCATCCAATAATATAACACGATCGTAATCCATCACATTTTTAGCTGCTGAAATAATCATACTCATCCGATTCTCTTCAGTTAAAGCAATTTGACCAACAAACTTCTGTTTTGCTTTCTTCAACTTGATATCGGATAGGGATTGATCGCACATTTTAGATAGCTCTTTAAACACCAACTTTTTTGCTTTTTCAACCTTTTCTTCATCAGTTCCGAGATAGATGCTAAATAACCCTGTATCCGAAAAGATCGTGTAATTAGATTCGATGGTATAGGCAATTCCGTATTTTTCCCGGATGGATAGATTAAGGATAGATCCCATACCCATTCCTCCCAACATATTATTCAGAAGCAACAATCCTGTTTTACGCTCGTCACGATAATCATAGGCCAATGAGCCGAGCATATAGTGCACCTGATTGATTGGTTTGGGAATCTCAATATGTTGTTCTATAATTGCACTAACATCATTTCTCGTACGCGAAATAGTATTTTGCGTTATTCCTCCAAAGACTTTATACAGCAACTTTTCGACCTCTTTCAACTTATAATTACCTGTAATACCGATAACCATTTCGTGAGTATCATAATTAGATTGCATAAAATCCGTAATATCGTTTTTTTGCAATGCTAAAAGTTGATCTTCAAGCCCTAGGATGTTATGCCCCAACCCCGATCCTTTAAATATAAGATCTTCGAAATCATCGACGATAGATTCTTCTGGGCTATCCAGGTAAGACGCCATTTCATCGACAATAACCGATTTTTCCTTGTCCATTTCCACCTCAGGAAAAGTAGAATGAAAGAAAATATCCTCAAATAGATCTAGCGCTCGATTGAGATAAGGCTGTAGTATGGAGGCATGAACACAAGTATACTCTTTTGTTGTATAAGCGTTTAGGTCTCCTCCGACAGACTCCAGATAATCAATAATCTGTTGCGTTGAACGTTTCTCGGTTCGTTTAAATAAAAGATGTTCAATAAAATGAGCGACACCAAACTTACCCTCGGATTCGTCCCGTGACCCAGCATTAATAACCATACACACATGGGTTATTGGCAAATTTTGATATTGGAATACCACACGGATTCCATTTGAAAGTCTAATGATTTCGTACTCCATTCAGTTTATGAAATTTCTTTAATTGATCTATTCTCACTTCCCTAACGCATTTCCTCCTCACAAACCGACCAAGCTTCCTTTATTTACGATAATTAGCGAAAAGATCGCCAAAATATATGTTTTACAGTCCAGCCATTATTGCAACAATAGCTCGAACATATTGAATACCACCGATCAAACTTAACCATTTTGGTGCATTTTCAGCAAAACTAGGGATTTTTAAACGCAAAACGGTCATAGCGAAATCACTATAACCGTTTTTTAGCTAGCTTTTTTTGTTCGGCTTACATACGAGGTCTTCTCATACCTCCATGAAAGTCATCTCCCCCCTGTGGGGTCCCCATTGCAAACTTCTGGAATTTATAGGTGAATAAAAGCATAAAATAGCGCCCGAGGCGATTTGTACGACTATCCATGATCATAGATTCGTTCACTGTTCTAGATACATTGGTCTGTTCGTTTAACAAATCAAATGCCTGTAGGCGTATAGTAGCACGTTGTTCCTTTAAGAACTTTTGCTCAACATAAGTATTGATAACAAACGGATTTGCATTAATTCCCGCACCATAACCACTATTAAACTGTTTTGAAAGATCTGCCCCAAAAATTGTTGTCGGTGTAATATTTATTGAACCAATCAAAGTCGGTGTCCAAGAAGAAACATTGGTTGTTCGATTTGTCAATGAATTTTCCGTATGATTGTATTGATAACGAACACCAGGATTTATTTCTAGATTTTCGGAAGGGTTATACCTAAACATCAAGCCCTGATTAAATACAATATTACGGGCAATATTTTTTTGACCAATATTATCATCTTTCTCCGTAGAAACATAACCTATGTTTTTGTTATAAGAAACTCCTCCCATCAACATAATATTGTAGGTTTTTTCTTTCAGTGATTTCCCATAATGATAAAAAGAACTAACATTAAATGGTTTGTCATTAGTTTCATTCAAATACCGTGTTTCGGAAATTAAGGTGGAATTTGTTTGTCCTGTCTGATAATCTATTAAATCATCAAAATAACTCTTGCTAAGGCTCACAATTTTATTATTTGTCAGGCCAGCATTGACAAAAGCGAAGAAGTTATTTCCTTTCTGAAAATCATTTTTGCGAAAACGCATATTCAATTGGTGGCTAAACTCGGGATTTAGATTTGCATTACCGATTACTATACTCGTACGATTTGTACTCATATCAAAGGGTAGAATCTGGGTAACTGACGGTTCATTTGGCGTGCCGGAATAGTTCACAGAAATATTGGATTGGCGGGAGAACTTATACTCAAATCGCGCAATTGGCATCCAATTCATATTGTTTCGATGTATCGGAACAATTAATCCCGAACTGATTGCATCTCCCCGCAATTGAGACGGTTGTGCAGCTGCCCCAATAGAATAGGTGATTTTATCGCCATTATATAGATAATTAGCACCTACTTTATGTGTTGAGAAAGAATAATCATAATTATAGTCAAAATTCAATTTAGGATCATCAGCAATCAGCTCCCCAGCCATATTACGACCTTCCTGTCTATTGGAATTATCATATTTATTCTTGTTGAAATCATAGGTAAACTCTAATCTTCCTTTTTCTGAAAGTGGCTCTGTATAGTTCAATGAAGCACCTGCGTTCCAGCTTTTATTACTGGCCTCTAAAATCGTTTTCTCATAAATCGAACTTAAAGGAGCATCTGCATTATTAGGATCTGCCAATAACCTATCCAAGATTGCGTTTTGGTCCTTTTCTGTTTTTGCATTATTGAAGTTCATGTTTACAAAAACATTTCTGCCTTTATCATTCAATTTACGATTGTATAATCCGCTGACACCAAATCGAGGAGCTGTCGAATTAGCGATTATATCCTGTTTTTGTGAATTGTTAAATGCGTTGTTGCGATAGGTAGTTGATTCTGAAAATGTTGTTACATCACTTTTATCATAACCAAATTGTGGTGAGATTTTAATATAGTCATTGGCTGAGGGTTTCCACTCCACATTTGCCTCGAAGCGATGACTACCGCCAATCGTGTTGCTATTAGATGTAACACTATCCGTTTGCATGATATTGGGAAGCGTGTTTTCCTGAAATCGCTGTGATAATGTCGTATTGTTACTATGGCTATAACTATAGCTACCATAAGCAGTCAGCTTATCAGAAAAATCCTTGCGAAAATTAAGACCAATGGAACCTATCTTAGTAAGGCCATCTGAACCACCAAACATACCGCCACCACGGCGTCCACCACCACCTTGACCACGTCGGGCGCCACCACCTGTTGTATTGAAATCAAACAAGGGTGCATTGGTATTGTTTAAGTTTCCTAGTACAGAAATCTGCTCTCCTTCGCGCATCCCCATCCACATTCCTGTTGCCTGATAACGATCCTCTGTTCCATAGCCAGCACGGAGCGTTGTCATATGGCCTTGGTTATATTTGGGATCGATCTGAATGTTCAGTACTTTTTCGGAATCACCGTTCTTGTTACCTGTAATGTTAGCCATGTCCCCATAATCATCAATAATCTGCATTTTTTGCACAATATTGGCTGGAAGATTCTGAGTTGCTGTCTTAACATCGCCTCCAAAGAAGTCTTTGCCATTAATTCTGACCCTTTTTACAGATTCACCCTGCGCGGTAACATTCCCATCTTTATCCACTTCAACGCCTTGTAATTTTTTCAACGCATCCTCCGCTACAGCCCCATCACGTAATTTCAGATCCTTCATAGTGTACTCCAGCGTATCACTTTTCACAACCACGGTAGGTACCCCATCCACAACAACCTCCTCAAGCATCTGCGAATTCTGTTGCAAGGTCAAACTTGGGATAATGTATTTTACCTCTCCCTTAGGAAAATCAAACTCCTTTTCAAAACGTTCAAATCCTAAATTAGAAACGGTAATCTTAAACGTATCCGCCTTGATCCTATCAAATATAAAAATACCGGCCATATTTGAACCTGCTACCATAGAATCCAATTTTGAAGTCAACTTAACAGTTGCTCCTGCGACAACTCGGTTCTTGTCGTCCTTCAACATTCCTTGTACGCTTCTCGTCTGGCCATATACTGTCCATCCTGTTAACATACTCAATAAAAAAAGCATGAAGCCTCTCATAATACCTATTTTTTTATCTCTATAATTGACAAATTTTTGACCGAATGCCCCCGTTTAAGTTTAACCAACTCCTCTCTTTTCTATTCACAACAGCGCATTCTAAATCTTTACAAAAGAAGATATTATTAGTGTTAATTAATGTAAAAGGGCATTATTCACACAGAAGTTACAATGCATAACTCTAATTTTATTTGTACTTTCGTTCATTTACAGAACTAGAAAAATGCTATTATCATATTATCAAGATCAACAGGTTGAAGCGGGATGTGACGAGGCTGGCAGAGGTTGTTTGGCAGGACCGGTCTTTGCAGCAGCGGTAATTTTCCCCGCTGATTATCATCATGAGCTGCTCAACGATTCAAAAAAATTAAGCGAAAAAAAAAGGATGGCATTACGGCCGATTATTGAACGGGAAGCACTTGCCTATGCTGTAGCGAGTGTTTCAGCGGAAGAAATTGACCGCATAAATATTCACAATGCCAGTTATCTTGCCATGCATAAAGCCTTAGATATGCTACAAATAAAAGCGGAATATATCATTGTGGACGGGAACAGATTTATTCCTTACCAAGAAACTCCCCATTCCTGCATCATAAAAGGCGATGGAAAATACCTTTCTATCGCAGCAGCCTCCATCTTGGCCAAAACCTACCGTGACGAATACATGGACAATCTGGCTTCGGATTACCCCGCTTATGATTGGCTTAATAATAAAGGCTATCCGACCGTAAAGCATCGGACTGCAGTGCTAGAATATGGTTCTACACCGCATCATAGAAAAAGCTTTAGAATAACTGACCCACAGCTCAAATTATTCTAAAGCTTCAACCTTTAAAAAAGAAACAGCTTGCTATGCAACTGTTTCTTTTTTTGTATCCCGTAATGAGAAATATGCAGCAGCCGCTACTCCTAATCCAAGGATAATCGACGCTATTAAAGTCAGTAAATTACCCATCTTATGTGATTCTGGATCAAAGATAAATTCGACTTTATGTGTTCCCGCTGGCAATTGCAACGCTCTCAGCAAATAATCTGCACGGATAATTGGCGTTTCCTTTCCATCAACATAAGCCTTCCAGCCCTTATCGTAGAATATCTCGGAGAATACCGCAAAAGCGTCATTAGCAGTAGTATATTCGTACTGCATTTTATCAGGATGATAGGAAGTCAATTTAATTTCTCCTGTTGTAGTCGCGCTGGAAGTTTTTGCTTTGATTTCATTCTGGTACTGTTGATTCACAAATGCTTCTTTAAGTGGATCAAAAGAGCTGATCGCTTGCATTTCCTCCGCATTTCCTTTTACAAAAGTCACCTTGTCTACAAACCAAGCATTTCCAGCGGCAGTACTCCGTCTCACAATACGCTGCGACTGATTTTGAGGATCTGTTGTAATTAAATAACGCACATTGAACATATCCAATACATCTTCATTAAGCGCTCCATTGAATTGGTTCTCTAAAATTTCCTGAAAACGCATTAATTTAGCAGCATGGTAGCCTCCTAACGATTTATGGAAATACGAAGGGCGGGCATCAGAGAATGGATCAGTCGTCAAGTCAAGGACGCGATAACTTAGATCCTTATCCATCAAAATCAATTGATCGACCTCCCGTTGCTGGAACACCTGCTGTGCAGTCGCACCTTTCTCCATAAAGGATTTATCATTCAAAAAGCGTTTATCTACGCTCCACAAATCGAATAAGAACAAGATAAGCAAGGTACCCAATAAAACACCTTCATTAAGCTTTTTCTTAAGGTAAAACCAAACAAGTCCGAATGTAAGCAAAATAATCACAAAGGAGCGGTAAGCATCTTTACTCGCGATATCCTTACGATCCAAAACCAGTTGATTTGCCAGTTCCGTAGCAAAAGATTTATCACCAATTTGCTGTGTGAACGATTCTATTAAATTATTATGTTCCCCATTTCTAAAATTCAAGAATAGATCAGGCATTAAACCAATCAGTAGGCAAACGCCCCCCACACCGGCAAAAGTATAAAGCACTTTCTTATCCAGGTTTGGAATTTCTTTGGCCCGTGTCAGCAATTCATTCACCGTCATAATAGCCAACAGAGGTACTGTGATTGAAACAAGAACCAGGATGGATTCCACAGCTCTAAACTTGTTGTACATCGGAAAATAATCAAAGAATAAATCAGAAACCAATGTGAAATTCTTTCCAAATGACAAAAGCAATGCTAATATAGTAGTCGTCAATATCCACCATTTGAAACGGTTTTTGACAATAACAAGTCCCAATATAAACAAGAAGAAAACACCGGCCCCAAAATACCATGGTCCTGATGTAAAGCGTTTGTCCCCCCAATAGGTTGGCATACCTTGTGCCATCTGCCCTGCTTGAACTTCAGACACTCTTCCTTTTTCCATAAAGAATTTGGCAACATGCGATTTTTCGTCCAATTGACCACCACTAGCTCCGCCATAAGCATTAGGAATCATAAAGGTCATGGTCTCGCCAATACCTTGGCTCCATTCATAAGCATATTCTTTATCCAGTCCTTTTGCTTTTGTGTTATTATTGTCAACCTTCGTAATATTAGCATGGCCACGTGTACTCAGCTTACTGTACTCCCAAGTAGGCAATAAAATGGATGCATTGACCATTAAAGCAATGATAACCGCAATCACCTGTCTGCCGGAGGCGATAAAGAATTCCTTTAATTGTTTTTGTTTGATTGCATCGACTAAGGTAAAAATAACGTATACCATCAACGCCATTAACAAGTAATAAGTCGTCTGTAAGTGATTGACACGTATTTCCAAGGAAAGAAATAACGCCAGCAGTACTGGCCCCCATAACTTACTCCCACGATAACACATAATCACCGCAGCAATAACAGGCGGTATAAAGGCAATTGCATTTGCCCTGGTAATATGTCCAGCTTCAATATAAATAAAGTTGTAGGAAGTAAAGGCTATTGCAACTGCGCCCACCGCAGCAAGCCAGGGTTTGATGCGTAATACGCTAAAAAGAAAGTAGGCCCCCAATAGATAAAACAACACTGTGTCCATCGGACTTGGAAAGGCAAACTTCACCGCTTTCAACAAGTAGGTACCAATATTATTTTCATTTGCCTGCCAGATTTGATAGGTAGGCATTCCTCCAAACATAGAATTCGTCCATAAAGGCGCCTTTCCATCTTTGGCTTTATAATCAAATAATTCCTTTTGTCCAGCTTGCGCCTGTACAACATCTGATTGGGCAAGTGTCTTTCCTTGCCAAACAGGTGTGAAATAAAAAAATACGAGCGCAATAAATACCGCAATAACGATCAAATGTGCTGAATTCGCCTTAAACCAATTTTTCATTTATCCTCTTAGGTTGTTTAAAAGTCTTAAAAGCCAAACTTAGATAAATTTGTTTTTATATACAATTATAATTATGCGCAATCTATTAAATACAGTTCTGTTAGATGATGAAAAGAAATAAACCTCAAATTGCCATGATTCATCAAAGACAGTTTAGCCTAAAAATGCAGGGGAAATGAATAACGATGGATTCATTCCCGTCTTATTTATAAAAAAAATGCCCTAATTATATTAGGGCTATCTTGAGTTTATTTCATTTTAACGGCTGTCCCCGTTGCTCCTACCATCATCATTCCCCCTGTTCCAACAGTTTGGAAATCCAATCGTACGCCAACGACTGCGTCAGCTCCCAATGCTTTCGCGCGATCTTCTAGTTCACGCAATGCAGCCTCACGAGTCTCCTGAAACGCCCGTTCATAGGAATTGGACCGACCGCCAAAAAAATCTCTAAATCCAGCCATCATATCCTTAATGGCATTTGCTCCCAAAACAACCTCTGAAGAAACAATCCCCAAATAACGATCGATCTGGTGTCCCTCGATAACACTTGTTGTTGTTAATAACATAATTTTATTCTCCTTTTTGAATTAACTTATTGATGTCGGATAATTCGCCAAAAACAACTAAGATATCCCCTTCCGCCATGACTGTTTCAGACGTGGCGATACCAGATGCTTCCTTTTGTTCTTTGGTAATTCCGTCTTTTTTTGTCTCTGTAATTTTGACTGTTGTCAGTACAATAATTTTATATAGATTCGTCAGATTAGCCTCGCGTAGCGTCATACCAATATAACGCTGCGGAACCTTTGTTTCGACAATAGAATACCGATCTGAAACCTTAAAGGAATCAACGATATCGATATTGTCCAACCGCATCGCCAAACGCTCTGCAGCCTCTTCTTCTGGCATAATATACTCATTGATCTCCATCGCTTCCAAAACTGTCTTCTGCAAATCAGATACGATACGGCCGATTATACGCTTTACTTTTAATTGTTTTAGGAGTGCTACAGTCATAAGAGACGCTCCTTCATCTTCCCCAATAGCTACAATTACAGCATGCGCATCTTTCAAAGGTAGTGAAGATACAGCCTCCCGATCCGTTGTATCCAAACATACGGTATGTGTGATCTTATCTTTGAGCTGCTCCACTATAGTTAGACTTTTATCTGCTCCAATCACTTCATGACCGAGTTCAGTAAGATGAACACCCAATGAACGCCCAAAATGTCCTAACCCTAAAACAATATACTTCATAACTCAAACTAAGATAAATTTATTGTATTTACAAGCATAATCACACCCTATACTATTAAATCAACCTCTTTCTCTTCATTTCCAAATTTACGTTAAAAAAAGAATGCATTTAAAACAAGATCTTTTCCTCCGGAAATATAATATTCCGACGTGTCGTATTTTTGATAAAGGCAACCAATAATGTTAACATACCCACACGACCGACCAACATGGTCACCACAATGATCAGTTTTCCACCCATACTTAAGGAAGGGGTAATACCCAAACTCAAGCCGCAGGTCGTATATGCCGATAACGATTCAAACAACAAATCTTTCATACTTTTATCTGGATCAGTAAAAATAAGGACAAAAAAACTGAGCCCAACGACTATAAACGACAATAAAATGATTGCAAAAGCTTTATTGACGGATTCACTTGCTATTCTTCGTTTAAAAATTTCAATATATTCCTTACCCTTTGCTAAAGAAATAATATTTATAAAAGAAAGTGCTACTGTTGTCACTTTAACTCCGCCTCCAGTAGACCCTGGGGAGGCCCCTATCCACATCAGCAACATGATCAGAAAAATAGTTGGGGCTCCGACGAAACTTAAATCAATGCTATTGTAACCTGCAGAACGCGCAGCATTTGCCATAAAAAAAGACGTGGCCCATTCGCCATCTAAGCCTTTTTCTAAAGAAAGCGTATTCTTCCGTTCCAAAAAGTAAAAGAAAAGTGTTGCCGCAACAATAATAATCGCATTACAAAGTAGAACTAACTTGGAGTTGAAGCTAAAACTCCAGGCTTTATGTTTGTAATTTTTCTTCGTGATCAAACGGTGGTACCACAGCAATATAGACTCCTTTATGTAGGTATAAAAGTTGAGCACAATTCCAAAACCTAATCCCCCAAGAATAAACAATGAGGAAAGAGCCAATTGAAATGGATAGTTGAACTTATATGCCTCATTGGTGATACCTCCAGACAAAATAGAAAATCCGGCATTACAGAAAGAAGAAATGGAATGAAAAATTGAGAAGAAAATCATACTACCCATATTCGGGAAGTTAGTCCTTTCCAAGGTACTAAAAATCAATAACGCACCAAGAAATTCAAACAACAGTGTAATAAATATCATGGTCAACAATGTCTTAATGACTGAAGCCACTTTATTTTCACCCAATATCTCACCAAACATCAGTTGGTTTTTGAATGAAAATCCACCAGAGAAAAAATATCCAAAAAACCCTGTAAATGTCATAATTCCCAATCCACCGACCTGTATCAATACAATAATAACGGTCTGACCAAACATGCTAAAGTTGGTTGAAATATCTGCTACGGACAATCCTGTTATACAAACAGCACTAGTGGCCATAAACAAGGCATCGACAAAACTGAGCGGAGCTTCAATCGTTGTTCGCGGAAGCATCAATAGAACTGTCCCTATCAGGATAAGCACAAGAAAGCTGATAACAAATAGTATGGTAGGATTAAAATAAAAATTATCAAAAAAGAGCGTGCTTTTCGATAATTCGGCGATAAAAATAATATAAATCCCTAAATAAATCCACTGTTCGCGTGAAAAGACCGATAGCGCATCAATCCCAGCGAAACGAGCAATCAAAATAAAAATAAAATAAATCAGGATAAACAAGCCTGAATAATGTTCAACAGCAATCTTCTTCAGTGCATAGATAGATGAAGATTCCCGCAATGCGATCATAAAGAAAAGCACGAAAAATAGGTAGTGGATTGTTTTACCTAGTAAAATACCCAAAGTTGGATCTGTTACATAACCAACATTGAAAATAACTATCGCAGCACAAATCATGCTCGCATAGAACATGATCTTATCTACAAGACCGTTTTTATATTTGAAAACAAATCGAATAAAACTTAATATAGAATCTACCATTATAAACCGCAAACTAAGGTAAATTTGCCTTTATTCAAAAATCTACCAACATCTATCCCCTAAAAGCACTTTATTTTCACGTGAAACGGAATCTACCAGTGTCTTTCGCTACATCTCCACTTTTTTAATCCCCAGGTTTTTCTTTCTCTAATTCCTTTTCAGCCTTCTCTCGATCCCGTTTTCGCTTTTCCTCTATTTTGGCAGCCGCTTTTGCCTCTTCCTCCTTCTCTTCTTTTAGCAGCTCTTCAGCGGTTTTATGTTTTTTGAATATCCCTGAGAATAATTTCTTCGCTTTCTCCACTCCACTCACGACCTTCTCTACACGATCTGCTGTATTCATCAATTTTGCCTCACGCTCTGGTCCTAAACCGACACATTGTTTAATTCCCATCAGCAAACTTTGCCACATTGCCTTAAAGAAAGGATGATAGGGGTCTCGATGCTTGTTGATATGCCCCACAGTATATTTACCATAAAGGTCTGGGTTTCCAGGATTAAATAAAACCTGATTGACCATAAATGAAAGGAAGCCCTTCTTTTCTCGACGTCCGTCCTCACCTGTTTCAGAGAGTATATTAACTTTCAAATCGTTGTAATCCATTTTAAACGTCCCCTTACTCCTGTAGTCATTAGCCCAGACATCAAATACGATTTGTTTTAGATTACCGGATTTAACCTCAACATTCAGCAATGGTCGAATCATTTTATTGACAGCGGTTAAATCCATCTGTCCAAGACTACCCTTATAGGTATAAGCCCCAACTTTGGAGGTCATATCAAAGACAAAGTTGGTCAATAGCTTTCCTGAGTTCATAAAATTAGTGCTCAGATTAGCACGCATAAGCTTTTGCTTGAGTAACTTTGTCGAATCATTTGTCACATTCAATATGGTACCATAGGTATGATCAAAAGTAATGGTTCCTATCTGGCTATATTGATCACTCATCTCCGAATAAGCAATACCAATATTATTCAGAATCAGCGAATCAATTCCCATTCTAGTTGACATTTGCATCAATTTCATGTGCGGTGCATTTCCAATTTGTCGGGTAGCAGGGTTCTTATAGTGCTTATCGCTATAGATGGAAAGTTGCCCGTTTTTTAAGAATGCTTTTTGCGCATAAACCTTTTTATCTCTGGAAAGTTGCCCAAAATTGAACCCAGTCAGTTGCAAGGTGTCCATTTTAAAGACAATATAACTTCCGCCTTCCCCTTTTTTCTTATAATAGGCGGCTTTGTTTAAAGTCGGCTGATAAGCGACCTTGGTCAGGAGGACATTCCTGTCTTTACTATTGATCTTAAGTTTATCAAAATTGATTTTATAAAAACCATCTGGAGTTTTATAAGTAAAGCCCGGCACTTCGATATCGATCATCTTCGTATGATAAAAACGTTGTCTGTCTTGCTCCGAAGTTGAATCAATAAGGACATCATCAATCCGTACTTTCACTTTTTTTATCTCAAAATCCTGATGTACACCCTTTTGTACCTGCGTATATTTAAAATCAATATTATTCAAATTGACAGCTTCAACATGAATCTTCTTTAAATTATCTTTTATTTTTTCGTACAATGGTTTCTTAGGCCCTTGGCTTACAGTATCGTTATAACTATGCACCTCATTGATAACATGTATCATTGGTGTATCTACGGTGACATCGTGTAGGAAAAGCTCTTTATCCATTAATACCTTACGGATGCCAAAGCTTTTAATCTTAAGCTTGTTGATGATTATTGCATATCGATTGTCTGGAGCCTTTTTCATAAGCTCTAATTTTTTATACACAACACTATCCGGAATTAAATGAAGATTATCTATGGTTAGATTTCCCAGTGCAAGATTAACATGAATATCATCGTAGTGAACAGTGTACAGACTATCTGTCGCCTGCAAAACCAGTTGCTTTATTTTGGTATCCAACAGTGGTTTCCATTTATTGCTAAAATACATAATCCCCCCGGTCAAAGCCAGGATAATAAACACAACAATCCCAATGATCCACTTAAAAATAGGCTTCATAAAGTCACAATCTCTTTGTAATTTAGTCTTTATTTATTGAATAGCAAACAAGATCAATTCCCCTTTTGTTTCAAATACTACTAAATAAAGAAAATATGCAGCTCCGAATACGACTTTTTTTATTTCTTGTACCGCTTTGGCTACTTATATTCAATTCTTGTTCAAATTCCAAACCCGAAACAGGCTTCTATTTTTGGAAAACAGTTTTTCAACTTGATACCGTAGAACACCGTGCGCTAAAAGAAGTCGCTGCTAGGTCCATATATACACGAATTATGGATATAGACTTTGATCCCTCGGGTGTTCAGGCTGTCCCCATTAGCCCCATTACTTTCTCCCAGCCTGTACCTAAAGAACAGACTTTAATACCAGTTGTATTTATCAATCAACGAATTTTTTCAGAAATGGACAGTTTACAAATAAGAGCATTAGCCAATAAGATTGTTCCATTTGTCGCCGCAAAAATTAAGCAGGCTGGCAAAGAAAAATTCAACGAATTGCAATTGGACTGTGATTGGACACAGACATCACGCGACAAATTCTTCTACTTGCTCAATTACCTACAAGAATTGCCTGATTTAAAAGATGTTATTATTAGCTCAACCTTAAGATTACATCAAGTTAAGAATACGGTTACAAGCGGTATTCCACCAGTAAAGAAAGTGACTTTAATGTGCTACAACATGGGCAATTTACGCCAGTTTGGAAACCAAAATTCTATTCTGAATCAACAAGATCTAAAGACCTATTTAGGTGGTACACTACGCAATTATCCAATGCAAATGGATATTGCACTTCCTTTATTTCAATGGTTTGTGGTTTTTAGAAACAATAGTTACATTGGTATATCAAAATATATTAGTGAGCAGGACATCAATAATACAGCTTTATTTACACGCAACCCAAAAAGTAATTTATTCATTTTAATTACCGACCTTCCAAAAGCAAATCTCAAAAAAGGAGATGTTGTCCGATTTGAGCAGGTAACTCACGATGATCTTTTGCAAACGGCAAAATTTTTGAGGGGAGAACTGAAAGGAAAAAAACATCAGATTATTTTTTATCATTTAGATCAAGCTACATTAGCAAATCATGGCAACGCCGAGTTACAAGAAATTATTCGTGCTTTCTAGCACCACGCTCGCTTTCTTTTTTGGAGAGATTGCAACAAATATCGCTTGTGGACCCGAAATGGATCCCTATGACAACCAAACAACTTACTATCTTCCGAATCTCGAAGACAACGGGTTTTCTGCATTTCAATACATCCCCTATCAATTTCTTTATACCGAAGAAGCTCCAGTCAAGGAAAGCATCGTCAACAGTGAAGCTTGGGCAAAACAC
The DNA here is from genome assembly GCF_029542085.1 of Sphingobacterium sp. ML3W. Classification (NCBI taxonomy): domain Bacteria; kingdom Pseudomonadati; phylum Bacteroidota; class Sphingobacteriia; order Sphingobacteriales; family Sphingobacteriaceae; genus Sphingobacterium; species Sphingobacterium sp. ML3W. The sequence goes on along the minus strand of NZ_CP107036.1, from coordinate 4,866,565 downwards.
CTAGGGTCAGATATAAATGTAAAAGATATCCAACAATTGATGTACTACAGCGACTCGGCGACGTCTGATTTGGTCAGTAATCAAAAAAAATCATCCTGGAGCAATCTTCCGGATTCCATCAAAGGAAATACATTTTTACAAACCTTAATTGATGGTAAACATGAACCTGAGCGAGCTTACTTTGTTTTTACAAAAAAGCAAGAGCCCATCACCAATGTTCAACACAATTATTGGGATCCCGATACGCGGAATTTTAAAGAGATTGTACAATATGCCGAACTGGCCGAAACACAGATCAACAAGCATAAAAAAAACAGTTTCCTTTTTGTCCGTTACGCTTATCAGGCCGCACGCTTATATCTATTCGGTCAGGAATATGCCAAAAGTATTGCTATCTATGAGAAATACTTACAGCCTATAAAAGGGAATGAAGCTATTTTAAATTGGGCACTTTCCAACTACGCTGGTGCTGTCCGTAAAAATGGTGATGGGGCTAAAGCGGCATACCTTTTCTCCAGGTTATTTACAGCAAGCCCCGAAAGACGGGTTTTGGCGTACGCTAATTTTCATTATATCACAGCTTCTGACACAGAGATTTTTCAATATGCCAGCACTGATGCAGACAACTTTAACATTAATGCCATTATTGGATTCGGCACTGGAGACCGTACAATGAAATATCTAAACGCCTGTTATAAGCTTGATCCAGCCAATACCGTAAATGCAGTTTTGTTGGGAAGGGAAGTCAACAAAATAGAAGGCGATATGAATGAGTCTTTTTATATTGGTTATGGCGAAAACTACAACTATTACGCTAGAAACGAAGACAAAAGCACCATTAAACAACATTTGGATTCCCTTCGCGATTTCGCATTAAACCTCTATCAAGACAAAAAATACGTTCAGCCACAGCTTGGTCTGATTACAGCGGCTTATTTAAGCTGGATGAATAGAGAAAATGATCTAGCAAAAAAATATCTTGCCCAGGTAAAAGAAAATGAATTGAATCCTAGGTTGGGCGATCAATATCAGATTACAGTGCTGCTTACGCAATTAGCAGATTGGCAAACCAGTAAACAGATTGATCAGCCCAAGCTGGTCAAAACATTAGCGTGGCTGGAGCAGAAAGCCAAACAGGATGGCAAAAATTCAAGTAACAAAAAGGAATGGAGCTATAGTGCTTTTGAATACAGCAATTACAGTCTGATTGCTAGAAATATCCTCCAGAACCTTGTCGTCAAACATTACCTCAGCACACAAGATACAGCTATGGCGAGTTTAGCCGCTGTAAAAGCCGATATCTTCTATAATTACGGTATCGCCAAGGATTCTCTTGAAGACAACATGCAATGGTCCACCATGCATTTTTGGGAAAATAGTCTCACACCTAAAACATTATTAAAAATAAGGGCACTACTGTCTGACAACACGCAACAAAATACATTATCCCGTTTTTTATTGCAAGATATCAAGCATTTCAATAGAGATTATTTGACAGAACTGCTAGGCACAGCATATCTACGGGAGCTTGATTTTCAAAAAGCGGCGACAACATTACAGGCACTTCCTAAAGATCACAAAATAAAAGAAATAAGGAATTCGTACAATGAAGATGAAACGGGTGTTATCCCCAGTCCATTTATCGTCACCATCAATGACTATCCAAAGAAATACGGAAAAGAGAATACGACCAAACTAAAATATGCAGAACGCATGGCCCGATTGGAGAATGCCATAAAAAGCGAAAAAAATAATCAGAAAAAAGCCGACTATTACTTTCAGATGGCCACAGGCATTTATCAAACCAGCACTTACGGAAACGCATGGTCTTTGGTGTCGTACGATTGGTCATCCTCAGACAATCATGCTGCCACAACAATTCACTGGAAACGGAATTACGTACAGACAAAATCAGCAAAAGAATGGTATAACAAAGCCCGTTCACTAAGTTCAGATAAAGAGTTTAAGGCCAAATGTACCTTCATGCTCGCAAAATGTGAACAGAAAGATTTTGTTTATACTGAGGACACTCGCTGGCAATATTATGATTCCCCCTTGAAAAATCCGTTCTACCGCTTTTCGCTTCAGAATAGGTACTTTAAAGAACTAAATACACAATATAAGGACACGCCTTTTTTCAATATGGCTTCAAAGGAATGTACCTATCTAATGGACTACATGAATCTAACACAAGCCATAAAATGAACGCTCTCTTCCTTTTAAATACAGAAAGGCTTCCATAAATGGAAGCCTTTCTGTATTAAGCTCTGCTATCTTCATTATGATACATACTGAGATAACTATCGTAACGTGAAGATTCAATTTCTCCCTCCTCAACGGCTTCCATAATCACACAACCGGGCTCGTTGATATGCCGACAATTATTGAACCGGCATTGGTTCATCAATGCACGCATCTCAGGGAAAAAGTGGGACAGTTCCTGTTTTTCAATATCCACAATTCCCAACTCGCGAATACCGGGTGTATCAATCAGTTTACCCGCAAAAGGTAAGTCAAACATCTCTGCAAATGTAGTGGTGTGCTTCCCCTTATCTGACCAATCCGAAATTTCTCCTGTCTTCAAACCATATTCAGGTACAATAGCATTAATCAAAGTAGATTTACCAACACCAGAATGACCTGACACTAATGTAATTTTATCCTGAAGTAGCTCCTTGACAACATCTATATTCTTTCCCGTCAAAGCCGATACCTCATAGCACGGATAGCCGATTCGTTCATAAATAGCCTTATAGTCGGCCAATATTTCCAAACCTTCATCACTGAAAAGATCGAGTTTATTAAAAATAAGTACCGCAGGTATTCCATAAGCTTCGGTCGTCACCAAAAAACGGTCAATAAAACCCAAAGATGTTGGCGGAGAAGCCAACGTAACCACCAAAAAAGCCTGATCTAGGTTTGCCCCGATAATCTGTGTTTGTTTGGAGAGGTTTACCGACTTTCGAATAATATAATTACGACGCGGTTCCAATTCACGAATGACAGCACTTTCAAGATCTGGCTCCACATCAAAATGCACCCAGTCTCCTACAGCCACAGGGTTGGTCGTTTTAATTCCCTTGGTACGAAATTTTCCTTTGATTCGGCAATCATATCTCTTGTCATCTTCGCCCAAAACCTGATACCAACTACCTGTGGACTTTGTTACCAATCCTCTCATAGAACCTGTTGCATTAAATGTGTCATAGCACAAAAATCGGAAAAATTTATTAAACTTACGGTTTGATGAATTTCTTACCTTTGTAAGGAGACTAAAATTCAATTTTGTGAAAAAACTATTTCTTTTAGATGGCATGGCTCTCATATATAGAGCATATTTTGCTTTGAGCAAGACCCCAAGGATCACCTCGACAGGGTTGAATACTGGGGCAATCATGGGTTTTACCAATACACTGTTGGAGGTATTGAAAAATCAGCAACCTTCTCATATAGCAGTAGTGTTCGACACGGCAGCTCCTACAGCACGCCATATTGAATTTGAAGCCTATAAAGCACATCGTGAAAAAATGCCCGAAGACCTTTCAGCTTCCATTCCTTATATCTATCGCCTGATTGAGGGATTCAATATCCCTATTATTACAATGGACGGTTATGAAGCGGATGATATCATCGGAACATTAGCGAAAAAAGCAGAACAAGAAAACTTCCAAGTCTATTGTATGACACCGGATAAAGATTTTGGTCAGCTTGTCTCAGACAATATTTTTATTTACAAACCAGCCCGTATGGGTAATGGGGCTGAAGTACAAGGAGTCAAAGAAATTCTCGAAAAGTGGGAGGTAACAGACGTGTGCCAGGTCATCGATATTTTGGGCTTATGGGGTGATGCCGTAGATAATATCCCAGGAATTCCAGGTATCGGTGAGAAGACCGCAAAAAAACTTGTTCAGGAATTTGGGTCAGTCGAAGGAATTATAGCCAATGCGGATCAGCTAAAAGGAAAAATGCGCGAAAACGTTGAAAATTTTGCAGAACAGGGATTAATTTCAAAAAAATTAGCAACAATTTTGTTGGATGTACCCGTTGAGCTTAACGAAAAAGCCCTAGAACTTGAAGATCCAAATAAAGACATTCTAGAACCCCTTTTTGCTGAATTGGAATTTAGGACATTGGGAAAAAGAGTTTTTGGAGACGATTTCTCCATACTTGAAAAGAATGCACCTATAAATGGACAGATGGATTTATTTGCTATCCAGACAACAGCAAATACAACAAGTACAGTAATAGGAGTATCAAGTGAAAATATTGTTCTAAAAAATATTCACAATACAACACACGAATATACACTATTAGATACAACAGAAGAACAAGAAAAACTTGCCGAGGAACTCAATTCAAAAAGCAGCTTTTGTTTTGATACAGAAACAACGGGGTTAGATGCAAATCTTGCTAATATCGTAGGACTTTCATTTTCGTTTGAAACCGGGAAAGCATACTATATTCCTACACCAGCAAATCGGGAAGAAGCGCAACGCATCGTCGATATCTTTAAGTCTGCACTGGAAAATCCAGCAATTGAAAAGATCGGTCAGAATATCAAGTACGATATTCTCCTATTGGCAAGATATGGTGTTAAGGTACAGGGAACATTATTCGATACCATGTTAGCACATTACCTCATTGACCCTGACACACGGCATGGCATGGATGTGCTTGCAGAGAACTATCTGAATTACACGCCGGTCTCCATTACCGAACTCATTGGAGAAAAAGGAAAAAAACAAGGAAATATGCGGGATGTTGATTTCGAAAAAATCAAAGAATACGCAGCAGAAGATGCAGACATTACTTTGCAGCTAAAAAACATTTTTCACCCTCTTTTGGTAGAAACGGACACCTTAAAATTGGCCCAGGATGTTGAATTTCCACTTGTATATGTGCTTGCAGAAATAGAACGAAATGGAGTAAAAGTGGATGTCCCCGCTCTTGGCGAATTTTCGAAAACATTGGAACAGGACATCACGGATCTAGAGAATGCCATATTTGAAAAAGCAGGCGTGAACTTTAATATTGCCTCACCAAAACAGTTAGGCGAAGTCTTATTCGACAAACTCCAACTGGATCCGAAAGCAAAGAAAACAAAAACAGGGCAGTACAAAACTGGTGAAGATGTTCTATTGGCGCTGGCGCACAAATCAGATATTGTTCAGGATATTTTGAATTTTAGGCAGTTACAGAAATTAAAATCAACTTACGTAGATTCATTACCTGAATTGATCAATCCAGAAACGGGGTTGATCCATACTTCCTATAATCAAGCTGTCGCCGCAACAGGCCGCTTGAGCTCTACAAATCCTAATCTGCAGAATATTCCGATCCGTACGGAAAGAGGCCGTGAAGTGAGGAAAGCATTTATCCCACGTTCGAAAGATCATGTGATCTTATCAGCCGATTATTCACAGATCGAATTACGCTTAATAGCGGAGTTGAGCAAAGATCAAAATATGTTGGAAGCCTTTAGTCAAGGACATGATATCCATCGTGCCACTGCAGCAAAAGTCTATAATATGGCTTTTGAAGAGGTGACATCGGAACAAAGGCGTAATGCAAAAGCAGTAAACTTTGGTATTATATACGGTCAATCCGCCTTTGGTTTATCTCAAAATCTAGGCATCTCACGCAAAGAAGCTGCTGACATCATCAACGAATACTTCAACCAATATACCGGTATAAAAAAGTATATGAGCGATGCCGTTGAATCCGCGAAAGAGAAAGGCTACGTTGAAACAATTTTAAAGCGTAGACGTTATTTGAGAGACATTAATTCAGCAAACATGACTGTTCGGGGATTTGCTGAACGTAATGCAATCAATGCCCCGATTCAAGGTTCGGCAGCAGATTTAATCAAGATTGCCATGATTGCAATACAAAAGGAAATCGAGCAACAGGGACTGGCAGGTAAAATGATTATGCAAGTACACGATGAATTGGTGTTTGATGTTCCGAAACAAGAGGTCGAAGCATTCAAAACAATTATCTTGGACAAAATGACAAATGCTATAAAAACAAATGTTCCGTTGATTGTTGAAATCGGAGAAGGTAAAAATTGGCTTGAAGCACATTAATTTTTGTTATGACTAAAAAATTCATTTCTATACTGTTGTTGTTATCCTCGTTTTGCTGCCAACCTATTCAAGCGCAAGAGGATAAGCCTGTATTTTACGAGAAATTAGATCAAGGCTTAATTCGTTTCTATTTTGATAAGTATTATTATCTGGCGGCAAAAGATTGCGAATTCAAATCAATTGAACGTGTAAGCAAATTTGATTTCACAAAGCAAATTTTCGAAGGGGAGTTTCGTGATTTCGCACCCAATGGCAACCGTATACTGATCGGCAATTATAAGGGTGGTAAAAAAGAAGGTGTATTTCAAGCTTTTCATCCGAATGGAGTGTTAAAATGGGAAATAAATTTTAAGGATAACTATCCAGTTGGTGATTGCAAATATTATTATCCCGACGGTAAACCGCTATTAACGGTGACCTATGGTGATTATGGTTATTTCATTAAAGATTATTGGGATAACCGAGGAAAACAGGAAATCGTTGGTGGTGAAGGGAACTATGAATTCGCTATTCCATTCGAAGGATTCACAGAATTCGGTTATGATTTTTATCTACGTAAGGGCAAAGTAAAAGGAGGTAAACCACAGGGGAACTGGAACACTTATTTTTACAATGTCGGACAGCAGCCCATTTACGCAATGACACAACGCTTTGTTGATGGAAAAATAGTTGCTACTTATGATGATAATGGAGAACTTCAAAGTGAAGATTTTCAAGTGTTAAGCGTTCTACCCTACGATTATTTTATCCGAGCTGAACTATTAAACAGCAAATCTTGTAGCTTTGATGACTTTTCAAACTTCTATGCCTTCCTTGCTAAACGGTTTACAGATAGGATCAATAAAAGCGGGTTCGAAGTTGCAACCCAACTAAATTTCTCCTATGAAGTTGAAGTCAAAAAAACGGGCTTGGCCAATTTGCGAAGTCTGAAATTGAATGTAGACTCCAATAATGAAAATGATCACACCATTTTGAATCGAATTGCCAAAAGTATAGATTTTTATTTTCCTACCTACAAACAAGATCAACCTCAAGACGATACGATTAAAGTTTCTGGAAGTATTGCCACGGGAAGTGATGGGAAAGTCTATACCCATTCAATTAAAATCGAAAGACAAATAGACAATTCGAGTAAATAATTATCTTTGCAGAAATAAATAGATATGAAATTCCATAAAGAAGGATATACCACATTAGCGATTGCTGTACTTTTTATCTTTATCATCAATGCTGTTGCGGATTATTATGATGCACCGCAGTTTGTAAAATGGTTTATTTATGCCCTTTCAGCATTCCTATTCATTACAGTTGTCCAGTTTTTTAGGAGTCCTAAGAAAGTAGTGATTCCACAAGATGGCACGATCTTATGTCCTGCTGACGGAAAAGTTGTGGTCATCGAAGAAACCGAAGAAAATGAATATTTTCATGACAGAAGGATACAGGTCTCTATTTTCATGTCTCCTATCAATGTACATGTGAATCGAAATCCAATCAGCGGTTTGGTAACTTTCTTCAAATATCATCCAGGGAAGTTCTTGGTCGCTTGGCATCCAAAATCATCGACAGACAACGAAAGAACAACTGTCGTAGTAAAAGACAACGCAGGCAGAGAAGTTCTTTTCCGTCAAATTGCTGGCGCATTGGCCCGCCGAATTGTTTGGTATGTAAAAGAAAATGATCAGGTTGTTCAAGGCAACGAGTTCGGCTTTATCAAATTTGGTTCACGTGTGGATCTATTCTTGCCTTTAGGAACAGAGATCAATGTGAATATTGGCGATAAAGTTACCGGAGCTAAAACCGTTATCGGAAAATTTTAACAATTTATTAATATCATTATAAGTAACTTAGGCTCCAATTAGGGGCCTTTTTTATTCAACAGATGAATTTCAGACAATTATTATTGGCAAACTCTGCTGGAGTTGGCATTGCAATATCCACTATCAGCTTTTATTATAAACATGATCTCCAGACTGCACTGATTATATTTTTTGTTGCACTGGTTATCTGTTTTCTTCTATTCAACTATTTATTCGAGAAATACATCTACCGTCGTCTTAATACCATGTATAAGTTGATTCATAACCTCAAACTTGGCAAAGATCTAAAAGATGCGATTGGTGAACATGTCAGTGAAGATCCCATTACAGATGCAGAAAATGACGTAAAGGCCTGGGCAAAAGATAAAAAAAATGAAATTGAACAATTGAAATCGCAGGAAAAATTTAGGCGTGAATTCCTTTCCAATATATCCCATGAGTTCAAAACGCCCCTCTTCGCTACACAAGGATACATCGAGACATTACAAGATGGGCTGATGGAAGAAGACATGGAAATGGCAAAGAATTTCTTAGATAAAGCTGCTCGAAACCTTGACAGATTGAATTATCTAATTCAAGATTTAGATGAAATATCCAAACTGGAATCAGGTAAAATGGTATTGAATATTGAAAAATTTGACATTGTAGATCTTATCAAAGACACCTCATATTCATTGGAAGACAAAGCCAAACATCATAATATTAAGATCGAGTTCAAACCTAAAACCGGCACACCACATTGGGTTAAAGCCGATCGCAATAAAATACATCAGGTATTGTATAATCTTATCGATAACTCACTCAAATACGGAAAAGTGGGCGGGACAACGAAAATCAAGATTTTCCCGCTTTTTGAGCAAGTACTCATAGAAATCACGGATGACGGTTATGGTATCGAAGAAAAAAATCTGAGCCGGGTATTCGAGCGATTCTTCCGCACAGATAAAAGTCGCTCAAGAGATATTGGCGGATCGGGCTTAGGTCTTGCGATTGTCAAACATATTGTTGAAGCGCATCAACAGAATGTTAATGTCCGTAGTACAGAGGGCATTGGAACCACTTTTGGCTTTACTTTGCAAAAAGTTCAGGTCGGAGATTAAACAATTGATGACACTTTTGTGTTTAAACAAAACCAATGTTAACATTAACTTAACATTAGGGTGTTATTTTTGCAAAAATAAATTTAAGATATGTCTTTAAATAGCATTTTTCAATACTTCGTTCCAAAGGACAAAAAATTCTTCCCTTTGTTTGAACAAGCCGGCAACAATTTGATCGAAATGTCTCAATTGTTAAAAGATATTGTTAACTCAAACAATCCAGAAAAGAAGAAAGAGTTCACACGTAAGATGGAAGACTTGGAGCACAAAGGCGACAACATCACACATCAAATTCACTTGGAGCTAGGTAAAAATTTCATTACACCTTTTGACCGCGAAGATATACACTCCTTAGCAAGTTCTTTGGACGATGTAGCCGATTTTATCCACGGTGCGGCTAATAGAATGGACTTATACAAGGTAGAAAAAGCAACAGAACCAATGATAGAAATCGCGGATCTACTGGTGGAAGCTACTGAACATGTTTCAAAAGCAATCCACGAACTTCGGGATTTAAAAAACATTCGCAATATCACAGATTCTTGTGTGCGTATCAATAGTGTAGAAAATAAAGCAGACTATATTTTTGATAAGGCAGTAGCCGATCTTTTTGAATTTGAAAAAGACGCTATTTCATTGATCAAACACAAAGAAGTGTTATCCGCAATGGAAGATGCAACAGACAAATGCGAGGATGTTGCTAATGTATTAGAAAGTATTCTAGTTAAAAACGCATAATCATTCGATCATAAGTGCATAAAAATTCTACGAGATTATGATGTCAACATTACTCGTTGTTGTGATTGTCTTAGCAATTGCATTTGACTACATCAATGGATTCCATGATGCAGCCAACTCTATTGCGACAGTTGTATCAACAAAAGTTCTAACACCAGCAATGGCTGTATTATGGGCTGCCATATTCAACTTTGCTGCTTATTTCTACTTTACAGATCACAAAGTAGCCAACACCATTGCCAAAACGGTATTGGAAGAATATATTACCTTAGAGGTTATCTTTGCGGGCTTGCTCGCAGCAATTGGCTGGAACTTATTCACTTGGTACTATGGAGTACCATCAAGTTCCTCACACACCTTGATTGGAGGCTTTGCCGGATCAGGAATGGCTTATGCCTTTATTCTTGGTGCAGATCCTATACACGCAATCAATATCGATGCAACATTAAAAATTATTGCTTTCATCGTGTTTGCACCGATCATCGGTATGACCATATCTATTATCATTACACTCATTGTAATCAATTTAGCCAAAAACTCACGGCCTAGTGTTGCTGAAAAATGGTTTAAAGTACTGCAATTAGTTTCATCTGCAGCCTTGAGTTTTGCGCATGGTGGTAATGATGCACAAAAAGTAATGGGTATTATCCTTGTAGCTATGGTAGCTGGTGGCTACATGCAAAATACCGAACATATGCCCGAATGGATTCCCTTAACGTGTTACGCAGCTATTGCAGCTGGAACAATGAGTGGAGGCTGGAAAATTGTTAAGACAATGGGTACTAAAATTACGAAAGTGACACCATTAGAAGGAGTTTGTGCGGAATCTGCAGGAGCGGTAACATTAGGTATAACTGAGCATTTCGGAATCCCAGCTTCAACAACACATACCATTACAGGAGCCATTATTGGTGTCGGAGTTGTTAAGCGTGTTTCAGCAGTGCGCTGGGGGGTAACGATTAGTTTATTATGGGCTTGGGTCTTGACAATTCCAGTATCGGCTCTGCTTGGAGGACTCTCTTTAGTCATTGTACATTATTTACTTTAGAAAGAATTTCTTAATTTTTTTCTAAAAGCTATTGAAACAAAACAAAAATTTGGTACTTTCGTACCGAATTTTTGTTTTGTTGTTTCACATTAAATACTTAATTTAGTACGAAATATCAGAAATTTAAAAATTTAACATAATTTTAAGACTTTGGCACGGCAATTGTACTGTTCCAGATATTAAATGATAACAAAGTTTGAAAACAATTAAAATTAATAATAACCTTAAAAACAAGAGTATGAACTATTCTACAATTAAAAAAACAGCTGTTGCTGCTACATTAGTTGCCGCTTTAGGTTTCGCTGATACAGCACAAGCTCAACAAGTATTCGGTGGTAGATCACAATACAGAACTTGGTCTATCGGAGTTCAAGGTGGTATCACTACGCCTAATGCTTTAATTGGTGGTAACAATAACTTTGGTCAAAAAGTTGGTTATTTCCAAAACAAAGTGGGTGAGTACTATGGTTTGACAGTACGCAAGCAATTCTCGCACCTATTCGGTTTAGAAGTTGAAGCAAACCGTGGTAAGATCAAGACTTACAATCATGACGAGTCTGGTCCTGCAGTTGAAAACAAATATGGCGCTCAATCTGCTGAAACAAAAGTAAACTGGGCAGCTAGCTTAAACGGTGTTTTCCAATTGGGTACTATTGATTTCTTAAGAAGAGAAAATGCTGTTAACTTCTACGCTAAAGTAGGTATTGGTGCTTTTGCTTACAACCCAGTTCAATTCGGAACTAATGACTTTTCAGGACAACCTGTTTACGATCAAAAATGGGGTGAAGATGTATTCGGTGATCGTTCACCTTCTAACCCACGCGACAAAGATTACCGTTTAGGTATGATCGTTCCTGTAGGTGTTGGTGCTAAATTCAAATTATCTGAAGTTGTTGCCTTGAATTTAGGTTACACAATGAACTTCACTGATGAAGCATTATTGTACGGACCTGGCAGAAACAATACTACAAAACAACGTTTCTCTAACGTATACGGTGGTTTAGAGTTCACTTTAGGTTCAAAAGACAAACAAAACTTGACTTTTGCTAACCCAGTAGCTACAATGTATGATGAGTTGAAAGATCCTTCATTGAGAAACGAAGTTGAAGCTTTGAAACAACGCGTAAGCACTTTAGAAGGTACTGTTAACACATTAAGCGCTGATGCTGATGGTGATGGTGTATCTGACAAATTTGACAAATGTCCTGGTACTCCTGCTGGTACTCCAGTAGATGGTTCAGGATGTCCAATCAAATTCCCAGAGCCAGTTGTTGAAAACATCGCTTCTAACGGTTACTATGCTCCAATTCAATTCGAATTTGATAGCTCAGTATTGAAAACTTCTTCTTACTCAACTTTGGATAAATTGGCTAAAGAAGTACGTGACAATAATTCATCTGTAACTTTAGACGGTTATGCATCTGCAGAAGGTTCTGAAGCTTACAACGTGACTTTGTCTAAAGACCGTGCTAACTCTGTAAAACAATACTTAGTAAATGCTGGTGTTTCTTCATCAAGCATCACTGCTAACGGTTACGGAGAGAAAAACCCAATCGCGTCTAATTCAACTGAAGAAGGTCGTGTTCAAAACCGTCGTGTTGAGATCAAAAAATAATCGTATATAACTTATACCATTATATTAAAAGCCGGCTCTAGAGCCGGCTTTTTTATTTTGACAGTATTTATCCTTAACTTTGTGGATGATATCCAATTTGTGGAAAATTTATTAAAGCAAATTAGATAAGAAATTAGTATTTTGATTTAAGGAACAGAATACTGGTTTTAAACTTTTGAGAATGGAAGAGGATTTTGAATTTGAAAACCCCGAAGAAAGAAAAATCTCGGTGGACAGATATGAGGAAATGCTTCGAAACGAGGATCAGTATTTTTTTGACTCCAAGGCTTTCGAAGGAATAATAGACTACTATGCTGAAAAAAATGATCCTGTAAAGGCACTACAAGTGACCGAATTTGCAATCAGCCAGCATCCCTTTGATATTACTTTTTTGTTGAAGCAAGCACAATTGTTTTCAACAATTCAACAGTATCAGAATGCTTTAGCGGCCTTGGATAAAGCAGAACTACTGGAAGCTTCAGAAGGAGATATATTCTTAATTAGAGGCGGTATTTTGGGGAGCATAGGACAATTTGATGAAGCATTAGATCAATTATTCAAAGCATTACCCTTATTAGACAATAAAGATGAGGTTTATTTTCATATTGCCATGATTTTTCAAGCGCAAATGAACTATGATAAAGCTATTGTCTATTTAAAGAAGGCGCTTGAACTCAATATGGACTATCAAGAAGCACTCTATGAGCTAGCTTATTGCTATGATGTACTTGACAGGCAAGAAGAAAGTATATCTTTCTATAAAAAATATATTGACTCAGACCCTTATTCGTATTATGCTTGGTATAATCTAGGTAATTCCTATCATAAAATAAGCAAATTCGAAGAAGCATTAGATGCATATGACTATGCCATATTAATCAAGGAAGACTTCTCATCTGCTTATTTCAATAAAGGAAATGCACTGGTCAACTTAGATCGCTATCAGGAGGCATTGGACGTATACAAACAGACCTTTGAATACGAACAACCCAGTGCGGATACCTATTGTGCTATAGGTGAGTGTTACGAGAAGCTTGAACAAATGGAAGAAGCTCGAAACTACTATAAAAAAGCTGTAAAGTTAGACGCCGAGCTTGCAGACGCATGGTTTGGTATTGGTGTTACATTGGATTTTGAAGAACGTTACTTTGAGTCGCTTCATTTCTACAAAAAGGCTTTGGAACTAGAAGACACAAATCCGGATTACTGGTTTGCAATCGCAGATGCTCGATATAAGTTACAGCAAATTGATCAGGCTGAAGAAGCATATAAAAAAGTAGTGGCATTAAATCCATCAGATATAGATGCTTGGCTCGATTACTCTTCAATCCTATTTGAGCAGAGCAAAATTGATGAAGCCATCAATGTCATGTCAGATGGAATTACGCAAAACCCTGAAGCGGCGGAACTATATTATCGTGTAGTGGCCTATCTATTTGCAAATGGACAATACAATGAAGCTTTAAACTTCTTAGAACTAGGCTTAGCTACAAATCCGGAAAAACATCACATTCTCTTTGATTACCTTCCTCAGTTGCAAGGAAATCAAATTATCACTGAAATTGTAAAAAAATATACCAAACCAAAAAATTAAAGTAGACGGCATTTTATACTCCCAGGCAATCTTTCAGACTTGCCTGGGAGTATAAAATGCATTTAGATTAAGCTTACCTTTTCACCCAAAGAAGTATTAAACCATTCAATGAAAAAATTAGGTCTGATAGGATTTCCGTTAGGACACTCCTTTTCCAAGAAATATTATTTAGAAAAGTTTCAGAAAGAAAATATTCAACATGTAGATTATGACCTATATCCAATTGAACGTATATCGGATTTTCCATCTATATTTACGAACAAGGACTTTTATGGGGTAAATGTGACCATTCCATATAAGATAGAGGTCATGGATTATTTAAACGAACTATCGGAAGAAGCTAAAGTAATACAAGCTGTAAACTGTATCCGCATTACGCATCTCGCAAACGGCGTTCCATACTTGAAAGGCTATAACACGGATGCATATGGATTTGAAGAATCACTGAAACCACTTTTGAACCAGAATGACAAAAACGCTTTAATCCTAGGAAACGGAGGAGCAGCAAAAGCAGTGATCTATACATTAGATAAATTAGGGATAAAATACAAGCTCGTCAGCAGAACCAAACAAACGGACAACTACACGTATGAGGAATTAGATGAAACGATTTTAGCTGAATATACATTAATTATCAATTGTTCACCAGTGGGAACATTTCCCAATATAGCAGAGTCTCCGACTTTACCGTACGAACATATCAATGCCAAGCACCTATTCTATGATCTTATTTATAATCCAGAAGAGACAACATTCCTAAAGAAAGGCAAAGAAAAAGGTGCTCGAACTAAAAATGGGTATGAAATGTTGCTGCTTCAGGCAGAGAAGAATTGGGAAATTTGGAATAGCTAGTCTTTCTCTATTTAGAAAACAATAAAAAATGTAATTTTACCTTATGCTAACGATCAGAACATTCACTTTCAATCCATACCAAGAAAATACCTATTTGTTGTATAACGAAGAGGGAAATGCCTTAATTATCGACCCAGGGATGTATGGGGAAAAAGAGCAAGTGGAGTTTTTAACCTTCGTCGATCTTCATAATCTCACTCCACAATTGTTACTGAATACCCATTGTCACATTGATCATGTCTTGGGCAATTATTTTATTCATGAGAAATTTGATCTACTTCCTCAATTTCACGAAGGAGAACTATCTACGCTGGTTGCAGTTCAGAACTATGCTCCGCAAATGGGATTCCGCTATGACATCTCTCCTATTGGAGAAGTATTTCTAAAAGATGGAGACAAAATACAAATAGACAATGACGAATTGGAAGTGATATTGGCACCCGGCCACTCACCGGCGCATATCTGTTTTTACTCCGCTTCTCAAAAATTCCTAATTGGTGGAGATGTCTTGTTCCGTAACAGTATTGGCCGCACTGATCTACCAGGAGGAAATCATCAGCAGCTTTTAGATAATATTAAGCAAAGACTTTATACCTTACCAGATGACACCGTTGTCTACCCAGGTCATGGCCCTTCAACGACAATAGGTTTTGAAAAAAACTCCAATCCATTTATACAAGGATAAGATATGAACTTACCTTTTCTATTTGCCAAGAGATACCTGTTTTCAAAAAAATCGGTCAACGCTATTAATATCATCTCCTCAATTAGTGTGATAGGTGTTATGGTAAGTAGTGCCGCATTAATCATACTCCTGTCCTCTTTCAATGGGATGGAGGAGCTTATTATATCTATGTATAGCAAATTTGCTCCTGAACTAAAGATAGAGCCACAAAAAGGCAAGCTCTTTACAACAAATAAATCAGTCTTTAATGAGTTGAGAAAAAATCCTAATGTTATCCATTATACAGAAGTACTAGAAGAGAAGGTATTACTTCAATATGCAAATCGACAGTATATTTCAACTATCAAGGGAATCGAGCCCAAATCGATTAATAAGAGTATTGGTGATAGTATTCTTGTGGATGGAGTATATAAACTCTTACGTGATTCAACTAATCTGGCTATACTTGGAGCAAGTGTCCAGGCTAATCTCGGTATTTCTATGCAGAATACCCCAGATTTAATCCAAGTTTATTCACCAAGAAAAGGCGTCAAAAACACATCTAATCCTGCTGAAGAATTTAATATTAGAGCTATCAGTCCAGGAGGTGTTCTCAGATACCAACAGGACTTTGACAATTTCGTTATTACACCAATTTCATTTGCCAAAGAAGTACTCGGCGAATATGACAGAGTTTCTGCTATTGAATTCTATCTCAAGGAAGGTACTGACGCTAAACTATTTGAAAAAGATCTTCAACACAAGCTGGGCACAGATTATGTTGTTAAAAATAGAGAGGAGCAAAATCCAACTTTATACAAAAATGTACGTGTAGAGAGATGGGTTGTGTTTTTTATTTTAACATTGATTAGTATCATCGCAATTTTTAATATAGTAGGGTCATTGACGATGTTAGTATTGGATAAACAAAAGGATATGACAGTCCTAAAAAGCTTAGGTGGTAACAATAGCTTAATTCAACGCATCTTCTTCTATGAGGGGTTGATGATTGCAATTATTGGTTGCATTTTAGGTTTATTCATTGGTGCTATATTCAATTACGTCCAATCCACCTATGGTATTATACGTGTTGAAGACGGTGCAAATGCAATTTTAGACAGCTATCCTATGGTGAGCAGATGGAGCGATTACATGTTGGTATTCCTGACCGTTACCAGTATTTCAGGATTAGTATCTTATTTTTCAGCAAAGATAAGTGTAAAAGAGCTGAACAAGCTCAAAGCAACAGATTAATAGCGGGAGCTTTTGGAACGGCTTTGACTTCCCTTCGTTATTTGCTGTATTAAACTTCCCCATGCAAAAGGATTTAATAGCGGATTTGCATAACGTTGGTTAATGACTTTATTATTCATTGTATTGAAGCTTTGTGCATTATTGATCGAACGCATCTCGTTGCCATCGCGAGGTACTACGGCAGCCATTGCTGATAAAGACTCGTTGGAAAGTGTTCTTTTTGCCCGTACAATATGATCCTCAGATACATCTAAATTCATAAATGCTATATTAAATTCCTCAATACTTGCCCAGGGATACGGAGTCACCATTGGCAGTTCAGTTACCAAATTTTGCATTACGATACTAGCTGTAAATTTGTCGCCAGCAACTTCAGGTACAGTTACAATGAGCGGATCGAATCCTATAGAGGAAAAACGAAGTGTGTCTCCCACATGAGCTACGAAAGAAAAATAGCCTTCATTATTCGCCGCAATGGCCTCGTTACGGAAAGATAAATTGGTTACTGTAGCATAACCAACAGGAAGTCCAGACCCCACAGTAGTTACAATACCGGAATATTGGACAATCTTCCTCTCTTGCGCCTTTAAAGTCGAAGACTCAAAAAATACAGATAAAACTAATAATATAGGGATCAGCAACTTCATAGAACAAATTTACACAAAAGCAGCTGGGTTAGCCGTTAAATTGTGTTAATAGATAAACTAATTGGCCGACGGCAAGGTCGCATCAGGAGAATCTGGATCGGTTAGATTAATCGCTTCTACCGCTGTTACCTCTGGCACAGCTTTTTTTATAGCTTGTTCCAATCCTGCTTTAAAAGTCATAATGCTCATTGAACATGAAGCGCAAGCGCCCAATAGTTTTAATCGCACGACATTATCTGCAGTAATCTCTTCAACACTTACATTTCCGCCATCAGTTTCCAAATAAGGTCTCAAGGTATCCAATGCTTGCTCCACTTTTTCTTTTAAAGTCATACTCTTTATTAAATTCAATGATTGTACATGTAAAGATAATCAAATATTTTAAAATCTATATTTTTCCTCTCCTTGCGTAATGGAAAAACAACAAGTCCATGACAATACTGCCACAAAATTGCATCCAACGAGTTAAAGAATGTTAATAAAAAATGTTGTTTTTGGGATCAAATAATTATTAAACTATATTGCGCAGTAAAATTTAATTGATTAGTATAACAAATTCACTTATCTTTGTAAAATGTTTTTAAATAGGCGTATAGCGGCTATCTGTGCCGGCATGATGTTTCTATTGGTGTTTACTGGTTGCAAGAGTAAATTTGAGAAATTGCGCGCAAGCAATAATATCGCTCAAAAGTACGAAGAAGCCGTAAAGCTGTATGAGAAAAAGAAATATACAAAGGCATTAGTTTTGTTTGATGACTTGCGGACGAAATTCCGCGGACAAGCTGAGGCAGAAAATATCTACTACTATTTGGCATTTGCCAATTACCGTTTGAAAGATTATACTTCAGCAGCATATCACTTTAAGGACTTTGCAGATGTTTATCCGAACAGTCCACGGGCAGAAGAATGTCGTTTTATGCATGCTTATTGTTACTATTTGGATTCACCTCGGTCAACTTTAGATCAGGCAAATACGAAGAAAGCAATCGATGCCCTACAGCTTTTCGTCAATCTCTATCCAGAATCAGAACGTTCTAAAGAGGCCTCAGACCTCATTCAAAAGTTAAGAGATAAACTCGAACTTAAAGCTTTTGCCAATGCCAGGCTCTATTATGATATGGGGTTGAATGATGATTATAGAGCAGCTGTAATTGCGTTACAAAATGTACTGAAAGAATATCCCGACACCAAATATGCTGAAGAAATTGAATTTTTGACGCTAAAGGCACAATATATATTTGCTTCAAAAAGTATTTTGCAAAAGCAGGAAAGCAGATATGACGAAACATTGGATTACTACCGTAGCTTTGCGAGTAACTATCCCAATAGCAAACATATAAAAGAAGCGGAATCTATTCGTCAAGATTCTGAAAAAGGAATTAAGACGGCCGTTTCGCACATGAAAGAATATAATAAAGCTCTTGCTGAGCAAGAAGCATATATCAAAGAACAAAAGGCGAAAAAAGAAAAAGAAAATACCCAAAAAGATGAGTCAAAAAAATAATAATTCAATTCCAAATTCTACAGTTACACGTGACTTAAGACAATTGGACAAAGGAACTGACAATCTCTATGAATCCATTGTAGTTATTTCTAAACGCGCGAATCAAATTGCAGTAGATATTAAGGAAGAACTAAACGGAAAACTTGCTGAGTTTGCAAGTAATAACGATAACTTAGAAGAGGTATTCGAAAACCGCGAGCAAATAGAGATTTCTAAACACTACGAGCGTATGCCAAAACCTACTTTGGTAGCAATCGATGAGTTTTTACACGATAAAGTGTACTACAGAAATCCATCGAAAGAGCAAGACTAATCGCAAAATAAACGATGGCTTTAGCTGGGAAAAATATTGTAATTGCTGTATGCGGTAGTATCGCCGCATACAAGATTGCAACTTTAATTCGTCTGCTCGTAAAAGCGGATGCCCAGGTTAAAGTGATTATGTCAACGGAAGCTACAGCCTTTATTACACCGCTTACACTTTCTACACTTTCCAAAAACCCTGTTTTGGTTGACTATTATCAACCCGATACAGGAGAATGGAATAACCATGTGGAAATAGCTTTAAATGCAGATTATATACTTATAGCCCCAGCAACAGCAAACACCATCGCCAAGATGGCAAATGGTCTTTGTGATAACTTACTGATGGCAGTATATTTATCTGCAAAATGCCCCGTCTTCTTTGCCCCTGCAATGGATTTGGATATGTGGAAGCATCCCTCCTCGCAATCGAATATCGCTAAACTAGGAGCTTATGGTAATATTATCATCCCTCCTGAAAAAGGTGAATTGGCTAGTGGATTAATAGGGGAAGGACGTCTCGCTGAACCAGAGGAAATTTTCCACTTCCTGGAAAACTATTCCAACCAAAAGCTCCCATTATTAGGTAAAAAGGCGCTTGTATCAGCAGGCCCCACTTACGAGGCAATAGACCCTGTACGTTTTATTGGAAATCATTCTAGTGGAAAAATGGGCTATGCTATTGCCCGACAATTAAAAGATCTTGGCGCGGATGTGACATTAGTTTCCGGACCTACTGCACTAGCGAATCCTGATCAAATAACTGTTGTTCCTGTCACTTCAGCTGCCGAGATGCTTCAAGCTTGTGAAAAATACTTTGATCATGCTACGATAATTGTCATGAGTGCTGCAGTTGCAGACTATACCCCTATTGAAGTCGCATCTCAGAAGATAAAGAAGAAAGAGGATGAATTTTCTATTGCGTTAAAGAAAACGACAGATATTCTTGCCACTTTAGGAAGCAAAAAGAAGAAAGAACAATTACTGATCGGTTTTGCTTTAGAAACAAACAACGAGCTCGAAAATGCGAAAGACAAATTGGTCCGAAAGAATCTTGATTTTATCATTCTCAATTCCATGCAGGATCAGGGAGCAGGATTTGCTACCGATACAAATAAAGTCACAATTATCAATCGTTCGGGCGAAAGCAACGTATTCCCTTTGAAATCGAAGGAAGATGTTGCAAAAGATATTTGTTCGATTATCTTACAGCATATTCCCTCGAAAAAATAATTTATTCTTGGAATTCGAAGTGGTATGTAATTTCTCTTACCTCTTAGAGATTCACTATTCTTAGTTCCTTGGGATAGTAATTGTTGATCCTATTTGGTAAGACCTTTATCCAGCCTAATGATAGCCCTTTATATCTCGCCAGTGTCCAACCTTTGATAGCAGCAGGAATAGTCTCTAGTATTACATTCTCCTTTCTAAGATAGTTTTGAGCATCCTCAAGCGAAAGTTCAAGGCTTTGGAAGCTAGGATTCAATACGTTACTTAAAGCCAATGCGTGGCTTGGAATGAGTTCCTTTCGATTAAGTTTTCCAATATTGATTCCAGCATTTTTGAGATAGAGTACATTCTGAAGGTATTTCAAATCATTTTCATACTTTTTGGGGAATATATATAGGTCATCATGATGGATAAATGGAAAAAACTCATCAACGTTCAATATCCAAGTGTCCAGAATTCCCTTCGGCACATCCGATTTCTCTGGTTTTATCCTTTTTCTATTAAATGTACCTTGCTCTGCAACTTTCCTTAAAACTGTAATAAAAAAACCCTCCCCGCCTAACTTATGTGGATAGAAGCGGTAGCCATGTGCCGCATGTCCACCCGACTCTGTATGCTCAATCCCCCAATTATCATCAATGGCAATTTCAATAGATTCAAAATCTCCCGTTTCTATTAGCCAATCTGCAATATCTTCATTTTCCTCCTCCGAATATGAGCAGGTTGAATAAAGGAGGTATCCACCTGTTTTCAATGAAGCAATACTTTCTGCCAATATTCTTTGTTGCCTTTCGCTACAAAGTTTGACATTTGCTTCTGACCATTCATCTATTGCATCTGCATCCTTTCTAAACATACCTGATCCAGAACAAGGTGCATCTACCACCATGATATCAAAATATCCCGGCAATCGGTCAAAAGCCGAAGGATCATTATTTGTCACCACCGTATTTACGTTTCCCCATTTTGTTAAATTATCTTGTAAGATATTCACGCGGGTCTTGATTATCTCATTGGCGACAAGTAGACTGTCAGGATGTAAGCTACTGTTTAGCAAAGTAGACTTTCCTCCAGGAGCTGCACAGAGATCCAATGCATAAACTGGTTTAGATCCTATTTCCAGCTTATGGATAATGTGATCTATAAACATAGAAGAAGCATCTTGGGGATAATAGCCTCCAGCATGAAATAAAGGATCAAGCGTGAATACAGGGCGTTCCTTGAGATAAAAAGCGCTCTCGCACCATGGCACCGTTCCTCCGCTGGAAAATGGACATTCCTTCAATTTGCGAGGGTTTAACCGTATCGCTGTTGCTCGCTTGCCTTCCTCATGTACTTTTATAAATTCAGCAGTATCGAATAATGGGTTTACACCTAATTTTTTCACTAATGAATTTGGCAGAAAATTACTCATGTCGTCCTAATAGTTTGTGCTAAAAATAATATAAATAAAAATGAAGTCAAAATAACTAGTAAATTACGGGAAAGAGTAAATTTGCATTATGAAAGATCTCAAGAAATACGCTATTATCCCGGCGACACCAGAAGAACTGTATCTCGCCTTAACAACCGAAATTACGGCCCGCCTTTGGACTGGCGATCTTGTATCAATAGATGCAACTGTAAATGGTGAATTTTCTTTGTGGGATGGTGCAATTACTGGTCGGTTCTTGGAATTGGAACCTTCAACCAAAATTGTGCAAGAATGGTATTTTGGAGAAACTGACAGCCCTTCCATTGTTACATTAAAGCTACATGAACACAAAAAAGGAACTTCATTAGAGATTAGACAGACCAATATACCAGATGAAGATTATGAAAATATTGCTGAAGGTTGGGAAGATCCCTATATATCTTCTCTTATTGATTTTTATACTGAAGAAGATTAATTTTTATACAAGATCAACATAGAGCCTAGTTTTTAGAAACTAGGCTCTTAATCGTTATGCTATTTAACAAAGAATTCCTAAATTATCCCTGAATTAACCATTCCATATCTTAAATGCGGGGATTTTTCATGATAGATTTTTTGAACTTTATTAAATCTTCTCCAGACGTAACGACAATTTAGAGAAGCTGTTTTTCATTTATATATCGGCAGAGTAATCCTCACATCATATGATAATGTAATGCATTTCCATTGTTTAAGTGTTACATTTTTTTTTTGCCTGGTTTAAGCTCGAAGAAATAATTTGTAACAACAAATCTTATCGGTTCTTATCAATTTCCTATTTTAATCTCATATCTTTAGTCCTCAAAAATATATCCTATAACCTTATCCTCGCATAGCATGTGACTGGGAATATATTCGAAGTTGTGCTCCAAAAATTTTCCAGCCTATAGCAAGATTAGCTATTATAGAAAATAAGACGCCTTCTAAGTTTACTTTTATTCAGGAAAGATTCACATAATAGCAGGTATATTCAATTTAAGATCACTAGGGTAAAAGCTGCAATAAAAATGGCTAAGATAGGGGCTTAGGCGGCAAGCAGGTATACACCGTCATGATAGAGCACGATCCCAGAACTGCATTTTCGCTACGGAGTCAGTAATCCCTGGGAAATATATAAAAAACATAATAGTGCAGTACCTTAGATCAGTACCCGGCAGAACCGTATTTTATAGTATCATTTCGAAACCGGATCCCTGGAGCTTTTGTGGGGGAACCATTGTTTCTCTAGAATCTTTTGAAGGTTTGTACTAGATAGTACTATTCCTGAGCTAAGTCTTTTGTGTGGCTTCTTTGTCGACACCCTTGTCCTCTGGAACCTTTTGGGAAGTAACTAAACGAAAGAAGCCCTTGACTGTTTCCAGCAAGGGCTTCCGTGTAAAAAAAGGCACCGACCTACTCTCCCACCTGTTACGGCAATACCATCGGCTCTGGCGGGCTTGACTGCTCTGTTCGGAATGGGAAGAGGTAGACACCGCCGATATAGGCACCTAAAGATCTTGTATAGTATCAAGTTTTAGATAGCAGTATGTAGACTTTCCTGTGAAAGTTTATACCCATCTTATAGCTTAAACCATAATGACATATATATTGAAAGATTAATTCAAAAATTAAAGAGGAAGACAACAGTGTCTGTCTGCTTGAGAAAGCTTCGGGCTATTAGTACCACTTGGCTTTGGTCTCTCAACCTTTACACCTATGGCCTATCAACGTAGTCATCTCCTACGACCCTATAAGGAAGTCTCATCTCGTGGCTAGTTTCGCACTTAGATGCTTTCAGCGCTTATCTATTCCAGACGTAGCTACCCTGCCGTACACCTGGCGGCATAACAGGTTCACCAGAGGTCTGTCCAACCCGGTCCTCTCGTACTAAGGTCAGATCCACTCAAACTTCCAACGCCCACAACAGATAGGGACCGAACTGTCTCGCGACGTTCTGAACCCAGCTCGCGTGCCACTTTAATGGGCGAACAGCCCAACCCTTGGGACCTTCTCCAGCCCCAGGATGTGACGAGCCGACATCGAGGTGCCAAACCTCCCCGTCGATATGAGCTCTTGGGGGAGATCAGCCTGTTATCCCCAGCGTACCTTTTATCCTTTGAGCGATGGCCCTTCCATACAGAACCACCGGATCACTATGTCCGTCTTTCGACCCTGTTCGACTTGTTGGTCTCACAGTCAAGCAAGCTTATGCCATTGCACTCCACGTACGGTTACCAAGCGTACTGAGCTTACCTTTGAAAGCCTCCGTTACCTTTTTGGAGGCGACCACCCCAGTCAAACTACCCACCAAACAATGTCCTCCTCATAAAGGAGTTAGAAACCGAATACAGAAAGGGCGGTATTTCAAGGTTGATTCCACGACTCCTGGCGAAGCCGCTTCAACATCTCCCGCCTATCCTACACATCCTGTACCCAATCTCAATGTTAAGCTATAGTGAAGGTGCATGGGGTCTTTCCGTCCCGTTGCGGGTAATCGGCGTCTTCACCGATACCACAATTTCACCGAGCTCATGGCTGAGACAGCGCCCAGATCGTTACACCATTCGTGCAGGTCGGAACTTACCCGACAAGGAATTTCGCTACCTTAGGACCGTTATAGTTACGGCCGCCGTTTACTGGGGCTTCGATTCAATGCTTCTCTTACGATGACATCCCCTCTTAACCTTCCAGCACCGGGCAGGTGTCAGGCCTTATACCTCATCTTGCGATTTTGCAAAGCCATATGTTTTTGTTAAACAGTCGCCTGGGCCTTTTCACTGCGGCTGCTCTTACGAGACAGCGCCCCTTCTCCCGAAGTTACAGGGCCATTTTGCCGAGTTCCTTAGCCATGACTCACTCGAGCACCTTAGGATTCTCTCCTCGACCACCTGTGTCGGTTTGCGGTACGGGTCTTCATAACCTGAAGCTTAGCGGGTTTTCTTGGAAGTCTGTTTACCTGCTCTATCAGCGCCACCGGAGCTTTGCTGTACTATTGGGGTTCAGCAGGGTCGGCGGATTTGCCTACCGTCCCTATACCTACGCCTTTCAACGAACTATTCCGTCAGTTCGCGGCAGTGTCACTACTCCGTCACCACATCGCAGTTATGAAGAGTACTGGAATATTAACCAGTTGTCCATCGGCTTGCCCCCTTCGGGTGCGCCTTAGGTCCCGACTGACCCTGATCCGATTAACGTTGATCAGGAAACCTTGGTCTTTCGGTGGGCGGGTTTCCCACCCGCCTTATCGTTACTTATGCCTACATTTGCTTTTCCATACGGTCCAACACCCATTACCAGATATCTTCGCCCCATATGGAATGCTCCCCTACCAGATGCATATCTTTCAATGCAAATCCATAGCTTCGGTACCGTTCTTGATGCCCGTTTATTATCCACGCCCGGCCGCTCGACTAGTGAGCTGTTACGCACTCTTTAAATGAATGGCTGCTTCCAAGCCAACATCCTAGCTGTCTGGGCAACCGGACCTCGTTAGTTCAACTTAGAACGAATTTGGGGACCTTAGCTGATGGTCTGGGTTCTTTCCCTCTCGGCCTTGGACCTTAGCACCCAAAGCCTCACTGCCGGCCATATTTAATAGCATTCGGAGTTCGTCTGGATTTGGTAGGATTTGACTCCCCCGCACCCAATCGGTAGCTCTACCTCTATTAAACTCGATGCCGACGCTGTTCCTAAAAACATTTCGGGGAGTACGAGCTATTTCCCAGTTTGATTGGCCTTTCACCCCTACCCTCAGGTCATCCGGAAACTTTTCAACGTTTATCGGTTCGGTCCTCCATTACATGTTACTGCAACTTCAACCTGCCCAAGGGTAGATCACAAGGTTTCGCGTCTACCTCATCTGACTATGCGCCCTATTAAGACTCGCTTTCGCTTCGGCTGCGTCCCTGAAGGACTTAACCTTGCCAGACAAGAGTAACTCGTAGGCTCATTATGCAAAAGGCACGCTGTCACAGAACTTGTCTGCTCCAACCGCTTGTAAGCACACGGTTTCAGGTTCTTTTCACTCCCCTGTTCGGGGTTCTTTTCACCTTTCCCTCACGGTACTGGTTCACTATCGGTCTCTCAGGAGTATTTAGCCTTACCAGATGGTGCTGGTGGATTCCCACAGGATTTCTCCGGTCCCGCGGTACTCAGGATACCACTATGCCAATATTCTTTACCTGTACGGGGCTCTCACCCTTATCGCGCAGTTTCCCACCTGCTTCCAGTTCATAGCATTGTACAATGTCGTGGTCCTACAACCCCGACTATGCCGTAACATAATCGGTTTGGGCTCTTTCCCGTTCGCTCGCCACTACTTGGGAAATCATTGTTATTTTCTTCTCCTACGCCTACTTAGATGTTTCAGTTCAGCGCGTTCGCGTATTATACGACTATTCTTCAAATAGTCAGGTTGCCCCATTCGGAAATCTCTGGATCAAGTCGCATTTGCCAATCCCCAAAGCTTATCGCAGCTTATCACGTCCTTCTTCGCCTCTGAGAGCCTAGGCATCCCCCGTGTGCCCTTATTTACTTTCTTCACCGGCATAGCCTTTTGCTACTATGCGGCTGCTTGTGATATATATACCAATATGCTACGCAGTGATTCGTTCGGCCTTCGACCGAGGGTCTCCTCCCTACATCAAACACATACAAGTATTGTCTCTATACTGTTGTCTTCTCTTGTAATTTTTTTTCTCTTTCAATATGTCAAAGAACTCTTTTTTTAGTAACCAGTAGTTAGATAGCAGTAGTTAGACTCCGATATGTCGCCATATCATCTCTAAATACTATATACCAAATACTTTGTACTAAGAACGTGGAGAATAACGGATTCGAACCGTTGACCCCCTGCGTGCAAGGCAGGTGCTCTAGCCAGCTGAGCTAATTCCCCTTTTTGTTAGACCTGAGATGTTAGACATTAGTCCTTAGATCCATGTATGTCGCCATCCATTTGTCTAAATACTAGATACTAAATACTCATTACTACCTGGTAGTCCCGAGCAGATTTGAACTGCTGACCCCTACATTATCAGTGTAGTGCTCTAACCAACTGAGCTACGGGACTAGCTATTCTGTTCATCTCTTCTCTCAGGGACCGCTCCATTAGGGGCGGGCACTTTCTTCTGATGTTTTTTCTTCTTATGCAATCATATGTAACGTGACGAGTACCGATCCGCGATACTCTAGAAAGGAGGTATTCCAGCCGCACCTTCCGGTACGGCTACCTTGTTACGACTTAGCCCCAATTATCGGTTTTACCCTAACACGCTCCTTGCGGTCACATGCTTTAGGTACCCCCAACTTTCATGGCTTGACGGGCGGTGTGTACAAGGCCCGGGAACGTATTCACCGCGTCATTGCTGATACGCGATTACTAGCGAATCCAACTTCATGGGGTCGAGTTGCAGACCCCAATCCGAACTGTGAATGGCTTTTAGAGATTAGCATCATATTGCTATGTAGCTGCCCGCTGTACCATCCATTGTAGCACGTGTGTAGCCCCGGACGTAAGGGCCATGATGACTTGACGTCGTCCCCACCTTCCTCACTGTTTGCACAGGCAGTCTGTTTAGAGTCCCCACCATTACATGCTGGCAACTAAACATAGGGGTTGCGCTCGTTGCGGGACTTAACCCAACACCTCACGGCACGAGCTGACGACAGCCATGCAGCACCTAGTTTCGTGTCCCGAAGGACGAGACCGTCTCTGGTCTCTTCACTAACTTTCAAGCCCGGGTAAGGTTCCTCGCGTATCATCGAATTAAACCACATGCTCCTCCGCTTGTGCGGGCCCCCGTCAATTCCTTTGAGTTTCACCCTTGCGGGCGTACTCCCCAGGTGGATAACTTAACGCTTTCGCTAAGACGCTGGCTGTCTATCGCCAACATCGAGTTATCATCGTTTAGGGCGTGGACTACCAGGGTATCTAATCCTGTTCGATCCCCACGCTTTCGTGCATCAGCGTCAATACCAGCTTAGTGAGCTGCCTTCGCAATCGGAGTTCTAAGACATATCTATGCATTTCACCGCTACTTGTCTTATTCCGCCCACTTCAAATGGATTCAAGCCCATCAGTATCAAAGGCACTGCGATGGTTGAGCCACCGTATTTCACCCCTGACTTAATAGGCCGCCTACGCACCCTTTAAACCCAATAAATCCGGATAACGCTCGGATCCTCCGTATTACCGCGGCTGCTGGCACGGAGTTAGCCGATCCTTATTCTTCCAGTACATTCAGCTCTCTACACGTAAAGAGGTTTATTCCTGGACAAAAGCAGTTTACAACCCATAGGGCAGTCATCCTGCACGCGGCATGGCTGGTTCAGGCTTCCGCCCATTGACCAATATTCCTTACTGCTGCCTCCCGTAGGAGTCTGGTCCGTGTCTCAGTACCAGTGTGGGGGATTCTCCTCTCAGAGCCCCTAGACATCGTCGCCTTGGTAGGCCGTTACCCTACCAACTAGCTAATGTCACGCGAGCCCATCTCTATCCTATAAATATTTAATAATCTCCCGATGCCGGAAAATTATATTATGCGGTCTTAATCTCTCTTTCGAGAGGCTATCCCCCTGATAGAGGTAGGTTGCTCACGCGTTACGCACCCGTGCGCCACTCTCACCAATGATAGCAAGCTACCACCGGATCCCGTCCGACTTGCATGTATTAGGCCTGCCGCTAGCGTTCATCCTGAGCCAGGATCAAACTCTCCATTGTAAAATGAAGTTTTTGATTCCAACTATTTACATAATCAGAATTCTTTTTTTATATCTCTGATCTTGGATCGAATTGAACTAATTCTTGAATTTGTTCATGACTTTCGTTTTGCCTACTCGTCACGCTTACATGATTGTGTTTTCTTAAAGAACTTCTCTCGCTTCAACTTCCGTATCCGCTATATTCCGATGGCATTGCGCCCTCTTTATCTTTTTTCTGTCTCCCTCCGTTTCCGTTGGGACTGCAAAGGTAGAAATCTTTTTTGAAATACCAAAAAACTTTTGAAGTTTTTTTTCTTTTCCTTTTTTTCGATTTCCGCGCCTAACTCCCGTCAGACCCTTCTTTTTTTCATGATCCCTTCTTTCGAAGTAACCGCCCCTCCCTTGCGGAGTGGTGCAAAGATAGGGAGTTTACTAACAAACTTCCAAGCCTTTTGTTCTTATTTATTTTGTTTTTCCGCTAACTCGCTGGGAACTTGGCGGATTGTTTTTGTAAAACAGCATCTCGGGGGGTGCCGGGGAGCAAAAATGGACAGTTATACGGGAAAATGCTGTGGAAAGGCCGCGGGAACGTGGCCGGAGGAACCGGGGAATCCGGCACGGCAGTGGATACAATGGGCGCAGAGGTTATGGAAACGGGGAACTCATGGGGAAAAGTGTCCCCGAGCGAAAGGGGACACTAAACATAACAGTCGTATGGGGAAGGGCATCCTACCTCTACGCCGCAGTAGGGACAGAAAGCCGGTATGCCCACAGCAGCGAACATCCCGGAAAGATAGCCGACCAGAAAAAAAGCCGAAGAGCCGCAGCAGGCAGATCGGATCATGGACAGGCATAAAAACCGAGGCCGGAAACAGACCGCGGAGACTGCAGAAAGATAATGCTAAAGTGGAGTCTTCAAGGTCAGCAGAAATTCATTGTTTAGTTAGGGTTTGTTTAGGTTTAGTTTAGGTATTGGTTAGGTTTTGTTTAGATAAAACCTAACCAATACCTAACTGTACTCTAACTTAATATTAAGTTATTGCTAAATTAATGACAAACTTGTCCATAACAACGGGCAGCAATGGGGTAACCACGAAGACAGTTCTTTAATTTTCGAGCTATAGAACGATTGGGTTTACATATATGCTCCAGTTCCGATCAACCTCTTGGGCAGGCCTAAGCCATACCACAGTCGGGACAGCCTTGGTATAAATCCATGCTGTTTCCGTAGTGAGTCCATGGTGAGTCCGAGTCCAGCACGCTAAAACCGCACTCGCAGTACGATCTAGCTATGCTAGAATCTGCACTGAGGTACGTTCAAAGCCCGATTCGGGGCCGAACAGCTCTCCAACCGCAGCCTAAAAAACAGAAAAATAGACCAAATACTCGACCTCATTGGCTGGAATCGCAGGTTTGAAGAATAATTCAGCATCATATTACTGCTATAGCCAACCTAGTCGTTTTACTCCGGAAAACATGAGATCCACCAGATCCAGAGATATCCCTGATGGGGGTCTTGACAAAGATTTTAATCATCACAAAAAAATGATTTCAGGTTCTAATTAGGAATATCAGTTTGATCTAGATTAAAAAATTACGAAAAGGGATCACTTGTATATAAGATGTTAAAGATATTGAATACTTTTATTGTAAATAAACATCATATTAGTCATGATAGATTATAACGAACTTTTAAAACAGGTAGAAGAATTTTCTAACGCTTATATTATACAGAATATCTCCTCTTGTCATTGTTTTCACAACAGCCTACATACACATTCAGTAGTACAAGCTGCAGATGAGATTTCCTCGTTTTATAAGTTAAATGACGAAGATCATTTTATAGTGATCAGTGCAGCCTACTTTCATGATTTAGGTTATGTAAAATCTGACAATGCGATTGGCCATGAAAAAAGAAGTGTAGAGATCGCTTTAGACTTCCTAAAGGATAAAGGCGTACCAGAAGAGGTAAAAGAAAAAATCAAAGGTTGTATCCTCGCCACCAGAATGCCCCAGGACCCAAACAATCTATTGGAGCAAATTCTTTGTGACGCTGACTTGTTCCATTTTGGAGGAGAGGACTTTGAAAACAGGAATAAACTGATGAAGACTGAAGCAGAGGCTGTATTAGGTAAAGAAATCGATAAGGATGTTTGGCGTGCTGGCACTATAAAACTTTTGTCAAGTCATCATTACCATACAGATTATGCCCAACAAAAGCTCAACGCAAAGAAAGAAGAGAACTTAAAAGAACTGGAGCGAAAACAGGAAAAATCCAAGGACAAGAAAAAAGACGACAAGAAAGAAACAAAAAAAGAGAAAGATAAAAGTGTCAAACCTGAACGTGGTATAGAAACAATGTTCCGGATAACATCGTCCAACAACCAACGTTTGAGTGATATGGCTGATAATAAAGCTAATATTTTATTGACTGTTAACTCCATTATTCTATCTGTCGTTATTGCGGTATTATTTAGGAAATTGGATAGTAACGAACATCTCATCTTCCCAACGATAATTCTCACCGTCAGTGTTGTGGCAACAATGGTTATGGCCATCCTATCGACAATTCCGAAAATATCCTCTGGAAAATTCACAAAACAGGAGATTGAGAATAAAACCGTCAATCTATTATTCTTCGGGAACTTTTACAAAATGAAACTCGACGACTATAATGAAGGCATGCAAAAAGTAATGATCGATTCCGAATTTTTATACGGCATGCTTACAAAAGATGTCTATTCCCAAGGAGTCGTGCTAGGCAGAAAATATAAGTTATTACGTTATGCCTATGGCATTTTTATGTTTGGCCTGGTTATCTCTGTTATTACCTTTGTTGTTGCAACACTATTATAAATATAGATAAAGCTCCTTTAACTTCATTGCTGCTTAGATTATTTTTCAGATGCAAAAAAAAGACCTATATATCAACCGAGATATCAGTTGGCTTTCCTTCAATGACAGAGTACTTACTGAGGCTGAACGCACGGAAGTCCCGCTATTGGAAAAACTACAGTTCCTCGCCATTTTTTCCTCAAACTTAGATGAGTTCTACCGTGTACGGATGCCTGTATTGATGGCCTGGAAGAAAATTAAAAAGAAGACTAATGACCAGATCGTCCCAAATCTTGATATTGGGACTTACAAAAAGGCATCTAAAATAATCGATAAGCAACAGGAAAAATTCGGTTTCCTTTTAACTGATATCATTCATCAGTTAGCGGACGAAAATATTACACTAATCTATAATCAGGAGATTCCATTAGCGATAAAACCTCTTGTAGCTAACTATTTTTTTAATACAATAGCTTCTTATCTGCAAATAATTCCTGTAAACGAAGAGTTTTCCTTTTTCCCGATCAACAACCAGCTATATTTTGCGTTAACAGATAGGATTACGACAGAGCTGTTCATTGTCAACATACCCTCGGATCGCATTAATCGTTTTTTTACCTGTCAAGCCAATAGTAAAACATATGTAGTCTTCATCGATGATATTATCAAACTATTTCTTCCAAACTTACTAAAGAAAGAAAATTTAAATTTCTATTCCTTCAAAATCACTCGGGATGCTGAACTCAATTTACAAGACGAATTTGATGGTGATATAGCGCAGAAAATAGAGGCAGAGGTCAAGAAGAGGGATCTTGGCTATGCAACTCGATTCTTACATCAACCGGGTTTTCCAAACCAAATTACCGAAAGGCTCGCCGTTCTTTTTGACTTAAGAAAAAGTAGCATTGTCGCTGGTGGATATTATCATAATTTGAAGGATTTTTTCTCTTTCCCAATAAAAAAGGGAGAATTGTCTTTTCCAAAACAGCAGCAGATAGTCGCACATCAGGACTTTGAACATTCCATTTTTGACCAGCTCGATCAGCATGATATTTTAATCTGTACTCCTTATGAATCATTTGATCCTATTCTTCGGTTTTTTAATGAGGCAGCAATAAACCCTGATGTTGAGGAGATCCATACCACGCTCTATCGAATTGCCAGCGATTCGCATATTGCTCAAGCCTTGGCTACCGCAGCAAAGAATGGCAAAAAAGTGAATGTATTTGTTGAGTTAAAAGCACGCTTTGATGAAGCCAATAATATACATTGGTCAAGAATTATGAAAGAGCAGGGGGTAACGATCAGCTATAGTATCCCAAACCTTAAAGTGCATGCTAAAATTGCCCTTGTCAAACGAAAAGATGGAAAAGAGAGTGCATTATTCGGAACAGGCAACTTAAATGAGAAAACCGCCAAGGTATATACCGATTACTTCTTAATGACATCCAATCGCCTGTTAACAGAAGAGCTAAGCCTGCTATTTGAATTTTTACCCAACAGAAAGAAACCGAACAGCCCAACGGATATTCCATTTCAAGAGCTTTTAATTGCTCAATTCAATTTAAGGCAGACTTTTGTCACTTTGATTGATGAAACCATTGCTCAGGTAAAGATGGGCATCGTTGCTTCGATAAAAATTAAGCTAAACAATTTAGAAGAAGAATCGTTAATCAATAAATTATACGAAGCCAGTCAGGCTGGTGTGCAGGTACAATTATTGGTCAGAGGAATTTGCAGACTTAAACCCCAGGTAAAGGGATTAAGTGAAAACATTGAAGTAAAACGGATCGTAGGGCGATATCTAGAGCATGGGAGAATCTTTATATTCCAATATGGAGAGTATACAAAGGTGTATTTAGGTTCCTCAGACTGGATGAATCGCAATATCTACCATCGGATAGAAACCTGTTTCCCGATGACGGAACCAGTCTTAGCCAGCAAGATTCAGCAGCTATTTGAAATTCAATTTGCTGACGACATTGAAGCAACTTTCCTTGATGAGACGGGGCAAAATATACCTGTAGAACATCCGATTGGCAATAAATCACAGCAACAAATTGTTGACTACTTAAACAACTGAATTCATGAAAGACGCTACACGATTAACTGCTCTTGCTTTAGGAATGATTTCCACGGTATTGCTGGCTTGTAACCCCAGTAATGCGAATAAAGAACGTACGGCTAATGTAACCGACGTTACAACAGATAAACAACAGCAACAGGCAATTCCCTATAGATTATCATCCGGCGAAAAGATAAATTTGCCCGATGAACTGCTCGAAATATCAGGTATCGCATTTCTTGAGGGACAAGACCAAGATATCTATGCCATTCAGGACGAACAGGGGTTACTTTTCAAATACAATTTGTCCACTCAAAAGCTTATATTCAATCCATTTGGAAAGGATGGTGATTACGAAGATATCGGTATTAGTAAAACACATTTCTTTATTTTAAAGAGCAATGGGGCTGTCTATTCCTTTCCCATCACGGAGAAAGATAACATACAGACGGTCGCCGAACAAAAAGATATTTTACCCAAAGGTGAATATGAAGGGCTTTTTGTAGACAAAACAAGTAACCTTGCCTATGTACTCTGTAAAGAATGTCGTACAGACAAAAAACAGTCACAAACTACGGGATATATTTTCTCCATTGGCGCCGATGGCAAGTTCAATCCACAAGGTGAATTTGCAATTCAGATTGATGAACTGAAAAAATTTAATCCCAAAATCAAAAAGACATTCAAACCTTCAGCCCTTGCAAAGAAAACCGATAGCAATGAATGGTACATTTTATCTTCCATTGACAAGGCCCTTGTTGTAACAGATGAAAATTTCCATGTCAAATCTATAACAACGCTGGATCCAAAGCTATTTCCGCAACCAGAAGGTATCAACTTTGATTCAAAATCCAATCTTTACATCAGTAGCGAAGCTGGCGATCAAGACAAAGGAATCATTTATAAATTTGAAAAATAATAAGCATGCAACGGGCCTTACCATTCTTTTTACTTTTTCTCGCTACACAAGCTTATTCTCAGCAGAAGAATAAGTTGAATTCGACAATCGACACACACAAAGAAAAATCTCCGATACAAGCCGTGATTAAAGACAGCACTATTGTTGTAGCAAATGCAAAGTATGGAAAGGCGGGTGGATTTAAGAAGTCATTTCTTGGAGAAAATTATCGTAGAGAATGGGCTGCCGAGACCACCTTACCTGTGTTACAGCTCTCTCGATTATACGGCGGTCTGACCCCTGTTAAACAGGGCGGAGGGATGCAATCCATTTCGCTCAGGTTGACAGACCCAACAGGTAGAGAATGGGCGCTTCGATCAGTAAATAAGCGAACAGAGTCTTTGATCCCAGTAGAATTGCATGGCACCTTTGTACAGGATGTTCTGGATGATGCGACGAGCGCACAACATCCTTATTCAGCATTGATGATTCCAGCGCTGGCTAATGCGGTGAATGTTCCACATGCACATCCCGTTATAGGAGTCGTTGCACCAGATACAATCCTTGGCGAGTATGCTCCTTTATTCGAACACACTATTGCCCTATTGGAAGAACGAGAGCCTATGGGCGACTCCGATAATAGTTCAAAGGCCGTGCGCAAGCTTCAGGAAGACAACGATGATGATTTTAAACCCAAGGCATACCTGAGGGCACGTATGCTGGATGTAATTGTAAGTGACTGGGATCGTCATGAAGATCAGTGGCGTTGGTATAATGAAAATCAGGATACTGATGATAAAGACAAGGATTATATTCCGATCCCTCGGGATCGAGATCAGGCCTTGCGTGTTACACAGGGATTTTTGATGAAAGATATTTATCAACAGTTTGTCAACCCCGTTATGCAGGGGTTTACAACAGGCATTCCAAATATCAGATACTCCCTTTTCAAATCTAGATTTTTAAATGCACATCCAAGCAATCAGCTCTCCCACAAGGAATGGACAAAAGAAGTAAATCAGTTTACCTCCAATTTGACAGATTCGGTACTCTGGCAATCTGTCAAAAGCTTACCACAATCATCCATCGCTATTCGGGGAGAACAGATTTTCCGCATCCTTCAAAGCAGACGCGATGCTTTGCCGGCGGCAATGGAAGAGTATTATCGTTTTATCAATAATATTGTCGATATCCATTTCAGTGATAAGAACGAAAAGGTGGAGATTGCAAGTACTCAAGATGAGGGCTTAAAAATCATTGTGTCCAAAATCAACAAAGATGGAAAGGTGACTAAAACCCTAATGGACAAGACTTATGAAAAGAACTTAACAAAAGAAATCCGATTATACCTTTCTGAAGGTCAGGACTCGGTATCCATAAATAATGTAAATTCGCCCATAAAACTGCGCATTATTGGCGATAGTCTGCCAAAGACCTATGTAATCAATAACAGCCACTCAAAAATAAAGCTCTATGAGAATACGGGCAACTCCACTTTTTTAGGAGAAAAAGGTCGAATCAGGCTACATCAAGGTAAGGACAGCTCGAATACACAGTTCGTTCCCGTCAATCTATACAACTCTTGGCTACCCTTGTTAACAGCGGGTTATAACGCTGATGATGGCTTTTCTCTCGGACTTGGCGCAGCATATACGCATCAGCGGGGTTTTAGAAAAGCTCCTTTTACCTATAAACAGCAGATTACTGTGGCTGCGGCATTCCGAACAGGGGCCTATAAAATTCATTATCGTGGCGAATGGGAAGATGTAATAGGTAATGCAGACTTCGTCATTGATGCATTAGCAAAAGCGCCCGACAATACGCAAAACTTTTTTGGTGTTGGCAACAATTCCCTATTTCTAAAAGATCAGTATGGCGCTAAATACTACCGTAGCAGATTCAATATTTTCAATGTCAATCCACTACTGAGGTGGCACCCTTCGTCTACGCTGAATTATGCTATTGGTCCCCATATCCAGTTCTATCACCTGGATCCAATTGAAAATCAGGACCGTTTTATCTTAAATCCGCAAGCGCTCCATTCTTACGATAGTGTTTCCATTACCAATGACAAAGCTTTCGTTGGACTAAATGCTTTTCTGACGCAAGATACACGTAACCGCAAGATCAATCCAAGTAAAGGATTATTTATCAAGGCAGCACTACATTCTTTTTTGGGCTTAAATAAATATTCGAGAAATTCAGGCCAACTAAGCGCAGAAATGACAGGCTATTTTAGTGCCCTGAATGAAGGCATCGTATTCGCAAATAGAGTAGGCGGGGGAACGGTGGTGGGCAATCCTACATTCTATCAATATCTATTTCTAGGAGGTCATGAGAATCTTCGTGGTTTTCGTCAATATAGATTTGCTGGCGAGCAAATGATATACAACAACCTAGAAGCCCGCGTCAAGATTCATGAGGTAAAAAGCTACGTTCTACCCGGAGAACTAGGGATCATGGGGATGTATGATATCGGGAAAGTATGGGCAAAAGATCATAACAGTAAGACAGTCCATCAAGGATTCGGTGGAGGACTTTATTATATCATCGCCAATGCATTACCTCTTCACTTTGTGATGGCCAAATCTAATGAAGGTTGGTACCCCTATTTTAGTACCGGCTTCCGTTTCTAAAAGTGTTCAATAAATGGAAATAAAGAATATACGACTAGCCAAAAGCGAAAGCAGGCTATATAATATCGAGAAGAAGCTCCATTTCGAACCTTTTTTTCGTTATCTAGAGTCATTTACCGAAGGCGATGTATCTACAGATGACATGATTCCATTATTTGCCCTAGAACGCATCAGAGAGATTGAACAGGTCAGCGGTAGGCTATGTAAGCAAAACTTAAGCGCTTATAAAGATATTTTACAGCTCATTTACAGCCTTTCAGTATCGCTAATTGATACTGACCCCAAAAGATATTGGGCACTTGCAACACCACTTGCGGAAGAAACATTTTATGGTACAGAAGCTTTTTTCGGACTCTGGAAAAATGAGCTGGAGGAACAAGATCTTCGAGATCAAATGCAAGATGGAGGCATCCTGAACAATCAGGAAAAACTGATGTATGCCCTTATTTTCGAACGGTTATATGGACTTCCTGCCAAAGAAAATAATACAATCGTCTACTATCATTTAAATGAGCAGGGCGAAATCATTGATTATTACGATTTAAATATAGATTTCAAATTTGTTGATATTAAACCAAAAAAGGAACTTCCACAATTTGATGTAGGGCTTCTGACCAAAAATGCCAATGATACCTCTTTATTCGATTGGAATATTGTTGTCAATACAATTAAGATCGAAGATTTTGAGCTATCGGGCTTTACCATCCTCACTGTCAGGAAAAGCAGTTTAGAGCATACTATCAAGAGGATACAATCTATTTTATTGGATCTCGCAACATATAATTACCATCTCTTCCTATCAGATCTCGAAAAAATTATTGCTCCGATCTTGAAGGGTTCAGATACGGTTTTCAGCCTGTTTCCATTGTTTCAGCTAAATGGGCTACCATTTTTTGATTATTCTATTACCAACAAAAGTATTTTAATTTCGGAAACCTACGCAAACAACAGCTATACCAACATCAATCCAGAAGTCGCCAATTATCTAAAACATCCGCATCTCATCTTCTACAATACAATGGATGCTATTAAAAATACCACTTCCATTTTTGAAGAACGCATTAAGACATCCGGAGTCAGGACCTATCTATGCATTCCGTTGATACATAATCATGATTTGTCTGGCATTCTGGAAATTTACAGTCATCAACTGGATCAATTGGATAATGAAACAATACACTCTCTTCGTGAGCTTGTACCGCTACTATCCCAGTTATCACATGATATCACGACAGAATTCAAAAAACGTATTGACGAGATTATCATTAACCGGTTTACAACAATACAGCCAGCCGTACAGTGGAAGTTTAACCATATTGCCGCTCAGTATATTCAAGAATTCGAAAATGACGAACAAAATGCGCATATTAAACCGGTTATTTTTGAAGAGGTATATCCTCTCTATGGTGCCATTGATGTAAAAGATTCTACAGTCATCCGTAATGCATCCATCTTAAAAGACTTTAGTTTCAAAGTAAAACAACTAGCTCTCCTCATTGACGAATTGTCTTCGGATGGTACACATCAATTAATTGTCGCTTTTTCTAAACGCGTAGATCAGATTACCGAATCGCTCGACCATATTTCCTTTGATGAGTCTATGGTAAAGATTATTGAGTTTTTCAGAAAGGATGTTCAACCATTTCTCGATGAGGCGAGAAGACAATTCCCAACAAAGCATGGCATTATCGAGCATTATGCGAGACACTTTTTTACCAATCGTGATACAGGTGAGTTTTATAGGAATGAATTTGAAACCTCTTTACGTCAAGTAAACCATATTATCAGTAAAGAACTCAATCATTTCAACAGCTTCATTCAGGGCAATTATCCATCTTACTTCCAAAAATTCAGGACGGATGGTATTGAGTATGATATTTATGTTGGGGAATCCATTACGCCACAGCAACCTTTTAGTTACGAGTTTATCAATGTTTTTAGGCGGCAACAAATTATATCCATGGCCCGAATCGCCTTAAAAGCACATCATGCGAAGCGTGATCTACCGCTTGCTCTAGAGACCACACAACTTATCTTCATCAACCCGCACAGTATTGATATCAGTTTTCGGGAAGACGAACGTCGATTCGATGTAGAAGGATCATTAAATATCCGTTACGAAATCATCAAAAAAAGAATAGATAAGATAAGGATAAAACGTACAAAGGAAAGGCTTACTCAGACAAACAAAATTGCAATTGTCTATTTATCGGATGAGATTTTA
The DNA here is from genome assembly GCF_029542085.1 of Sphingobacterium sp. ML3W. Taxonomy (NCBI): domain Bacteria; kingdom Pseudomonadati; phylum Bacteroidota; class Sphingobacteriia; order Sphingobacteriales; family Sphingobacteriaceae; genus Sphingobacterium; species Sphingobacterium sp. ML3W. Next base: position 4,827,324 of record NZ_CP107036.1, on the reverse strand, counting down.
GAAGACCTGAACTTAAGCATACAAGCTATCTATGATATGGGAATAATTGAAAGCACCGTAGAACATCTCAAATTGGAAGATGTGCAGGGAATTGTAGGTTTGAAGGCTATTCGTCTTACAGTAAACCTAAACTACAGAGATTTCTCCTAAATTTGTCGAAATCTCTCTCTGCAGTAGAGTGAATAAATAGGAAAATATTTTAAAAACAGTATTACGATGATAACTGATGCCAACTATTTTTATTTAAGCGATTTGCTTGGCACCTTATTTTTTGCAATATCGGGGACTTTATCCGCAAAACGTAAGGATATCGACATCTTTGGAGCTGCTTTTCTGGGCTTTGTGACAGCTATTGGCGGAGGCTCCATGCGAGATGTATTTTTAAACCTACGTCCCGTTTGGGTCAACGATAGCAATTATCTAATAGCCATATTCTTGGGCATCTTGATTGCTATCGTATTCAATAGGCAGCTCTATGGTTACTATCGCACCCTAACACTTTTTGATGCCATAGGAATCAGCTTCTTTACTATCTTAGGTGTACAAAAGTCATTGAACTACGAAAGTAACGTCTATGCTGCCATCATTTTTGGAATGTTTACTGCTGTTTGTGGAGGCATGACACGAGATATTTTGCTCAATGAGACACCATTGATCTTTAAAAAGGAAGTCTATGCAACAGCCTGCTTGGCAGGTGGATTAATTTACATTCTACTCGTTCACCTCAACTTTGATTTATCCTGGGCCGCTTTTATTGCCGCTGGCGTTGTTTTCCTTGTTCGGATGACTGCGGTCAAATACAGATTATATCTTCCCCGATTGGATTGATAGGTGAGATTTGGAAATTATTGCTGTTAACAACAAAAGAAAAAGCGTTAGTATGGACTAACGCTTTTTCTTTTGTTGTGGGAATTTCATTTTATAACTCACTCGGATATTGCCTTTGGCAATCGCATCCAATTTGCTCTTCAACATTGTTTTCTTAAGTGTACTTAGTTTGTCCGTAAACAATTTACCTTCAAGATGATCGTATTCGTGTTGAACGACACGTGCAGCCAGTCCAGTTAGATCCACTTCATGTTCTTCAAAATTCTCATCCAAATAATTAATGCGAATATTTTTGTGACGAAGCACGTCTTCGTTAATATCTGGTATACTTAGGCAGCCTTCACCAAAGGCCCATTTTTCACCGGATTCTTCGACCATAATCGGGTTGATGAAAACTCTTTTGAAAGACTTAAGCATTTCTTTATTCTCTTCGTCATCCTCCGCAAACGGTGTCGCATCAATAACAAACATACGTATTGGCAGACCCACTTGTGGTGCAGCAATCCCAACACCATGCGCGGCATACATGGTATCATACATATCATCAATCAATTTTTTTAAATCGGGATAGTCTTCATCTATTTCTTCAGCGACCTTTCTCAATACAGGGTCGCCATACGCCACTATCGGAAGTTTCATAGTACTATTATATTTTGCACAAAGGTACGGATAATTATTAAAAGCAAATATTTCGTCAAAACTTCCATAAAAGTTACTTTTGTCTTATGACTCCATCCTTTAAAGACTTGGCTATTCGGCTCAAAATTGACCTCGAACGATATCTCGAAATACAGCTAACGTTAATCGAACTTGATGGATTTATACAAATTACCGCTACTGAAATAACAAAAAATATATTTATTTACCCTAATGAGCGATTTTTACGCTATCATACCCCTGAACATGGCATTCATATAGATGAAGACCAACTAGCGCTAAAATTCGATCTCATCGTCCAGCGCATCGTTGCTAAATCAAAGAATAATAGACGTATCTATGCCCGGAAAACTGTCGTTGCCCGCATTGATAAAAAAGTAACTCAACAGTTCCTCGTGGAACATCATCTGCAGACAGCTCTCCCCGGAAAATATCGGTATGGACTATATGATCAAGGTGAACTCGTTTCCGTTGCTGTATTTTCTGGTGGGCGCCGTATGAATGATAAAAGAGAAGAATATCGCTCCTTTGAATTATTGCGCTTTTGCAATAAATCTGGTTATAACGTGATCGGCGGGCTAAGCAAATTAATCACCGCATTCGCTAAAGATTTCCAGCCGGGGGATATCATGACATATACCGACCGGGATTGGAGTCAACATTCCTCGTTGGAAAAGATCGGTTTTACAACAAAAGAAATTACGACACCTATTAACTTTTGGGTAGCGGGAATACATCGATATACCTATCGCTCCGACGAAGAACTACAAGCATTAATGGAGCGAATCCCAATTGGCTTTCCAAAAGAAAACATGGGAAGCATCAAGATGATTTTATATATAAAATAAGCTAAATTGTGTATATTGTACACTGTAATAGTTTGAAAAAAAATAAATAATCAAAAATAATAACGTTATGAAGAGAAAACTTCGCATGGGTATGGTCGGAGGCGGAAATGACGCCTTTATTGGAGCTGTACACCGCATCGCCGCTTTTATGGATGGCAAGATTGAGTTGGTTTGTGGTGCATTTAGCATCGATCCACAGATTTCAAAACAATCTGGAGAAGACTTATTTGTAGCTCCCGAGCGTGTCTATTTAACCTACGAAGAGATGATCGAGAAAGAATCTTTGCTTCCTGATGGAGAACGCATGGATTTTGTAACTATTGTTACTCCTAACTTTCTACATTTTGCCCCAGCTAAATTAGCCTTGGAAAAAGGTTTCGATGTTGTCGTTGAAAAACCTATGACTGTATCCGTTGAAGAAGCAAAAGAGTTACAGGAGACTGTAGAGCGCACAGGTCGTACCCTATGTTTGACACATACCTATTCGGGGTATCCAATGGTAAAACAGGCCAAAGCAATGGTGAAAGAAGGCCACTTTGGTAAAATAAGAAAAATTGTTGTTGAATATCCACAGGGATGGTTAAGCCGTTTAACCGAACGTGAGGGCAATGCAGGTGCTGCCTGGCGCGCAGACCCAAAACGCTCAGGCAAATCTTTGGTAATGGGGGATATCGGTACCCATGCGGCTCATCTTGCGGAATATGTTTCAGGATTAAAAATCGAAGAATTATGTGCTGATTTGACAACATTTGTTGAAGGCCGTTTATTGGATGATGATGGTTCGGTATTGTTACGTTTTGAAAATGGCGCAAAAGGTGTATTAATGGCATCACAGATCTCAGCAGGAGAGGAGAACGCAGTCCGTATCCGTATTTATGGTGAAAAAGGAGGGCTAGAGTGGGCCAACGAAGACCCCAACAACCTGATCATCAAAATGCTGGATCAGCCTCGCCAATTGTACCGTACAGGAAATGCTTATGCAGCTCCATATACATTGAGTTCTTTTGCTACACATAATACACGTATCCCTGCAGGTCACCCAGAGGGTTTATTGGAGTCCTTTGCAAACATTTATCGCAACTTTACGTTAACTGTCAGCGCAAAACGAGAAGGTAGAACCCCAACAGCTGAAGAACAAGATTTTCCAACTGTCTACGATGGTGTAAGAGGTATGACTTTTATTGATACTGTTGTAAAAAATAACGAAGGAACAGAAAAATGGACTAAATTTGTCGTGTGATAGACAGATTAGAACATATACTTTCTCTTTTGGAGCGGGCAACTGTTCCAAAAGAGAAAGTAATCGTTATTTTGGGACCAACAGCCTCAGGAAAAACCAAACTGGCAGTACAACTTGCCCAACAAATTGATGCCGAAATTATAAGTGCGGATTCCCGGCAAATTTACAGACGTATGGATATCGGCACCGGAAAAGACCTTACTGAATATCAAGACATTCTATATCATCTTATCGATATACAAGAACCCGGCGCAAAATACAATCTTGGAAATTTTATCACTGATTTCAATCAGGCCTATCAATCCATTTTAAAAAAAGGCAAACATACAATCTTATGCGGCGGGACGGGTTTATACTTGCAAAGCGTTATCCAACGAGCTCCCTATGCACTGATTCCGAGCATCGAAGGATTCAAAGAAGCGCTCTCGGACCAGACTAAATCAGAATTAGTGGAACGGGTAAATGCTTACACATGTCCCTTGGACTTCCAGATAGATCATTCTACCAATAAACGCATCATCCGCGCCATCGAGATACTAGAGTTTCTCAGACAAAATCCAGGCTTCAAACCCGAGCAGCAAGCTCCTGAGACTCTTGTTATTGGACTAAATCCGCCTCTTGAAAAAAGAAGATCAAGCATCAGTAAGAGACTAAATGGGCGAATAGAAAACGGCTTTCTGCAAGAAGTCGAACAATTATTAGCCGAGGGGATTTCCCATGAGCAATTACAATATTATGGACTAGAATATAAATATGCTTCTTTTTATCTCCTTGGACAGTTGAACTACGCTTCCTTCTTCACAAAGTTAGAAACAGAAATACATCGTTATGCCAAACGTCAAATGACGTACTTCCGGAAAATGGAAAAAGATGGGATCAAGATTCATTGGATATAAACAAAAAAGGGCTAGTATTGCTACTAACCCTTTTCGTTAATCTCTTTCTATTATAACTTGATTTCCTCATCTTTCGCATTGAAGAAGTGGAATTCAGTTAGGTAATATGACGTCATTGGATTTACTTTAATCCATTTACCGTACTTCATAAACCATTTCATTCTTTTAGAAATCAAGCCAGACTTAATGTAAGCGTCTATGTATGGGTGAACACATAAGGTCACCTTTTTCTCATTCTGTTCTTGAAGAATAAAACTCAAATTATTTTCAATATCATCCATCAGGACAATACTTGATCGGATTTCACCTGTACCATCACAAGCCGGACATTTCTCGTTTGTGACAATATTCATTTCAGGTCTTACACGTTGACGGGTGATCTGCACTAGCCCAAATTTACTTGGTGGCAAAATCGTATGTCTCGCTCTGTCCGACACCATACATTCTTTTAAGAACGTATACAACTCTTTTCGATGATTAGGCTTGTGCATATCGATAAAATCGATGACTACAATTCCCCCCATATCACGCAAACGCAGTTGCCGCGCGATTTCTTTTGCTGCTTCCATATTGACCAGCAATGCATTATCTTCCTGATTCTCCTTATTGGCAGAACGGTTACCGCTATTGACATCAATTACATGTAGGGCTTCGGTATGCTCGATAACGAGATACGCACCACCGGGCAATGTAACAGTTTTGCCAAAAGCTGCCTTGATTTGCTTTTCAACACCAAAATGGTCGAAAATTGGTTCTTTATGTTTGTAAAGTTTTACAATTTTCTCCAAATCTGGAGATATATCGTGTATATATGATTTTGTTTCTTCGAAGATCGAAGGATCATTAACATAAATATGCGAAAACTCATCCGTTAGGATATCCCGGAGAATCGTGGATGCACGATCCATTTCGCCGAGAACCTTTTGTGGTGGTTCAGCATTACGAAGACGTTTGGTAAATAGCTCCCATTTTGAGATCAGGTCCAGTAAGTCTCGTTGTAGTTCTTCAACACCCTTTCCTTCAGAGACCGTACGGATAATTACACCAAAATTAGCTGGTTTAATTCCTTCGACAATCTTTTTGAGGCGGTTGCGCTCATTACTACCTTTGATACGCTTGGAAATGGAAACAGTACTTGAGAAAGGTACCAAAACGACAAAACGACCTGCAATTGAAAGGTCTGAACTCAGACGAGGTCCTTTTGTTGAAATGGGTTCTTTGGCGATTTGTACTGGCACGAGCATATTTTTGCTCAAGACATCAGAGATCTTACCAGCTTTATCGATATCCTTTTCAAGTTTTAAACTATTGAGCAGTTTCTCTTGATAACTGCCATTCTTTACTATACGCGTAAGCTTTAGCAAAGATTGAACTTGTGGACCCAAATCTAGATAATGTAGAAAAGCATCCTTTTCGTAGCCTACATCTACGAAAGCCGCATTCAGCCCTGGCATAATCCGCTTGATACGTCCAAGATAAATATCTCCGACAGCGAAATTGTTATTTGCGGGTTCACGGTTAAGTTCAACAAGCTGCTTGTCTTGTAGTAAAGCAATAGTTACCCCTTTATCAGGAGTTGAATCGATAATTAATTCCTTTACCAAAAGCTACTCATTTTTGATACCTATGCAATATCCTATCGCAATTTTTGGTATCCGATTAAACATTTAAAGAACGTTGTTACGAAAAAAACAATCTACACACCCATTAAAGACATGTAGATCGTTTCGTAAAGCTATCTCAGCAAGATGGGCCAAGATGTTTAAAAGCTTAACACAAGACTATTTTTTCTTGTGTCTATTTTTTCTTAAACGTTTTTTACGTTTGTGAGTAGCCATCTTGTGTCTTTTTCTTTTTTTTCCGCTTGGCATAGCTAAATTTTTTAATGATTATAAAATAATAAATTAATTACTTGCTCAATTCCCCGATCTTACGGTCGATGAATTGTGATAGGGACGGATCAGCTGCCAACTCTTTACTTTTTTGAAAAGCAGTTACGGCCTCTTTTTTCATCCCAATATTTTCATAGCCTGTGGCTAAGTAAAAGTATGACTCTGCATCGGGTTTTTGATCGATAACGGTCTTAAAACGCTCGATGGCTTTGTCAAACTGACGGGACTGTAATGAAAACAATCCCAAAGTTTTATTCGCTTCTAAGTTTTTCGGATCAGCAGCAACAACTTCACGCAATAAAGCAATACCTGCCATTGGATTGTTTGTTCCTGATACCATTGCGGCACCTAATCCTGTTTTTGCATCAAGACTACTTGAATTAGCTTTTAGCGCCGCCTCATACGCATGAATTGCATTCTGATTAAGAGCTTGAGCCAAAGTAGAATCTTGCAAATTAGTATAAGCAGCACGATAAGCATTACCCGCTTTCAACCAATATTCAAATTGAGGAGAAACCTTTGCCATTTCCTCATACACAAATGCCTGAGGGGCTGGTTTTGCGACATCGTCCCACTTATTTGCCAACTGTTGCAACAGCTTTATCTTATCTTCACCGGAAGCTTTTGCAACCTGGGCCTCAATATCGGAAATTTCTTTGACTAAACTAGCATCTAAACCTTGTTTTGTCATCGAAGAGATATTTTCCAAGTTTACTTCATTGGAAGGTTTCGATTCAGATGCTGCAGCAGTTTGTTTTTCTTTGTCCACCAAACCTTTAATAGGCTGCGCAAATAGCACAGCAACCAAGGCTACTACTGCTCCTATGACTATTATTTGTTTGGTTTTTGCCATTTTAATCTATTTTAAGATTATTTATTGCCGTTTTTTACTTTCTCAACGAAAATTTTAGCTGGCTTGAAGCTAGGAACAAAGTGCTCTGGAATAATGATTGCTGTATTTTTTGAAATGTTTCTTGCAGTCTTCTCAGCTCTTTTTTTGACTACGAAGCTACCAAAACCTCTTACATATACATTTTCTCCTCCGATCATTGCGTTTTTGACAACTTTGAAGAACGCCTCTACGGTCTCTTGAACATCTACCTTCTCTAAGCCAGTTTTGTTAGAGATTTCTGCAATAATTTCTGCTTTAGTCATATCTATTTTACTGTAATTATTTATTTTTCAACCCTTAAGCCAACTAATGTTTGGGGATGCAAAAGTATTGTTTTAAAATGAGGAATGGAAATTATTTAAACACTTTTTTGATAAATAAGCTTCCAAAAGCCAAACATTTACAATCAATTAACGAGATTTCACATCGAACAAACCGCTAAATAAATTCCAAAATTAACAACAATTTCCTAATTTACAACAAGTTGATTCATTGGATGTCATAAAAAAATCAAGATATGCCAATTGCTTGACCAATACGTTCCAAATCTTCCCGAGTATGGTGTGCATTGACAACAATTCTATTCAATAATGGATCTGTCGGAAGGGGATAAGTAAAACTAGAGACCAATATACTTGCTTCCATCAGCCTTTCATAGAGACTAATATCACTGGAAGAAAATACGGGGAAATTAGCAATGCTATTTAAATCCCCTTGTGAAAGGGATGCGAAATAAAGAATATTTGCCTGCAATTTTTCAAATTGCTTACGATAGATCTGCTCCCCATTTACAAAAGCATAAAGACTCGCGGGGGAACTAGGGGAGGCTCCAGTATAAAAGTTTGATTTTTTCAGCTGTGCTATCCGTTTCTGGCGGGCCAAAATTAGGCCCGCGTCTGTCGCTAAGCCCTTTGCCAAAGAAGCAACAACAATCAACTCCATATTTCCCCTTGCAAAATCACGCTCCACCAGTGAGCTGCTATTTTCATGCAGCACACCGATCCCGTGAGAATCATCCAACAAAAGGGTGACCCTTTTAGTTGCCGAAATTCCATCAAAGACAGAGAAATCATATCTTTCAGGAGTCATGTTATCCAGGCTATTGCTAACAATAACAAAAGATGTTTCTTTGGATTGATTGATATAATCGACAGTACGCAAGCACCAATCCCTAAAAGCCCCTATTATGCCAGGGTTTGCGTCAAGCCACAAGGAAGGATGGCTAGCAGGCGCATAAAGCAATTCTCCCTCTTGTGATAACGTTTTGACAACAAATTGAGTCGCCAAGTAACCGCTTGACAGCAATAATCCAGACTCAAATCCAAATCGCTGGGCCGCATATTCCTCAGCTTGGTCAAATATAGCCTGCTGAACATTGTTATTTCGAGAAGTGCCATTATTAACACCATAACGCCTTAACCCTTCGATGAAAAGTTCGATATATTCATTATCGGTCGCCAACCCTAAATAGGAAGTTCCTCCAAAAAAAAGGTATTCCTTTCCATCCAAATAGATGCATCGTGCAGTAGGCTGATCAAGTTTTGTAAAATTCTTCATTTAAATATTTAGGGGTGATATACTTAGTCCTCCAACACCTCCGGATTGGCAATATGCTGTGGGGCTCCTTGTGCGAAAGCAACAATATTCTCAAAAGCCAACTTAAATAGCTGCTCGTAGCCATTTTCTTCAACGTAGCCCAAATGGGGTGTGCAAATCACATTCGGCATCTGCAACAATGGATAATTGGAGTCTGTAATAGGCTCTGTCTCGTAAACGTCCACTGCTGCAGCGCCAGGAGTTCCGCTTTTCAAAGCATCCAGAAGTGCATTTTGTTCAACCAATTCCGCACGCGAAGTATTTACGAATAGCGCGGATGGTTTCATGGAACGTAGATCTTCCAACTTTACTATACCCCGGGTTTCCGGAACCAATCTTAGATGTAATGATACGACATCAGCAAAATGAAAGAAATCCGACTTACTAGACGCGGCTAAGAATCCGTCTTTCACTGCCTCTTCCCGGGAACTTTCGCTACCCCACACAATCACCTCCGCACCAAAGGCCTTGGCATACTGCGCAACCCGGCGCCCGATCTTTCCGTAGCTCCATATACCTATCGTCTTCCCGGCCACAGCTTGGCCAATATTCGTCTGCCATTGCCCCGCTTTCATCGCTGTAATCGCTTGCGGCAGCTTCCGTAAACCACTCATAATTAATAACCAGGTAAGCTCGGCAGGTGCAATCGGCGATCCCATACTTTCTGCGACAGCAACCTGATAAGCAGTACAGCTCTCCAGATCAAGGTGGTTGGAAATTTTACCGGTTTGACTGATAAGCTGGAGAGTTGGAAGCCTATTGAGCAGATCAGCAGAGATTTTCGTTCGTTCTCTAATCAACACCAACGCCTCTGTATTTTCAAGCTTTTCGGCCAGAAGAGCCGGATCTATATAGGATTGTTTCAATATCTGAACATCGTGACCATCAAGTATTTTGAAACAATCCAACTGTCGGACAGCATCTTGATAGTCATCTAAAATGGTAATTCGCATCTTTCTGTGACTTAATTTACACCGCTCGTTATCACGATCGGTTCTCATTCAAAGCATTAATTTACAGCATAAAATCGGAATACGACATTTCATCATCATATTTTGACATTTCATCCACTCTTTTTCGTGGAAGCAGCTGCTCCATTCCATTTTTGGATAAAAGTCAATAAAATGAAGCTGCTATTAACCATACTATTTTTAAGTACCACTACCATTTTCGCTCAATCTATTCTCAAAGGCAGGGTAGTAGAGAAAAATGGTAAACCTATCTATTTAGCCAATGTTTATATAGAAGGTACCTACGATGGGAGCACAACAGACTCGCTCGGAAATTTTACTTTTGAAACCAATGAGCGGGGTGTCAAGACAGTCAAAGCGTCCGTTGTAGGTCGTCCACTGTATAGCAAAACTATTGAATTACCATATAAGGAGCTTTTGATCATTCAATTGCAGGGTAGTGAGAATCGATTGCAAGAGGTCAGTATTCAGGCAGGGGTCCTTCAAGCCAACAGCTCAGGCAAAAACACGGTGATGAGCCCCTTGGACATCGTCACGACAGCAGGAAGCATGGGCAACATCATTAGCGCTTTGGCAACATTACCGGGAGCACAAGTTGCGGGAGAAAACGGCCGTCTCATGGTTCACGGCGGAGATGCCTCCGAAACACAGACTTACATCAATGGGATACGAGTAGCACAGCCCTATACCGCAAGCCCAAATGAAGTTCCTGTCAGGGGTCGGTTCTCACCAATGCTCTTTAAAGGCGTCAATTTTTCTACCGGAGGTTATTCTGCGGAATTTGGTAATGCCTTATCCAGCATTTTGGCACTTAGTACAGAAAACACTATTGAACAGCCCAAAACAGAAATTTCTTTATCCTCGGTAGGATTAGGTCTAGGACATACATTGCAATGGGGTAAAAACTCACTGACATTCAACAGCAGCTATACAAACTTAAAGCCCTATTCAAAAATCATTACCCCCGATATCAGATGGACCAAGCCCTATGAAAACGCTTCCGGGGAACTGATCTATCGCCACCAGTTTAAAAAAGGTTTTCTAAATATTTATGGGGCGTACAATTTTGAGAATATGGGGCTTTACCAATCCGACATCAATTACGAAGAGCCTATCCCATTGAAAAAGAAGTCCAACAATAGCTACGCCAACATCACCTATAGTCAAGACCTAGGAAATCGCTGGGCATTCCATTCAGGTGTTGGAATAGGCTATCTGACAGACAAGCTCCATTACAGTGATATTTACCTGCCCAACGACGAAAAGAGCCTCCATGTAAAAGGGACACTAAGAAAAACCTGGAAAAACAGTATAAAAAGCATTTGGGGAATAGAATATTTTGACAACAATTACAAGGAAGAATACCATCGTCAAGAACTCGCCTACAGCTATGGATATCATAGCAAAATGACTTCATTGTTTACCGAAACCATTTTTGGCCTATTACCTAACCTTATTGGAAAGATCGGCCTACGGGGCACTACATCCAATTTACAAAGCAAAAAAACAATAGAACCAAGAGCTTCCTTGGGCTACGCTTTGAACAAGTATACTCAGCTCTCGCTGGCCTATGGAACGTTTCATCAACAAGCCCCAAGTACACTATTAAAATATGATCCTCATCTGGATTGGCTAGCCGCCAGACATTATATCGCGAATTACTTTTACGAGAAGGGTGGACACCTCTTGCGTCTGGAAGCCTACCACAAAACATACGATAACCTGATAAAATACAACAGCCAAACAGCAAGGTACGACAGTCAATATGACAACAATGGCAACGGCAAGGTCAAAGGTTTTGATGTATTTTACAAAAATACCAGTAGCGTAAAGAATCTACAATACTGGATTTCATACGCATACACGGACAGCAAAAGAAATGAAGCGAACTATCCCCATACAGTTACTCCCTCTTATGTCTATAAGCATAGCCTTTTTATAGTTGGAAAATACTGGCTTGCAGGCCTTCGATCACAGCTCAGTTTGACAAATTCGATTGTCTCAGGAAGAAATTACAATGACCCGAACCAGACCACCTTTATGAATGGCCGCACCAAAGGATATAATAATCTATCCATGAGTTGGTCATTCCTCCACAGTCAGCAAAAAATTATCCATTTCTCTGTCAGTAATGTGCTTGGAGCTTCACCGATCTATGGTTATCAATATGCAGACCAGTCTAATACACAGGGCACTTATGAGCGTAGAGCAATTGTACCAACAGCTAAACGCTTTGTTTTTTTAGGTTATTTCTGGACAATAAGTAAAAATGAGAAAGACAATCAACTAGACAATCTATAACAATTCATCATCAAAATATGTCGGTTCATCCAAAATTATTCCCCTTTGCAAGCAACTATTGGCAATTTCACGGGAGTTCAAAAAGACATGAACCAACTATCGAAGAATCAAAAATGTTAACTACAAAACGAAAGATCATGAAATCAATTATTATCGCCATTATCTGCTTCATAAGCAGCAGCACATTTGCACAAAGCAATTATGAAAAAAGTATGGGGCAAGCCATGAGTTTGTGGCAGTCTGGAGAGATACAGAAAGCATCTGCACTACTGGAACGAATCAGCCAAGCCGAAAAGGGCAATTGGATTCCGGCCTATTATCAAGCAATGATCCTGACGACAGCTTCCTTTAGGGAGAAGGATAAGGAAGCCCAGACAAAATATATACAATCTGCCGAAGACATCCTGAATAACAGTACGCAGGACAATAACTCAGAATGGCTTGTTTTGCGGGCAATGAATAAAACCGCATTCATGGTCACCGATCCCATGACAAAAGCCAAGGAGCTATCACCGATCATTATTGGTTTGTATAAAAAAGCATTGGCAATAACGCCTAGTAATCCACGAGCGGCGTTGGGGCTAGCTGAATTCCAGATAAACGCCAAAAAATATTTCAATCAGGAGACCAGTAAAGAGTGTGAGGATGTCAGGAAAGCACTATCTTTATTCAATGAAGAAAAGCCGACCGCTCCCTTTACACCTTCTTGGGGCAAAGATCGGGCAGAGCAAATACTGAAGGAATGCAAATAATATTGCTGTGAAGAGATTTCCATTTAAAGCCATTATTCAGGCCATATTAGCAAGTGTGGTTGTCTCCATCTACTTTTTAGTTGTAGCCAAGCTCGATCATAAAGATATCCCTTTGTTATCCATTATCCTGCACCCTAATATGGTTAGAGGTTTATTGTATGGATTTTTTCTTTTCCTAGGGCATGGCTATTTATCAAAATGGGTCTCGGACAAATACCCAAGCAGTAAAGAGTTTGGAAAAAAAATGATTGCTTTTTATAGTATCAGTTTCATCTTGACCATACTAGTTGTTTTTATTGTCAATGCCTTTTTTTCCGGCCTGTTTACCCCGACCGGTTCAAAAGGTTTTCTCCAGCGCTTCAATCATTTCATTAATCAACAGCGTCTTGCTTACTACTTTCAGCTTGCGATTATCTCCTGGTGTATTTCAATGATTTTCTTTGGATTTTATTTCTACAAAAGATTCAAGGACTATCAGATTAAAGAGTCTGAGCAGGAAAAACAACAGATAACTGCCCAATTCGAATCTTTAAAAAACCAATTGGATCCACACTTTCTATTCAACAGCTTAAATGTGCTGAACGGGTTGATTGAAGAGGATCCCAAAAAGGCTAGCCTATTTACAACAGACCTGTCAAGGATATACCGCTATGTGCTTGAACACAAAAACAAGAGTCTTGTTTCCTTACAGGAAGAGCTCACATTTTCAAAAGCCTATTTGAATCTTCTGAGCCTACGGTTTGAAGCAGGTATCCAGATTGATCTACATATTCATGAAGACGAGATCAGTGGTTTTATTTTACCGCTTTCTCTTCAATTGCTCATTGAAAATGTAGTCAAGCACAATGTTATTTCGTTAAAGAGCCCACTGATCTTGAAGATTTATCGTAAAAACGATTATTTATATGTTGAGAACAATCTACAGAAAAAGAAAGGGCTCAACAGCAACGCTGGAATTGGTTTGAAAAATATCCAGGAGCGTTATGCACTACTATCCGATCGACCAGTTTACATTCAGGGGAGCGCTGATCTGTTTTCTGTGGGGCTGCCAATTATTGCCGAAATAGTAGCATGAAAATCAGCTAATTCAAACATAAGTCAATGCTAATAGCATTTGACGATCAAGATCAGTCTGGTCTAGGAGGCCATTAAATATAATGAACCAAATACCAGTAGCAATTAAATGTAATAAGCGGGCAGGTATGACCGCAAAGCTAAATAAATAAACCACTCAGGGATCAGATGATCAATGAGAACGAAGATATACAATGAAGATATTAATCATAGAAGACGAACTTCCCTCCGCGAGATTGCTCCGAAGAAAATTGGAACGGCTCGGTTACACGGTATCAGCGACACTGCAAACCGTAGAAGAATCGATTGAATGGTTTAGGTCAAATGACGAACCCGATCTACTTTTTATGGACATTCAACTTGCTGATGGCATATCGTTTGAGATCCTCGAACAGATAAAACCTAGTTCGGCCATCATTTTCACTACAGCGTATGATGAATATATGTTACGGGCATTTAAACAAAATAGTGTTGATTACCTGTTAAAGCCGATTGAAGATGAAGAACTGGAAACTGCAATTGAAAAGTTTCTGCAGTTTAGGCGCCCAATCTCTCCATTTGATCTAGCAACTTTTGAGGCATTATTTAAAAACACCACCCAAACATTTAAGGAGCGTTTTACCATCAGGATTGGCCAGAGCCTCAAGGTTGTGACCACCCAACAGATCGAGTGCATTTACAGCGAGAACAAAGGCACCTATTTACATACTAATGAAAATGGAAATTACCTGTTAGACCAAACACTGGATGCCTTAACCCCACAATTATCGCCCAAAGATTTCTTTCGGATCAACCGAAGTGCTATTGTGCAATTTGATGCCATCAAAAGCATCGCTGTACACTCCAATGCGAGATTAAAAATATACCTCAAGCATTACGAATCTGACGAACTGATCGTTTCGAGGGAGAAAGTCTCTGCTTTCAAAAATTGGCTAGATAAATAACCTAGGATTGAGCGCACGAATTACTATTTGTGAAGCTATTAAATCACATACAAGGATCCGGACTGAAGTTATCAAGCAAGCACCCGGCGGCTAGGAAAGAAGGATACAGTGGAGGAGGTTACATATTGAGCCTATAGTTCAGTGGAATACTGAATCTCAGGGACACGGTAAATCCCTTCATTGGCCGATAATCTTTTTTTTCTTTGATGGAAAAACCATATCCAAAATCAATATCCAAAAGTGTCGCCAGACTAGCTCCGACTTTAGGGGTGAAAGTATAAGGCGTCACTTCTGCGCGCACAAATGGGGTCAGTACATAACTTTGCGGATAATATGTGAACGCCGCTTCTGGAACAACCGCAAATTTCTTTTGTGTCCAGGTGAAGTTGGCCGTGGCATCTGCCCGCAAGATATTATCACCTATAAATGGAAATGCAAAATAAGCTCCAGTTTTGATAATACTCCCTTTTTGGAACTGATAGCTCAGGGTCGGACCGATCAAATGGTCTTGTGCTGCTGCCTTTTTTCCAAAAGCGAGCAAAATAACCATACAACTTACCCAAAGTATATTTCTATTTTGCATAACCCATCATTTAATAAAGATGAAAATTCAATGGTATATTCACACCTACAGATACCGTGAAACCATCTATTGGCTTGAAATTTTTCTTTGTGTTGTAATCAAAGCCATAGCCTATACCCAAGTCGACAATTGAAAATAAACTTGCTCCAACTTTAGGAGTAATGGTATATGGTGTCAATTCAGCTTTGACAAATGGGAAAAGGACAAAGTCATTCAGGTAATAAGTAAACCCTACTTCCGGAATTACCGTCGTTTTGTTTTCCATCCAGCTAAAATTGGCACCAGCATCTATTTTCATATACTGAAAGTCGTTTGGCGCAAATAGGCCCCAGCCTGAAACTTTTAGGAAATTTCCGCTCTGATATTGATACCCCACAGAAGGGCCCCAGATCCATCTATTATGCTCTTGTAAAGGCTTCTTCTGAGCCTTTACTAGCGAAAATGAACAACATAGTGCGGCAATTAACGATAGTATTTTTAGTTTCATCCAGCTAAATTACAAACTATAATCTATTTTATGGAATACAACAGGCGCGCTCTGGAATAGTTTTACTTAAAACAGAAAATAGTTCCAACACAGCTTTATACCATCAAATTAATTCGGAAAATGACCTTATTTTAATGTTCAAGCAGCTTAATTCTGATAAATTGAGACCTTTCACTCAGGGCACCTTCTTCTCCCCAATAACCATTTATATGGTTTGCCGCGGTATATATATGTCCATCTTTACCCCAAAATAGCAGTTCCTCTTTCCACGTCGGCATCCATTCTTTAAAACTTACCGAAATCATCGGTATTACTTTCCCTTGTTTCACGTGGAAGAGTTGCAGGTCACCTGTCGATTCATAGGGATCAGCATGGAAAGCCATCAAGTATTTTTTGTCAGCAGAAAAGAATGGATAATCACCACATTCCACGATAAGATGACCGTCCTTTCGGTCAAAAAGGCGTACATCAGCACTTTCCCAATAGTTTCCCGCAACAGCAAAGGCATTCAGGAAATCGTAATGCCCCATGTACGAATACATAGATTCCAACTCATTGTCAATATCTTTATCTGTAAAAGTCAGCTTTTTCCCATTTTCTAGCGGCAACTCCAGGATCTTGCCGTTTTTAGTATAGGACAGTGTATCCTTGATCATATAATTTTTTGCCGTATTTCGGGCCGCTAAAAAAGTCTGTTCATCTATTAATTCCACAAGAAGATATTTATCCAATGGATGCCCTTTTTCGTAATAGCTTTCTTTTCCGTTCACCGTCTGTGAGACAATGATATTTAAATCCTTGGGCGATATTGTGATTTTATCCTGCTTGCCCAATTTAGATTTGGCCACATATACTTTTTCCCATCGTGTTACATCATTAGCTTCACCGTTAGCCCCTTTATAATCCCGTTGAACACGATCCATCACAGCAATCCACTCTCCTTCCTCACCGATTACATCCAGTTTTGTACCATAAGGATACTTTCCAAGTGTCGGAGCACTTTCGTCCGCCCCCTGACGCAACACCACACCAGCACGGTCAATCACATAGAGGTTTTTCAATACCTTTGTCTGATCATAGTTGATCGGCAATGGAGGAAATTTCTCCGTTACGGCAGTATTCTTGACCGTAACCGAATCCACCTGAGTAGAATCTCCCTTTTGGGTATCCGTCTTTTTCGCTCCGTCACCACAGCCTGAGATTCCCATGGAAATAGTCCCACCGACTAGTATACACAGGAGTAAAAATAGCAGTCTTTTCATAAGGGTGAAGATAGCGATTCCTGTGCCAAAAAAAATACTGGTATTCAGGGGTTCTTACCTCCCAATATAAATATCAAAAAGCCAACAAGCTAAATTCATCGCTATTTGAGTAGCGGCTATCGTAATTATGGTCTTTTTCATCCACAATAAATCTAGCATTTTCGCCAAAGTGTCTTTCGATTTACCTGAAGACCGCCATACACTCTTTTTGCCCTAATTACTGTGTATGTAATAACAATCGCAATCGTCAAAAAGCGGAAGATATTCGCGTACCAGTTCCCTGCGGCGTTATCATCGACATCAAAGAGCATCCAAGCCAGATTCATCAAGATATGTAAAGCAATCGGAACCCAGAGATTAAACTTCCACTCGGTATACAACCAGGCAAACAATACCGATCCTAAAAATGTTGTCGTAAAAATGAGCGCCAATTCCATCGGATCTTGACTTTGATATAGATGCAATAAGGCAAATACGAACGAAGTTGACAGAATAGCAGGAATAAAACCCAAGCGAGTGTACCGATAAACTAGACCAAAAAAGTAAGCCCTAAAGATAAGCTCTTCAAACAATCCCGCAGAGAGGGTATTAATCATCAAAGAATTGAATTCGGGCTGCTCGATTAAAGAAAACTTAAATGCATACCCGATAAACATCGGGAGTGTTTCCAACCCGCTGATAGATAGCCCCAATAGGAATGATCCATTTAAACCAAATTTAGAAACCATGGTATCCTGATCTTTTGGGCGAAGTAAAAACGCTCCTATGAGCAGGGGGGGTAAGCTAAGTGCATAGGTTGACATATGACCCAAGGTTCTGTTGTGAAGGAGGGTGGTCATTTTGGTCTGAACTTTTGCAAAGAATAATTGATCCAAAACAAAATAGATTCCGAAAAACAAAAACAAAACAAATAAATTGAAATTTGTACGATTCATAACTTTTTGGGACAAAACTAAATTTCAGTTCAACAACAGACAAAAATAAGTGGCGAATGGCAAAGATTAGGGACGGATGGTAAACAGCACCTTAGAATTAATTAAACAAGATTAGTTCAGTAAGTAGGATTTTACCGAATGAAGCATCGAACGGGATACCAAAGCATACTCGTCCATATCTCCGAAACGCAATACAAATCCTTGCGCATTGCCCTCTTTGCTCAGTACCTTATCAAGGTTAACCAGATATGATCTATGGCAGCGGTGGATGTTTGCACCCGTCAGCAGCTCGGCTAGCTTCCCTAGCGTAATACGCACGATCTCCTTTTTCACCTTTTTACCTTCGTAAAAATAGACTATGCAATAATTATCCATGGATTTGGCAAATATAAAATCTTGCCTCCCAAAATCTATCCTTTGACTCCCATTAGGAAGACTAACAATAGTATTATATTCGGAAATAACAGTAAACTGATCCGTTAAACACTTCGGTCTCGGAGAAGTGGGATTTTGGGAGATGTTGTTGGATTGTTCAGATAAGCTCGCCTGTACCGAAACCGAAGGTGCTGATTTCAGAGAAGCTGAGTTCGCGACGGGCACAGTCGTTTTAGCCCTATTCGTATATGTGATTGTTAAAAAATAGATCAGCCCAATTGGCACATAGAGTGATAGGGTATAAAGCCCCATATATAGCAAGTTAATCCATTGCATGGGTACCTGACTAACAATACTACTATTGTATAAAAAATTCAACATTGAAGCTGATATATACACCAACAGCATACGTAGGTATTCTTTTCTTACCGTCCATTCCTTCCCATTGGACAGGAAGGCAGAAATTAATAGGTAAGAAAAAGCGAAAATACCTCCATAGCCGGCTAATAGTAGGTACTTGCTAGAATCTTCGAAATTGTAAGTTCCAAAAGGTTGAAAAATAATTAAAAAAAGATAACAGGATACTCCCAGCAAAAAAGCATAACGCAGCGATGTCCGAAGTGAAAATATCCCCGGAATGACTTGCTGCCCCTGCCTTAACCATAAAGTTAAATTGATCATAATCAGCGACAATTTACTAAAATTTCATCATTTCATATCGTACTTTTCAGTCGCGCAGAGATTTTCAAGCTAATTTTCACAATTACAACACGCCGTTTTACGAAACCTATGTCCCGAAAAACCCAACCCAACCCTATCGAAGATGTGCCATGGCAGACGTACTCGTTGTTTTGGTAATTCACTTAGAGAGCTTACGCTGCTGCTACCCCCCTCCAAAAATTTCTCACTGAACAGTCAAAGACAGAACCGATACTCTTTTTGTAAAAGGCAGATCATAAAGCTGTTTATTTGATAAACCAATAAACAGCTTTGCTTTTTATTGATTAGTTTTGTGTTTCAACGATAAATTAAAGCATTTCGGTGGCATTATTATTCAACGATGGACGTCCGGTAGTTAGACTGAGAGCATTTCGTGCTATCGACGATCCTAAGACCTGTGAACGTTTTATAGAAGGGCACGCCCATGTCTTGACAGCAATAGGTGTCAAGAAAGTTACTTCATCCAAAAATGACTGGATGTATAATCCGGCATCATTTGTACTTATTGTAGAGTCACTTGATGGTGAGAAGGTATATGGAGGTGTTCGGATACATGCCGCCGGAGGAAGTGAGCCACTACCGATAGAACAGGCTACTGGTGCTATGGATGCACGTGTCTACGATTTAGTTTACGACTACGCACTACATGGTACGGGAGAAGGCTGTGGCCTATGGAATTCCCGTGAGATCGCGGGATATGGCATCGGCAGTATCTTCCTTACAAGGGCGGGAGCAGCAATCAGTACACAGATCGGGATCAAGTCACTGTTTGCACTATGCGCTCCATATACAGTAAAACTGGCCGAGAGCGTCGGTTATCGAAGAGATACCAGCGTTGGTAACAATGGGACTTTTTACTATCCCAAATTGGATTTATTGGCAACGGTTATGATCATGAGAAATCTGGACACATTAACCGAAGCTGATCAAGAAAACAAGGAGGCAATATTTTCGCTCCGAAACAATTCCAATATTGTCAGGATAGAAACCTTGCGAAATAAAGAGATTGAAATTCACTATCAAATAGATATTCCCAATTTAGATCGTTGGGATCTCGACGAAGTCATAAAAAATTTGAACCATACATCGGCAGATCTCCAAGTAGATCATCGTAATCTAAATATTTTGTAATGGATACTAAACACTATAGCGCCGGTTATTTACAGGATACCGGAGACTTTCTCAAGCAACTAAAAATACATTCCTATAGCCCTTTTAACACCATCAAAGAAGGGCTCGTTGCCGATTTGGGCTGCGGTACCGGGATGGACGCTGTTAACCTTGCAAATATGTTAGGCAGCAATGTACAGGTCATTGGCATTGACCATGATGCTACATTGATTGATCATGCCAAGTCAGGCAGTAAGGACCTCAGCAACGTCAATTTCGTACAGGGCGAGGTGTATCAGCTCGGTTTCGAGAATGAAAGCGTTTCAGGCATACGGATGGAACGTCTTGTTCAGCATCTAACAGCTCCACAAAACATGTTTCAGGAGGTCTATCGCATATTGCGCAAAGAGCAACCGTTGGTCATTGTGGAGACAATCTGGAATAGCCTGACTTTCTACACACAACATGTTGAGATAGAGGCCAAGATATGTCATTACTTGACCGAAGAGAAGGTCAATAATGGTTGGGCAGGCAATAAGCTAACGGCTGATCTCCTTGCAAATGGATTTCAACAGGTTCAACTACAAACATTCAATATGGTTACAAGCTCCAGAGAAGAAGCCAACCGTTATTTATTTCTGGACAAGATACTGTTGGAAATGTTTGAAAAAGGTAAATTAAGTCAAACCGAATACGACAATTTTCAGCTCACATTAAACCAATTGGATGAATCGGGCTGCTTTTTAGTCTCCATGAATTTAGTAATCGCACAAGCAAAAAAATAGTATCCTAAAGATGAAGTGCTGGTTTTTCCTGATCTGTATTTTTATTCTCGCAAGCCTACCATCACGTGCCCAGCTCACTATTGATCAATCTGGGCAACGGTTGCTGATTGGTCATATGCTCGAGCGCTATACAGGCCCCGAAACCTCAGATTTTTCAACAGTTTCATCATCATCGACCTTTCAATCGCTGAACAGTGAGGTGCCTAACCTAGGGACATCGCCCAATGCCATCTGGTTGCGTCTACCTGTTAAAAATAATACCAAACAAGATTTAGATCTTCTTCTGGAAATCGCCTATCCATTGCTGGATGAGATTGAACTATATAGTCCTAATGAGAATGGCACATATCAATCCATTAAACTGGGAGAACATCAGAATTTTTCGATCAGAAAATATAAAGTTCCCAATTATGTGTTTGACATTCATCTGCACTGTCAGTCGGAAAAGACCTTTTTTCTCCGCATTAAAAGTATCGAGCAAATTATATTGCCGATCTACTTAAGTAGCGAACGCAAATTTATGGCGCAGATGAATAGCGATAGCCTCCTTAGTGGTATTTATATTGGTATCGTATTCATTATGGCGATATACAACCTTTTTCTGTTTTTTTCTGTTCGGGACAAGGGCTACCTCTATTATGTCCTATATGTTGTTTGTGCAGGGATCACTCAAATGGGTATCAAAGGCTATAGTTTTCAATATTTATGGCCTAACTGGCCTTATTTTGCGACCAAAGGTCCGATTATTTTCGGCTGTTTGTCTGGACTTAACGCCCTTCTCTTCGCAGGTTCATTTCTCCAATTAGAGAAGAATGCTCCTCGATCAAAACGGATAATCACGATCTTTATCATATTATTTGCCCTTGGTACCATCCTCGCATTGTTCAATCGGACACAGCCCGCATTTTTTGTGATGCAAGTGACCACTGGTATAGGTTCATTATTTGTCCTCTATTTATCCTACCGCATCATGATCAGCGGATATAGGCCGGCGAAATACTTTGTCTATGGCTGGACTGTTCTATTATTGGGATCCGTAGTATTTTTATTAAAAGACTATGGGATATTAGACTATAACAACTTTACGAGCAATTCGGTACAAATTGCCTCAGTTATCGAAATGGCTTTACTTTCTTTTGGTCTGGCATACAGTATCAATATACTTAAACAGGAAAAAGAAGAGTCCCAACAACGAGAATTGGCTATCTCTCTGGAAAATGAGCAACTTATCCGTGAGCAGAATACGGTGTTAGAACAAAAGGTAGATGAACGGACACATGAACTAAAAGAATCCAATGAGTCGCTACAAATAACATTGGCACATCTGAAAGAAGCCCAGTCACAGCTTGTCGAAGCCGAAAAAATGGCTTCTTTAGGGCAATTGACTGCAGGAGTAGCTCATGAGATAAATAACCCGATCAACTTTGTCACTTCCAATGTCGCCCCACTAAAGCGCGACATCAATATGATCTGGGAAACACTGGACGAAGTTGAGCGTATTGCATTTACTACGGGCCTTTCCGATAGTGAAAAACAGTCACAGATCAAAAAATTTAAAGATGATTTGGATATTGGATATCTGAAGACCGAAGTAGATTATCTATTGAAAGGAATGGACGAAGGTGCTCATCGAACAGCAGAAATTGTAAAAAGTTTACGTATCTTTTCTCGTGTCGACGAAGACACCTTAAAATTTGCGGATATCAATGAAGGCCTGATGTCCACCATGATAATACTTAACAACGTAATAAACAATTCGATAGAGGTAGAAAAACATCTTGCAAATCTACCAAAGATCGAATGCCATGCCGGAAAACTGAATCAGGTATTTCTGAATATTATCACTAACGCAGTGTATGCCATAGGCAAAAAATTCGGTGGGAAAAGTGGAGGGAAACTAAGTATTGAAACGGGGCTTACAGCTGATCAATCCGCTATTTATGTTAAAATAGCAGACAACGGTATCGGCATCCCAGAAAACATTCGAGACCGAATTTTTGAACCCTTTTTTACGACAAAAGATGTAGGTGAAGGAACAGGACTAGGCATGTCTATTGCCTATAATACTATTGCAAAACATCATGGTAAGATTATTGTAGAATCAGAAATAGGAGAGGGAACAGCTTTTACATTACACATTCCTGTACAACAAACAAATTGATGCCAAAGTAAACCCAATGAATTCGATAAATTATCATTAATTTCGTTCATTTTGGAAAAAAACCAGATTATAAAAATTATGCAGACGGAGATTGAAATATTATATATTGATGATGAAGCAAATAACTTGGTTGGTTTTAAAGCAAATTTTAGATACGACTATGTCATTCATACCGCATCAAATACTGCCGAAGCCGAAAAAATACTTCTTTCCAACCCGGATATCCGTGTGATCTTTTGTGATCAGCGTATGCCTGGGGAACTGGGAATAGATTTTCTCCACCGCATCAAAAAAGATTATCCTAAGCCAATCCGTATTCTATTGACCGCCTATGCAGACATGGATACGGTTATAGATGCGATCAATAAGGGGCATATATTTCGGTTCGTTCGCAAACCCTGGATGCGTGAAGAAATTATCTCTGCGATCGAAGAGGCGAATAAATTTTATGTCGCAAATTCATTATTGGAGACAAAGAACCAAGAATTGCAGAAAGCATACGATGAGCTCGATAAGTTTGCATATAGTGTGAGCCATGATTTACGTGATCCCTTAACTGGCGTACTCTCTGCGGTAAAACTAGGACTAGAATTTAACAACATAGACCGCATCCACGAGTTGCTTACCTTGATGGATAGTTCCTTGGTCAGTCTGGATGCCTACATTGATAGTCTAAGGGACTACTATCTGTTGCGGAGAGGTGAGCTCATGCTCTCTGAAATTAATTTTGATGAACTTTTCGGCAATGTTAGACAATTCTATAAAATGTACACACAAAATAAGGATGTAACATTTGATATTCATGTGGAGCAGAAAGAGCCATTTCATTGTGATAAAGCCATACTGGAATTAATCTTGCACAATCTACTATCCAATGCTTTTAAATATCAGCAAAAAGAGCAGACGAATCCATTTGTCAAATTATCGGTCGATGTATCTGACAAACATGCTACTATTGTCGTGAGTGATAATGGTATTGGAATTTCTCCCGAACATATCGGTGATATTTTCAAGTTATTCTTTAGAGGCAGTGATCAGGCCAAAGGAATGGGATTTGGCTTATATAATGTACAGAACGCCCTACTTAAGCTACAGGGGGCAATCGATGTGCAATCGCCACCAAATACAGGAACAACATTTACGGTTAGGATACCGAGCAAATAAGATCTGCTATCCTAAAAACTGATTTTTTAGGATAGCAGCTTCTGACGTAGCATAAATTCCAATTGATCATTAGAGGTTTCTAGCAGCGCATTTGTTTCAATTATTTTTTGCCGCTCAGTATACACTTCATAAGCGCGTTGAATTGTTTGATCGAGCTCTTTCTCACTCCAGGGTTTATTGAGGTAATGAAATATCTTCCCTTTATTGACAGCATCGACCACTGCAGCCATATCGGCATACCCT
Source organism: Sphingobacterium sp. ML3W (assembly GCF_029542085.1). Taxonomy (NCBI): domain Bacteria; kingdom Pseudomonadati; phylum Bacteroidota; class Sphingobacteriia; order Sphingobacteriales; family Sphingobacteriaceae; genus Sphingobacterium; species Sphingobacterium sp. ML3W. The sequence goes on along the minus strand of NZ_CP107036.1, from coordinate 4,802,608 downwards.
GTTAAAAGGATGCGCATTGGAGCCGCATCAATTTTTATGATTTCTTCCAAAAACTCCACACCCGTCATTTCTGGCATCCGCTGGTCCGTGATAATGATATCAATGGGGTTGTTTTTGACAAGTTCTATTGCTTCGGCGCCATTTATAGCCGTAAACACCTTATATTTTAACCGGAATGTCGCTTTAAAGGAAAATAGATTATTTTCCTCGTCGTCAACATACAATATCGAAATCTTCTTATTTTCCATAAGCTTGTTGCCTCCAGGACAAATTTACGGAATAAATCTTCTGAATTAAGTAACAAGAAGGTAGTTTTTATGAGATTAGCCCTTGTGTCAACAGCTTCATACTTTTAATTTTTAGCAGTAATAGTTAGATTTTTAAAGTCACCATCCGATGTATGTCCCGTCCAAAATCCCACTTTTCCATCGGATTTTCCATGTAAAGATTGAACTTCAAGTACTGGGGTAGTATCCGAATTAAAATAAATTTTGATCGTTTGTCCGACTACAAGGAGCTTTACATGAAACCAATCGTTAGGATCCATCACAGATGTTATGGGCGCTTCGTATTTGTCTGGAAATTGCTCTCTCAGATGGGGCCAGTCATTGGTCGGTAGCGCGATATATTGTACCGCATGCTTCTTTCTTATCGGATCCGTTGCATAAAAATTAAATGGCCGGAAATATACGGCTTCATAAGTTGTATCATTAACTCCGTGAAATGCTATCCCCACAAAGCTCTGTTGCAACAGGTCTTTTCCTCTGACATCGAATTCGATATAACCATTTTTAAAAGAACTATCTTTTATCCATGCGATACCAGCATTGGGCCGACCATTAATATGTAAGACAGGTGTTCCTGTACTGTCCTTTTCTATGGTCACCGTCCTGTTGACCGGATATAAATTATCCAAAGATAAATTTGTTTTGACGGGCTCCTGTCCTGATGCTATAGACAGCAAAGAAAAGAGTAAACACAAGCAGCATGTAATTTTAAATTTAATCATATTGTTAAAAGATTTGATGTTTATATTAGGCATTGCAAAATATACTTTGATAAAGATAGTTCGCAATGGATATATCCTGAATTCATGGCTTGTTCAAATCTGTGCAAGTTTAATCTTGATTAAATATGACTGAAAATCAACACCATATAAACAAATGCAAGGAACTCATCGAAGAAAAAGTCGGGTGGGGAAGTAGCGCAGGTTGGCAATCGCAGGATTTTGATAACCTGAGTGAATTGATTTATAAGGAAACCAATGTTGTCCTCAGCACAAGCACCCTCAAAAGAATCTGGGGAAAGGTACAATACAATAGCAATCCCAATTTAAGCACATTAGATGCTTTAGCCAAATTTTCGGGATTCTCGAATTGGCGCTCACTGATATCTTCCATCCCAATCACTGATCAAAACAATAAAGAAGAGCGCAAGAGAAGACCTCGTGCTAAAATAGTATATGGCTGTCTTATCCTGCTAATATTAACAGGATTTCTGATAGGGGTCAATAGATTTCGAGGAAAATCAAGGAATGAATTATCCTATCGTAAAATCAGCTTTAGTAGTAAACCTGTAACAACAGGGGTACCCAATACAGTCATATTCGAGTACGATGCAAGCCATTCCAATGCAGACAGTGTCTTTATTCAACAAAACTGGGATTCAAAAAGAAGGGTAAAAGTTGATAAAAACCGTCACGAACATGCCAGTACCTATTACCGTCCGGGATATTACCGGGCAAAATTGGTCCTCAATGACTCGATTGTTAAAGAGCATGATATTTTTATAGAATCCGAAGATTGGATGGGATTCATAACGAAGGAACCTGTCCCAATATATCTGCCCAAGGAAATGATTGATCATGGAGACTGGCAGGGTCTGAAGCAACAGGATTTACCACAAAATACCAATAACTACAATTCCGAAATACCAGAATTTGTATTAACACAGGTTTCCAGGGGATGGAATATCGACAGTAAAAATTTCACTTTATCCCTGGCCATTCAGAATACATATCGACAACTTAATGTGCCTTGTCAACAAAGCGGAATAACACTCTTAGGAACAGATGGAATAATTATGATTCCACTCTCCAAACCAGGCTGTGTCGGAGAACTCCAATTGTGGATTGGGGAGCAATTATTGGAAGGAGCTACCAACAATCTATCTGCTTTTGGAGTCGACTTCTCTTCACCTGTATCAGTCAAATGCATATCCAATGCGGGGAAGATTAAGATAGAGCTGAATGACAAACTCGCCTATCAGGGATTGTTTCTTACTGGAATCGGAAAGATTGTTGGTGTCCGAGTTTCCTTTCAGGGGTCTGGACTTATCAAATCATTTGATATCCATGATACAGCCGTATTACGCCATTAGAACTTAACCAAACACTGAATAGTAATTATAATTAAAATCCGTCCGCCTTCGTTGCATCTAAATGTAAAATTTGGACAGTTTTAATTCTATTTCTTAGGTAAACAAATTGTCCTATTCTGTTATTTAAGGTTTACGACGAAGATCCAAGTCCTGAAAATCAAAGCTAAAATCAATATTGGGGGAAATTCCCTTCATTTTGATGCTTTCGGCCTTTCCTTCTTTATTTAAA